>CAZNLT010000255.1:0-6026 GCA_964573705.1 uncultured Desulfobacterales bacterium
GACTGACTGTGGACCTGCTGCCGTTGCTGTGGGGGCGCGAGGCCGCGCCCCTGAAACCCTTCAGATGGGGAACTTTCGATGCCGGACCCGCGAACCCGATCGCCTTTTTCCATTCGAAATGTTCGACTCTTCATCGCTTTTCGCATCTTTTTCAACGCCCGGTTCTACTACCCGGTGTTTACGATCCTGTTTCTCGATTTCGGCCTTACCCTGGAGCAGTTCGCCCTTCTGAACGCGGCCTGGGCCGCATCCATCGTATTGCTGGAGGTGCCCTCCGGGGCCCTGGCCGACACCATCGGCCGCCGCAATCTGCTGGTGGCCACCGGGGTTCTCATGGTGGCGGAGATGGCCCTGCTCTGTTTTGCGCCCAAAGGACATCCCACCCTGCTGTTCGTCTTCTTTTTGATCAATCGGGTCTTCAGCGGGGCTGCGGAAGCGGCCGCCAGCGGCGCCGACGAGGCCCTGGCGTATGATTCCCTGGCCCGGGAAGGGAATATCGAGGATTGGGACACGGTGCTGGAGCGGCAGATGCGCTACCAGGCGGCCGCCTTCATCATCGCCATGAGCCTGGGGGCCGCGGTCTATGACCCGGCCCTCATGCAAACAGTGGCCGACGGGCTCGGGCTCGGTCTCGACCGCCCCCTCACCCAGGCGGACACCCTTCGGTTCCCGCTCTATCTCACCTTGGGCATGGCCCTGATGACACTGGTTACCACCTGGCGAATGCGCGAGGTTCCGACAGATGACACCGACACCTGCCCGGAACCGGGCCAGTGCGTCGCCACCTTCCGGGAAGCCTTCCGGATTACCTTGACAGCCGGAAAATGGATCCTGCGAACCCCCTTCGCCCTGGTGCTGATTCTGGCCGGACTTCTTTTTGATCATATCATTCGCATGCTGCTCACCCTCAACAGCCAGTACTTTCGAATGATCACCCTGCCCGAAGCCACTTTCGGCCTCATCGGTTCCGGAATGGCGGTTCTGGGGCTTTTCATCCCCCGGCTGGCAAAGCTTCTGGCGGAGCGGTTCACACCCCGGTTCAACTTCGGCCTCCTGATCCTGCTGACCTTCGCCGGCCTCCTGGGGATGACCTTTTTCTGGCCGATCTGGGGATTGGTCCCCATGCTGGTCCTCTACAGCGTGATGCTTCTGTCGACCTTTTTCCTGAGCCGCTATCTCAACCGCATCACCGACTCCAGACAGCGGGCCACCGTCCTCAGCTTCAAGGGGCTCTCCTACAATCTGGCCTACGGCATCATCGGAGTTCTCTACTCGATCCTGCTGACCGGACTGCGGTGGCGAGTCACGGATGTCCATCCCGATCTCGCCGATCCGGCTCTGGAGAACCGGGTCTTTATGATCTCCATCGAATGGTTCCCCTGGTATTTTCTGGTGACCGCCGCTGTCCTGCTGATCTTCGCCGGGCGAAATCTTCGATTCTACCCGGGAATACAAACGGGCCGGGTAGAATCGAAGATTTTCGGAACTTCGCTTAGACCGCAAAAAGATAAGCATATCACATCCTCCTCTCAATTTGAATCCTTCGAAAAAATAGGCGCCTGTTCTTCTGACCGGCGCGGCCTTGGCGAGCAGCCGCCATCCCTGCCGGATTGCAGAGGTACGGATGCGATTTGCGGCGGCGGGTATGGGAAAATGACCCGCTGAATCGGTATTTTGGAGAATACCCGCGGCGAGAATAGACGCCTCCCACCGGAAGGTATCCCGACCCGTCCGTTTCATAGGCATCCAGCGCTTGGCTATCGCCATCGGCCTCCTCGTAAGGCACCGACGGAGACTGCTCATACTCCGGCTCTTCTATCGCCAGGGCTTTCTCGCTCTCGGCATCAGGCGCTTCAGTCGGTTTCTCCGTGTCGGCGGTATCGACATACTCCGAGTCCTCTACCTCCGACGTCAATCCGTCGGCAGGCGCCGATGGATAGGCCGCCTCCCCGGCGCTGTATTCTTCGTCGGGCTTTGTATCCGTCTCAAATTCCGGTGCCCCCGCATCCGTGGATCTCGGTTCCGGGCACTCCATAAACAGGGCGGCATTCTCCGTCATGGGGCTTTGCGGGACATTGGTGTAGAGAATACCTCCGTCCGGGTCGGTCACGGAATAAATATCTGCGGATGCCGGCGCCGTTCCCCAGCCGAAGATCAGAACAGTGAAAAATATATAAACATAATGGCGGGTCGTCATGAGGGCCTCCTTCATGGTTGAATAGGTCCGAAAACTGGCCGAAGCAGATTCCCCGGCCTTACAGTATCGGTCGGGGAAACTCGAATCAGCTGACACAGGAAACACCCTCATGAGAAGGAAAAATAGACCACCCAAAATGAGAAAAGGTATTTTGAAACGGCTTTATGGAAAGACAACTGCAATTTGAAAGACTTTTTCCATGTCAGGTACGGTTCAGCCGCCAGTCATAGGGTTGGTATTCAATGGTTACCGAATCGGCTTTTTCCATTAAAAACCGTCGGTTCTCCTCGTCATATAGATACGGCGCTATAAACCGAAGCCGTTCCGCATCGGTGCTGCCGAAATCTTCTCCATACCATTTAAAAACCCGGGACAGCCTGACCTGTTGCTGTTCCCGGTCCACTTGAATGCCGCCGGCGTTTAGAAAGGTTTTTCCGGAAACCGTCAGATCCTCATCCAGATTTTCAGCGGTGTAGATATCGATCGGGGGGCATGAAGACGAGGCGCATACCAGGGCAAAATGGATTCGGGGATCCACCGCTTCGATCACGAATCGGCGCCTCGGGTCACCGCTGCCGAAGGGTTTGAAAACCGAATGGGGGAGGCGGTGATTGGCTCGCAGAACTCCATGCTCGATATCATCGGGGCTGAAATGGAGGCCGTCGATTCGGTATCGGATTCGCCGGAAAAACCGGGGCATCTCTTTGACCGAATCCCGGATACCCGAGGCAATGACCCCGTGAATCACGAGTACGTTGAAAAGATTGATCCAGAAGGCCAGTTGTTCATTCCGGGTTTCGAGAGAGGACAGATCAAACCGGTTCAGATAGAGGCTGCATTCCACGTACTCCCGGTATACCCGGGAGTCGGCCATCTCTTCATAGGCGATCCGCCCTTCCGCTGTTCGAAAGTAGGCGCCCCGCAAGGTGTTCATCAGGTGTTTCAAATCCTTGATGATATCGGTTGAATCCGGTTTACCGGTTGGATGCCCCTGATTCAACAGATGTTTTCGGGTCACCAGCAGTTTCTGTTCAATCTTTTGCGAAAAGCTCTTTTCAGGAATGGTCTTTTGCAGCCGCGCCTTGGTTTTGCAGAGCGAAACTGCGCTGTTGATGCATCCGATATGCGTGAAGGCCTGGGGGAAATTGCCCAGGGCTTCACGCCAGCGGGTGTCGTACTCTTCGGGGAAAAGGCCCAGGTGATTGGCGGTCTTTCCCAAGCGGGACAGGAGGTTCCGCACATCCTCAAACCGGTGCTGGCCGATGAGGTTGTCCGCCAGCCAGAAGAAGCAGACCAGAAAAACCCCTTCTGCGCCCGGAAGACCGTCCTCCGCCGTATAGCGGAAGACCAGCCCGTCTTCATCGGTGAGTTCCCGCTGAATGGCCTCGACCGTCGATACCATTCGGGGATCGTCGTAGGAGAGAAAACGGTAAAAGGGGATCAGTAGATTGCTGGCGTCGAGTGCATTCGATTCATAGTGCTGAACAAAGGCCTTTTTTTCCTCACTCCAGCCTTTCTCCAACACCTCCTGTCGAATCCGGTCCCGGTGACGGGTCCACCGGTCCAGGTCCGCCGGAAATCCGTACCGGCCGGCGATGGTGATCCCCCGGTCGAGCGCCGTCCAGCACATGATCTTGGAATAGACAAAGTGGTAGGGGCCGCCCCGGACCTCCCAGATACCGGAATCCTTGGTTTGCCATTCTTTGACGACGGTGTCGCAGATACCGCGTAAAAACGGCCACAGGGTGTAGTCGATCTTTCCGACATAGCCGGACAGCCGTAACGCGGCATCCATGATTTCGCCGTAAATATCGAGCTGTTTCTGGTCATAGGCCCCGTTTCCGATACGCACCGGGGCCGAGTTCTTGTACCCTTCCAGGTGCGGAAGTTCCTCTTCAAGCAGTTGTGCACCCTCCCGAAGCCCGTACAGAATCTGCGGGTCCGCCCCGCTTTGACGGATCACCGATTCCATCCAGTGAAGGTAGGCTTCCATCTCCGCCAGGTGCCCCACATTGTAAAGCGCCTCCACCGTGAGCGCGGAGTCCCGTATCCAGGAAAAACGGTAGTCCCAATTGCGAACACCGCCGATCGCTTCGGGCAGGGAGGTGGTGGCGGCGGCGGCAATGGCGCCGGTCGGACTGAACTCCAAAAGCTTCAGCACCAGCGCCGAACGATCGATCATGGGTTCGAGGCGCCCGAGATCGAGGTCCCTTCCGGTTTCGTTTGTTTCGAGCCAGTTTCGCCAGTAGTTTTCGGTTTCTGTAAGGGCTTTTTCCGCCTGTTCCTCCCGGAGCGGGGGAACGCCGCCGTTACCGAAATGAAGGCGCAACCAGAGGCGCTCTCCCTGTTTCAGACGCCATTCCGCTTTGGCCCCATTTTCCTGAATCGTCCAACGCCCATGGGTCGCGGACAAGATAAGGGTATCATTCCCCCCCTTTGCGACCAGCGCCCCCTCTTTTGCTTCGAGTAAGGTGGCCTCCCTGGCGTAATCGAACCGGGGATCAAACACCGCCTCGAAGATCACTTCCCCCCGGGTTGCCTCCACGCAACGATAGATTTCAGAAAATTCACTGCCGGTGTCTATGCCGTTGTCCCGTGAGACGGGCATGAAGTCGGTCAGTTTCATTATGCCGTGCCGCGTGCGGAACATCGTCTCCAAAATATTGGTGCCCGGAAGATATTCTGCAACGGAGTCCCAGTCATCGACCGGTTGAACAGAGAACCGGCCGCCCTGGTGTTCGTCCAGAAGGGCGGCAAAAACACTGGCGGAGTCCATATAAGGAAGGCACAGCCAGTCGATGCTGCCGTCGTTTCCCACCAGTGCCAGAGTGCGGGAGTTGCCGATGATTCCGTAATCGCTGATTTTTTTATACATCCTGGTTTCCTGCTTTGCCGTCTACCATCGATTGAAATTCATCCTCCGGTTCGAAAACCCGGGTACAGCATCATGCCGCCATCCACATACAGGGTGATCCCTGTCACATAATCGGCCTGGTCGGAAGCCAGCCAGACCGCCACCGGAGCGATATCCTCGGTTTCTCCGACCCGGTCGTACGGGATGAGCTTTCGCATTTTTTCCTCTCCTTCCGCGCTTTCCCAAGCCTCCCGATTGATGTTCGTTTTGACGGCGCCGGGAGAGATGCTGTTCGCACGTATCCTGTGTGGGGCCATCTCCTGGGCAAGGCTTTTCATGAGCATGTTGACGCCCCCCTTTGAAGCGGCATAATTGGCATGTCCGGCCCAGGGAATCACATCGTGTACCGAACTGATGAAGATGATTTTTCCGGCCGCTTTGGACCGGTCCGCGACCACTCCGCGCCGACAGAACTCTTTGGCGGCCTCTCGGGCGCACAGGAAGCAGCCGGTGAGATTCACCGCAAGAACCGCCTGCCAGTCATCCAGGCTCATCTCCAGGAAACCGGCGTCTTTCTGAATGCCCGCATTGTTCACCAGGATATCGACGGTGCCGAACGCCCGGCAAGCGGATCGGAACATTTCGGTGACCTGATCTTCCCGGCTGATATCCGCTCGAACGGCCATGGCGGTCCCGCCGCCATCCTGAATGTCTTGCACCATCTGATCTGCGGAACCCTTATCCGAGATATAGTTGACGACCACCTTTGCACCGGCATCCGCCATCGCCAAACTGATGGCTTTTCCGATTCCGGAACTTGCCCCCGTAACCAATGCGACCTGATCCTGTAAAATTTTTCTGGAATTCAATGTTACCTCCTGATTCCTGGCTTAAACTCCACCAAATAGTGTTTTTCAACCAATTCGCCGCTCTCGCCGGCGCCTTTCGGCGCGCCTTGTTCGGTCCAGCGTACAA
>CAZNLT010000256.1:0-5863 GCA_964573705.1 uncultured Desulfobacterales bacterium
GGATGCGCTCCACGTTGCCCAGCCAGGTCACCTTTCGCACATACGGCACATCGGTCTCGAACCGGTCGGCCAGCCCCCCCATGGCTTTCAGGTTTTCCGGTGTAAACGGCGTCTCCTCCTCCGTGAACAGAAGGATGGTGAATTCGTCATTGCCGAAGGCCGCGTCAAAACGGGCCTTGGCCGTCAGGCTCTCGTGCCCCTCCACGAACCAGATGTCGGATGAGTTGTCGAACCGGAGCTTTTCCATCTGCATCACAAAACAGACGGTGACCGCCGCGACGGCCAACAGCCACCGCCAGCGGCAGCGGATGATGTGATCCGTGGCGCCGCGGAAAAAACCGGCGAGACCGTTTCTACCGTTCCTGCAGGTATGATGGTTCATTCGATTCCCTCCTCCTTTATGCCATCGGTGATTGCACCTCGATTAATCAACCCGGATTGTGTATCCGTTCCCGGAAGAAGGGATCATACCAATCTCAGGAGGTGAATGCTGTCGATGGAAGAATGATTTTTGTCGTTGGATGAAAAAACCGGAAATGGTGATGTTTTCACGAATCGCAAAAAAATGTTCACGCATCGACAGCCTTTTTCAGATGACAGTGATAGATAGGTCGTCTTGGAGGTCAGTAATTTCAAACAATTTTCAGGCAGTCTAACAAACGTCATCCGGTCATGCACGGATGGGGGTCGAAAGCGGTTTTCAAAACAGCCGATAATCGACGCGGCTGTTATAGCCCGGCGATCTATCGGGGAAAGCCGCGAAATAAACAACAACAACCGATAGACATCATTAATTCACGACACCGGAGGGAGAATGATGAACAAAGTGAAGGGCCGGGTCGGATCGGCGGCTTGTATCGCCATGCTGTCCGCGGTGGCTGGAATGGGTGAATGAGCGAATTTTTTTTGGGAAGAGCGGGGCTGCGTCCCCGTCGGCAGGAGCCGTTCATCTTCGGCCGGTCTATTTTTATTAAACGCATATTATGAAAGGAACAAACAATGAAAGGGACTTTTGGTTTGCTAACAGCAGTTTTGGTCGGCATGGTATCCATGGTTTCAGCGGTTCACGCCCACAGCATCTGGATCAATTCGTTTGAATCCCATGCGCATCAGCCCCCGCATACAATGGTCTCCCTGGGCTGGGGTCACGCCCTGCCCATGGACGATATTCTAACCTCGCCCAACGGCCGTATCGCCATTGAGAAATTCGAACTGATCGAGCCGGACAAAACCCGAACCGATCTGCTCAAGCCCGAGTTCAAACTTAGCGAACCGGAACTCTCCAAAAAGAACTTCGACCTTTTCGCGGCGGACTTCGGCGCGCAGAAGATCGCCCTGAAGAAGGAGAGCGCCCCCGGCGTTTACCAGCTGAGCGCAGTTTCCAGGCCCTCTTTTTTCACGCAGTACATCGACAACGACGGCAGGACACGGATGCAGCTGAAGCCGAAGGATGAACTGGATGACATCCAAAAAGTCCTCATGTGCGTGAAATACCAGGCGTTCGCCAAAGCATACCTGACCCTGGGCCAATGGATGAACCCCGAACCCCTGGGACACGGTCTGGAGATCATCCCCCGGACGGATTTGAGCGACCTGCATGCGGGAGACCGGGTGGAGGTGGAGGTCCGGTTCAACGGCGAGCCGCTCACCGCCACGGCCAAAAGCATCGAATACATCACGGCGCACAGCAGCGGCTTCGGCCAGAGCGACGGGTTTTCCCTCTTTTCCTACATCATGGAAGGCAAGGCCCAATTCCGCGTTCAGAGCAGCGGTCAGTGGATGATCAGCGTCAGCCACAAGGACGACGTCACCGAGGACGGCCCCCTGAAAGACCTATTCGGCAAGGCGGAGCAGGTTTACCACGGCGCCAGTCTGACCTTCACGGTGAAATGAGGAGGAATATGGAAACCGGACACCAACGACAAAAGCGCAAAACCGGCGTTCCGCGGCTCATCGAGATCGCGGGAACCAAAAAATGGTGGCTGATCGGTTCGATGGTCCTGGCGGTCGGGGCGTCGATCTGCCAGTTCGTCCCCTACGCGGCGGTGTACGTGATTCTTGATGAACTGGCCGCCAATGCGGCGGACATCCGCCTGCTGGATAAAGATCTGATCTGGAGGTGGGGATTCATCAGCCTCTGGGCGATCTGCGCCTTCGGCCTTCTGACCTACGCCTCGGCCATGCTTTCCCACATCGCCGCCTTCAACATCCTGTATGAACTGCGGGTGGCCCTGGCGCGAAAGCTGGCCCGGCTGCCGCTGGGCTATTTCACCAAGCGGGCGTCGGGAGAGATCAAAAAGGTCATGTCCGAGGACGTGGAGCGCATCGAACTGTTCGTGGCCCACCATATCCCGGACGTCACCCAGGCGGTCGTGTTTCCGCTCCTGGTCGTCGGATATCTGCTTTACGCGGATTGGCGGCTGGCCATCGTCGTCATCATCGTCTTTTGCATCGCCGTGGCCATCCAGGCGAGCATGCTGCTCAGCGGCAGCGGCAAAAAAGCCTATGCCGACTACCACGCGGCCCTGGGCCGCATGAACGCCAGCATCGTGGAGTATGTTCGCGGCATCCAGGTGGTCAAGGTGTTCAGCCGCTCCCTGGACAGCTTCGAACGGCTGAAACGGGATATCGAAGACTTCAGGGATTTCTGCGGGGTGATGAGCCGCAGGTTCGCCCCCGCCTACACCGGGTTCCTCACCATGCTGTCCTCCACGATCCTGTTCATTATTCCGGTCGGCGTCCTGCTGCTTTTGCAGGCCCCGGCGTATGCGGAATATGTTCCCACGGTCTTCCTGTTTCTCATCCTGGGCGGCGGCGTCTTCTTCCCCATGCTGAAGCTGCTGTATATGGGCAGCTACCTCAGTCAGAACTCCCTCGGCGTGGGCCTGATCGACGACATTCTGGACAAACCGGAGATCCCCGAGCCGGCAACCCCCGTCAGACCGGACGGGGCGACGGTGGAATTTCGCGACGTCACCTTCGCCTATCATGAAAAGCCGGTGCTCAAAAACGTGTCGTTTACCGCCGAGGCCGGCAGCGTCACCGCGCTGGTGGGACCCTCAGGCGCGGGGAAGAGCACCATCGGCATGCTCACCGCAAGGTTCTGGGATGTAAACGCCGGTGAGATCCGTATCGGCGGCGCGCCCATCCAAAACATCCCTGCGAAGGAGCTGATGGATCACGTCGCCTTCGTCTTCCAGGATAACATGCTCTTCTTCGACACCATCGAGGAGAACATCCGAATGGGTTGCATCGCCGCCCCCTTCGATGCGGTGGTGGAAGCCGCAAAGGCGGCTCAATGCCACGGGTTCATCGAATCCCTGGCGCACGGGTACCGGACTTTGGTGGGCGAGGGCGGGACCTATCTGTCCGGCGGGGAGGCCCAACGCATCGCCTTGGCCCGGGCGATCCTGAAAAACGCGCCCGTCGTGGTGCTGGACGAAGCCACCGCCTACGCCGACCCGGAGAATGAGGGCAAAATATTGGAGGCTTTCTCGCATCTGATCCGGGAAAAAACCGTTTTGGTGATCGCCCACCGGCTGTCCACCATCACCAACGCGGACCGTATCCTGGTCATCGACAACGGCGTCATCGCCGAACAGGGGCGTCACGATGAACTCACGGCGCTGGGGGGGATTTACAACCGGATGTGGCGCAACTACACCCAATCCCGGCAGTGGGTGCTCGCCCCGACAAAAGAGAGCGGCGATGCGTCCGTTCCCTCCGGAGCAATGCCGACACCCTATCCTCAAGAGGCGTAAAGGATTTTATGGCAGGGGCGTGACGCTTCACTAACGCACCCGACAATGTTTTTCCACCTTTTCCCTGTATTCCGCGGCTTAAAACACGGGCTGCTTCTTCCGTTCAGCAGCGGCATACATCCCTTGAAAGGAGCGAATAGAATCGACATGACCTATCAGGCAATCATGAACGCCGCCACCATGGGCCGGCCCGAACGGGTGAGGCCGCTCATCGGCTGGACCGTCCTCGAATATCTGTTCCGCGGCGCGCCCTACGGAATCACTCTGCTGGTGGTGTGGGAACTCTTCAAACCCCTGGAGCATCCCGGCGCTGCGCTCGATCTCCGCCGGATAACGTACTGGTGCGTGGCGCTGCTCGTCTCGCTGGTCCTGCTCTTTTTCATCAGCCGCAAGGCCTATTCCATTACGTACAAGGGCAGCTACGAGATCTGCGCCGACGGCCGACTGGAACTCGCCGAGCACCTGAGAAAACTGCCGATGGGATTTTACAACACCCGGGACCCGGGCGACATCGGCGCCTACATCGTGTCCGACTACGCGAATATCGAGCAACTGCTGTCCCACCAGTTTCCCCATATGATCGGCGCCCTGGCCGCGCCGTCGGTGTTGCTGGTCTGCCTGGCCTTCATGAGCTGGAAGCTGGCCCTGGCGGCGGCCCTGGTCATTCCCCTGGCGTGGCCGGCGGTCTGGATTTCCCTGCGGCTCATCAAGCATTTCGGGACCAGGCACCAGAAGTACAAGGTGGATTCGGCCTCGCGCATGATCGAATACATTCAGGGCATCCGGCTGATCAAAGCCTTCAACCTGGGCGGGACCCGGTTCGAACGTCTGGAAAAGGCGTTTCACCGTTTGAAGGTCCAGAGCATCAAGCTGGAGGCCGGATCGGGGCCGACCGTCCTGCTGGCGTCTTTTATCCTGAACGGCGGCTTCACGCTCATCATCCTTCTGGGCTTCACACTGCTGGCGTCGGGCGAGGTCTCGCTTCCGGTGTACATCCTGTTTCTTGTCCTGGGGTCTCGCATCTACGACCCGCTGATGCACGGGCTGATCTTCATGGCGGAAGTCAACTACTACAAGCTCGGCGTGGATCGCGTGGATGCCCTGCGAAAAACCAGACCCTTGCCGGAAGGGGACCCGCACGAACCGTTCAAAGCCTTCGGCATCCGGCTCAAAGATGTCTCCTTCGGCTACCATGAAACCCCGGTGCTGCAAAAGGTCGATCTGCGTATCCCGGGAAAATCCCTGACCGCCCTGGTCGGGCCTTCCGGTTCGGGGAAAACCACCCTGACACGCCTGATCGCCCGGTTCTGGGACGTGAATTCGGGTGAAATCCGCATCGGCAGCCGGAACATCAAAGACTACGCCACCGATCATTTGTTGGCCAACATCTCCATCGTGTTCCAGGACGTTTACCTGTTCAACGATACGATCTTCAACAACATCCGCGTCGGCCGGTCCGAAGCCGCTCGCGAAGAGATTATCGCGGCCGCCAAAACGGCCCGGTGCCATGAATTCATCTCCGCCCTGCCCGGCGGCTATGACACCATGGTCGGAGAGGGCGGCAGCACGCTTTCGGGCGGTGAAAAGCAGCGCCTTTCCATCGCCCGGGCCCTGTTAAAGGACGCGCCGGTCGTTTTGCTCGACGAGGCCACCGCAGCCCTCGATCCGGAGAATGAGCTTCACATCCAGGCGGCCATCGACGAGCTGGTGAAAAACCGGACCGTGGTGGTGATCGCCCACCGCCTCAACACCATATCCCGGGCCGACAAAATAGTGGTGCTCGACAAGGGGTGCATCGTGGAGGAGGGAACCCACGAGATACTGATGTCACGCGACGGCCTGTATAAATCGCTGTGGGACGAACAGCAGCGGGTCAAGGGGTGGAAGTTCTGATGTGTAAATTTGAATCACGTTTGAGGAGGAGAAGAAAATGAATCTGAAAAAAACATGGAAGCTGTTCTGCATAGTCGGTTGCATGTCGGTGCTGATTCAGAACGGTGCATGGTGCGAGGAACCCGAAGACAAGAAGACGGCAGTGCTTGAAACGATCACCGTGACAGCCAACAAAATGGAGGAAGATGTCCAGGATGTGCCCCAGAGCA
>CAZNLT010000257.1:0-5843 GCA_964573705.1 uncultured Desulfobacterales bacterium
TCAAGCCGAGGAGGTAGACTGCGGTGAACCGGTCGGTAAGGAGGTCTGGTAAATTGAGGATTTCCTTTTCATGTTCCCGTCACCGAAAACCGTAAGATCATAGGTTTTGTGATGGTGGAGCAGGTAAAATCCGTTGATTTCCGCACTCGTCGCGCCAAACGAATAGAGCACAGTGACGATGAATTGCTTTCTGAAGTTTTGTCCATCCTGGATGCCTGCCTTTATGGACCCATTGCTTTTCAATCGGCTGTGGAGTGTTTTTCGGCGGATTGATCAAAGTGCCTGATGCTACAAAAACAGGGATCGGAGCGACATGGTGGAAACACGCACGAGAACCGTAACGGTTTCGTCAAAGGGCCGAATCGTCATCCCATCCGTGCTTCGAAAGAAGGTCGGACTGAAACCGGGCATGAAGGTATGGGTCCGGGAGGTGGGGGGAACGATCATTCTGACCCCTCGGCCCGAAGACCCCGAGGACCGGCTTTACGGAACGCTGGCTGGGGGAGAGTCGCTGACAGAGGCGCTGCTGTCGATCCGGACTGAGTGCGGATAGCCAAGGCGTTGGAAGGCGTCATTTCTTATGACAGGTCTGTCGTCATATGTCATGACAGATGACGACAGGCTGGATGGGAGACCTTTGCCCGGCGGCTCCTGTCCGGCTCATCGGCCCGCCTGCTTTCCCGCTCCAACCTGACACCGGGCTCATGTGCGGGCATTGTTTTGTTGACAAACTGGTTCCTGACAGTTATCCAATAGGAAACTCTTCATTCCATAACCAGGACAGGCGCAATGAAACCAGTCGATATCATATCTAAAATCAGAGAGCTTCGTATTGAGAAAGGGTTTAGCCTCTCCCGTATCTCTGAGATCACCGGACTTTCCAAGGGTTACCTCTCTAAGATCGAGAACGCAGAAAGTGCCCCTCCCATCTCCACGCTACACAGGATAGCCAAGGCCCTCGGCACAAACCTGTCCTACTTCTTCAGGGACAATGAGGCGCCCCCTCCGGAAAACAAGCTGGCCATTTCACGAAAACATGAGTGGATCGAAAAGGAGCCTGAGGTTCAAGCCACGGATCTCAAGCGATGGCCCCTGGCGGACGGCAAATATGGCGGGAATATGCATCCATACGTTATCGAGCTTCCTTCGGATCACCACCAAGTCTACCAGTTTGAGGGAGAGGAGTTCTTTTTCATTCTGGAAGGGAGGGTCGAATTCACCTATGGGGGTTCAGTTTACACACTTGAAGCCGGTGACAGCGTTTACTTCGACGGGGATATTCCCTACAGCGGGAAGAGCATTGGAAGTCTTCCCGCAAAGCTCCTGATGGTCTCTTATCATTATAAGCGAGTCGGTCAACACCCCTTTTCAGCGGGCCCACTTCCCTACAACAAACTCGAGAAGCCTAGCTCTTGATAAAATCGTGGGCTTACATGAACGGATGAAACTTGAAAGGGCATGTGATGATGTCAAGAACCATCGATCTGAGACTGGACTTTCCTCGTTCGCTTGAACAAAATGTGGAAATGATAAAAACATTCCTCCTCGATCAAAAAGGAGGGGGGCTTTCAAACTACCGCCACATATTCGGTCCGCAGTGGGCGGCGGCCATGGGCACAAGTATGGAGGAGATCGAGGAGAAACGCCGCGAGCTCTCGCCTGAGGAGCAGGACCGGATGATCCTCACCCTGGCGGAGAAGATCACCATCGACCCCGGCCGGTTTGTGCAGGAAATGGACAAAGCCGGTATCGACTGGGGGCTTTGCGAGGGTCAAGATAATGATGAAACGGCAAAAAATATTGCCAAACTTCCCGGCAGGCTCAAGGGGATGGCCGTTTACAACCCTTTTGAGGGAAAAAGGGGCGTTCAGGAGTTGGATCGGGCCGTTCAGGAGTTGGGGTTCGCGGCCGTCTATGCATCCCCCTATCGCTGGGGGATCAAAGCCGACGATCCCAGGTTTTATCCCTGTTATGCCAGGGCCGCAGAGCTCAAGATTCCGGTTTTCATCTACACGGCCATGACCTATCGCACGGACTACCCCATGGATATAGGCCGCCCCCTGCATCTTGACCGAGTGGCCATGGATTTTCCGGAGGTGCCGCTTGTTGCAAGCTGCGGTGGCTGGCCATGGGTTCCGGAGCTGGTAGGCGTGGCCCGGCGCCACCAGAACGTGTACATCGATTTTTCCTCACATCGGCCCAAGTATCTTGCCGTTGCCGGATCCGGGTTCGATATGCTCCTGCAGTTCGGCAGCACGTTGCTTCAGGATCGGGTGGTTTTCGCTTCGGGAGCAGGCGACCTCGGGCTACCCCTCAAGACGATAGTGGAAGAAATACGCGCCCTCCCTTTAAAAGAGGAAGTGAAGGAAAAGTGGCTCTATCAAAATGCATTGCGACTCTTTGAAACTACATGACCCTTCAGGTGAGGAACAGATATGAAAAGCGTTGAGCTGGAAAAAAATATAGGTGTCCTGGTCGAGAATGCTGCAACACGTTTCAATGAAAAAGAGGTCTTAAGGTTTCACCCGGAAGATGAGGTGTTCAGCTTCAACAGCCTCAACGAACATGTCAATCGTTTTGCCAACGCACTTGCCGCGAGGGGTATCAGCTCGGGCGACCATGTGGCCGTGATGCTGCCCAACCGCCCGGAGTTTCCACTGACCTGGCTGGCCCTGGCAAAGATGGGCGCAGTTATGGTTCCGCTGAATACAAGGTACCAGGCAGTGGATCTCAGGTATGTGCTGAACGATTCGGACGCGGTTGCCCTTATCACGGATGCGGATCTGCTCCCGCAATTCCGGGAAGTCATGACAGAGACCCCGAAGGTCAGGGAGGTCTTGCTCGCGGGGAAGGAGAGATCGGAGGAGGCTCTCCAGCTCAGTGATCTGGTGGACAAAGCATCCCCCCGTTTTTCATCCGCTGATATCACCGCCGACGCACTTCTCAATATCCAGTACACATCCGGCACCACCGGATTTCCCAAAGGCTGCATGTTGACCCATGAATACTGGATGACTCTCGGAATGAATGCAGCTGAGACAATGCTCCCGGACGATGTGTTCCTGAGTGTAACCCCGTTTTACTATATGGACCCGCAGTGGGAATTGATCATGTGCCTCACGATCGGCTGCACTATGGTGATAACCCGCAAATACAGCGCCACAAAATATATGAATCTGGTTCGGCAATACGATGTAAGCGTAGCGTGGGCCACCATGGCGCCCTGGACATTCAAACAGCCGGAGTCCCCCCTGGACAGGCAACACCGCCTGAGATTCGTGTTCGTGGGGGGGATGCCACCCGGCATGCACAAACCCTTCGAGGAGCGCTTCAATGTGGCGGCCCGGGAGGCATACGGCATGACCGAGATCGGCATCGGCATGTACGTTCCTCTGGAGGACGCGCACATGAGCGGTTCGGGCTCCGTGGGCAAGCCGCCCGAGTTCCGACAGGTCAAGATCGTGAACGATGCCGGTGAGGAAGTGAAGCCCGGACAGACTGGAGAACTCCTGATAAAGGGCCCGGGGATGTTCAAGGGGTATTACAAAAAGCCCCAGGAAACAGCCGAGGCTTTCGACCAGGGCTGGTTCCACACAGGGGATCTATTCCGCCAGGACAACGCCGGCTACTTCTACATCGTGGGGCGCAAGAAAGACATGATCCGTCGTTCCGGGGATAACATCTCCGCAAGCGAGGTTGAGTACGTTCTTACCAGTCATCCACTGATCTTGAGCGCGGCGGTGGTTCCGGTGCCGGATGAAAATCGCGGAGAAGAGGTCAAGGCATACGTGGTGCTCGCGGATGATCAGACGCCCGAGACAGTCCCGCCGGGGGAGATTGTCACCTATTGTTCAGAAAGGATAGCGGATTTCAAGGTGCCGCGCTATATCGAGTATAAGGCACGCTTTTCCATGACACCATCGGACAAGATAAAAAAGCACCTCCTGTTGGAAGAAAAAGAAGACCTCACCGCCGGCTGCTACGATCGCATGTCCTCCACCTGAATTGAGCGTTTGATGGTCTCTCAAAAAGAAGTCACAATTTTACGCCAAGACCCAAAGCCGTCAAAGTTGATGGCGTCGTAAAAAGCCTTGAACCTTGAGATCTGCCCTGGAAATATCAATAGGTTATGGCGTTTCCAGCGGGGGGTGAGCGGGTTTTTGCGAACCCGTCAAATATTATCAAATCAAAAGGAGGGCGGCAAAATGATCGGGCATGTGGATATGATTGTTTTTTTGCTTTATTTTGTTGCGGTCATATTCATTGGCATTTTCACCTACAAGCGCGTCAAAAAAAGCGCCGATTACGCCCTTGCCGGCCAGACCCTGGGATGGCCGGTAACCATCGGCACACTGGTGGCAACCATGATCGGTTCATCGGCGGCCATGGGCAAGGCCGGAGCAGCCTATCATTACGGTATCGGAATCATGTGGTCGCCCACTGCCATCTTGATCGGTTATATCATCTTCAGCTTGTTCATCGCCCATAAGCTTCGCCGTTCTGATGCCTGGACCGTTCCCGACATCTTGGAGAAGCGCTTCGGGTTAGGGGTGCGGCGTCTTTCCTCCGTCGTCCTGGTGCTGGCCGTGATTTCCATTTACGGCGCGCAACTCATCGCCATGGGCATAGTGTTCAAGCTTGCAGGTGAACCCTTGGGAATCAGCCACGAGTTGGCCATCCTCATCGCCGGGCTGATCCTGGTAGCATACACCACCCTGGGTGGACTCTATGCTGTGGCCTTCACGGATATGCTGCAATTCGGTATCATGATTCCAGTCATTGCCATTATCTTACCCATCCTGGTATTCGGTTATGGGGATATAAGCCTGTCGGAAATAACCACACGGCTTGAGCCTAAGATGTTCAATCCTTTTACCGGAGTCCCCATTACCTTGATTATAGGTTTACTTTTTACCTATATTCCTGGAGTTATTATTGATCAATCCATTTGGCAAAGGGTCAAATCGGCAAAAAACGTGCGTATAGCCCGCTGGAGCCCTTTAATCAGTGGAGGAATTTATTTTTATTTCAGCATTATTGTTGTGCTGTTAGGCATGATCGGCATCTTGATTTTTCCTGATATTATGGAGGTTCACGGAGATTCTGACACCATTCTTCCCTTAATGCTGGCCAAGTATCTCCCCACAGGAGTGATAGGTCTGGGTTTGATATCACTTTTCGCCGTAGCCATGTCCACCTCCAGCACCTGCCTGCTGGTTGCTGCGGTTATTATCTCCAAGGACGTGATTCCAGCGTTCACCAGAAAACCTCTCTCCGAGTCCAAAGAATTAAAAATGTCTCGCCTCGCGACCTTGTTTGTCGGGCTCGTCGGGGTGGTTTTCGCCCTTATATTCAGCGGTATTTTCTGGATTATGCTGATTGCTTACGGAATTTTCGTGGGAGCGCTCTTCTTCCCGGTCATATTTGCTCTGTTCTGGAAAAAAGCAACCAAGACTGCAGCCGTAATCAGTATCATCGGCAGCTCTCTGGTATTACTTGTCTTCCTGGTTATCGATACTGAAATTGAAGCGATAATACCCGCTATCATAACCAGCTTTCTGCTCATGTTTCTGGTAAGTCACATTACCTGCGGCCGGGAACAAACCCCACCCCCTGTTTTTGCTCCGGAGGAAACAACACCGACGGGCGCTGAAAAGCCCTGAACCCCGGAAGGGGGCCTTTCGAAAACGACAAACGTTCGGTGCCGGGCCGGCCCGCCCTTCCGGGAGTTCCTGGACGCCCTGTGGCAGGGGACGTACGTCCAGCGGACGAGCCATCCCTTTGGTCGGGAAGAGAATTACGAGGAGAGGGCCTTCAGGAGGCGCAGCAGCTTTCTGTCGCGG
>CAZNLT010000258.1:0-5834 GCA_964573705.1 uncultured Desulfobacterales bacterium
AAATCGATCCATATCAGAAAAAGAGGAAATGCCGCAAAACTGCCGTATACGGCATTGTACTGAGATACCCCCACCTGAAAATTGATGTAGAGAACCTGGGCGATCTGATAAATAGAACCGGCGATCACCCCGGCCAATGCGGCGGAGGTGAAGTGAACCTTGGTATGGGGCATCAGCATGTAAATCAGGGTAAACAGTATCCAGCTCAAGACATAGGGGGTCCATCGAAAAAGGGCCAGAATGACCGGCCCGAATATCTCCAGAAACGCCACCTGTTCGGTAAAATAGATTAATTGGGTTTTCAGGAAAACGGCGGCGCTGCCGGACATGATCAAGAAGATAGGCGCAACAAACATGATGGAAAGATAATCGCTCACCTTGCGGATGATGGACCGGGGTCGGTTCACCTCCCAGATGGCGTTGAGGGCCATTTCAAACTGCCCCAACACCCGAATCACCGCCCAGAAAAGAACGATGATGCCGATACCGGCGATCAGCCCCCCCTGGGTGTTTTGCAGCAGTTTTTCGGCAAAATCGATCACCTGCTGCACCGCATCCTCCTGGCCCGGCAGATTCTCCAGTAGGGCGGACTGCAGCATTTTTTCAAATCCGAACCCCGAAGCGATGCCGAAGGCCAGGGCGGCGATGGGCACCACTGAAAGCAGCGTGAAATAGGTCAGGGCCGAGGCCCGGACCACGCAATCGTTGGCATTAAACTTCTTTACCGTGACCAGAAAAAGCCGCACCGCTCGGATCAGGACCGATTTGGGCGGATCGTAGGCTTCCGGGCGGGCGGTCCAGATATCTTCCTTGAGAAACCGAATGGAATCCGCCCCGATTTTGCGGATTTTTTCAAAATTCCGTGCAGCCCCGCTTTTCTGCTCCTGGGAGGGATATTCCGTCTTGTTTTCCATTTCACAGGTCCCGTTTGAATTTCCTGGCCATGATCATCGTTTCGGCCAAGCCTACCTATCGTTCAGGCTTGGCCGAAACGATAATCAAAGCCGAATTCTCGAATGGATGTTATTATGTGGAAAATAGCTCGTTTTTTCAATGCTTTTCTGAAGCTCCGCCCTCGATCTCGCCTTGATTCGAGATCAAAAGCAGGATATAAAGACCCTCATGTTCACCGGAACCGCCCATATTCATTTGAAAAAAGAGGTCTACCACCTGAAAAGGGAAAACAATGTGCGGCGTCGCCGCGCCATCACTTTTTCCTGCCTCGGAAAACTGTGCTCCACCGACGACGCGGACCTTTGCCGCTGGAAGTCCCGCCTTGAAGATCTGCTCTGCGGCGCACTTACAGACCGGCCCGTGACCGGACCGCCCCTGATCATCGGTCTGGCGGAGTCGGGGATTATTCCCTCCGCCCTGTTTCATCAAATCCTCGGCAAAATGAACATCCGGGCCGGATGGATCTGCTCCACCCGACGGCCTGCCTGCGGCATTCGGTTTGTCGAAAGCCACTCTCACGGACCCGAGCACATTCTTCCCTTTCCGCCGGACCGACCCGGTGAACTCTGGTTTGTGGAAGATGAAATTACTACCGGCCGCACCCTGCTTCATCTGTCGATCAGCCTGTGCCGCCGCCTCCATCTGAACCGGGTGCGGTATTTCGCATTCCTGGATACCCGGGCTTCGCACCACCATGTCCGGTTTCGGGCTCGGCTGGGAAAAGAAGGAATCCTCTTTTCCACCCACACCCTGTTTCCCGCCGATCCCCCTGCCTGTGAAGCGGTTGTCGGGAATATGGATGGAAAGGACCGCTTTCCCGCGATAGAATCCGCCGATGCCGTCATCAGCCATGATCCGGAAATCGGGTGGCATTGGCCCCGGCTGCGCCCCGGACTGCGAAACCAGCTGCCGCCAGCGCTGAGACCGGAACCTCCCCATATATTCAGCCCCCAACGGCTCACCGGCTCACTGCTGGCGGTGGGAGAAGCCGTGGATCTGGCCCTGCCCCTGGTTCAGGTCAACCCCGATCTTCAGCTTCGCCATATCACCCTGAGTCCGTGGGAAATCGACAAGAAATACATTTTCGACCGCATGGACATTCCGGGCGGATACTACCTCTACAATCCCCAGTCGCTTTGCCCGCCGCTTCACCTGCTGTATGATCCCATCGACGCCTCGGTGGGCGAAGCGGCCGCCGGTCTCTTGTCCGAAGCAGGTTTTGCTGTGAACATTCCGGACATCGCCGGCCATCATCCCCTGCCGGATTCATGAATTTAATCAAAGCGACCCATCCCCGAAATCTCTGGGCTCAGACCGTCTATGTCCAACCGCGCAAAGAGATCGACCCGTACCGGGACCGGGAATATTTCCGCCCTCTGAACCGGGCCTATACCGGCGATGACACCTTCTGGTCGATCCCCTCTCCGGAGCCTGAACTGGACGACCGATTCTGGGCCCGGGTCAAAGCCCGTCTGAATGATCCGACGGTGCGAAGCGCGGCCCGACGCTTGGCCGGCGCCGTTCTTCAATGGGAGCCCAACCCGGAAAAAATTCTGTTCGCCGCCATTCTTCGCGCCGGGGTTCCCATCGCCGACTGGCTCACCCGTCTTCTGCCCGGTTCCGAGGCGGTGTCGATTTCCCTGTTTGTGGGTCCGGGGGTCGACCGGGCGGCGCTTCGAATGATTCGAAAGTCCCACCCCGACCGAACCCTGGTTTTTGTGGACGGCTGGACCGGCCGGGGCGGGGTGGCCCGGGCCGTTCGAGAACTGGATGCCGGCCCCTTGGCGGTGCTGAATGATCCCTGGGGATGGGCCGATTTCGCCGGGTCCCGGCGGGACCTCTTTTGCCCCACCGCCTGCTTCACCGGCGCCGCCACCCTCGGTTTTTCCAGGACCTTTATCGAACGGCCGGGCGAGATTTTTTCTGCGTACACCTTTCCCCGCCGATACTGCCGGAAGGATCTGGTCTCCGCCTGGCAATCTTTTTGTCCGGACTCTCCCGAACTTCTCGATGCTTCCGAATCCGATGCGGCCGAAGATCGAGCCGAACCGTTTTTCAAAAAGACCGACCTTCGGCTCCACACCAATGAGGTCTGCCGGGCGCTCATCAACGCCGACCCGAAAACCCTCTATTTCAGGGCCGACGCCGCCGAAGTTCAGGAGCATTATCCGCTGCTGCTGGCGCTGGCGGAACGACGAGGGGTGCCGGTGATCTATCGGGTCGGCGACCTCGACCTTTACCGGACCCGGGCGGCCTGCGATCTCGACATCACCCGGTGACTTCCATGGCTGCCCAACACTCCCGATGCCTGGCGGTGGATCTCGACGGCACCCTGCTCCATTCAGAGCCCGCGGAACTGGCGATTCCGGGCCTTTCGGGGATTCAATACATGAGCCGGACATCCGCCGAACTGCTGAGGGAGATCGCCGGGATTTTGCCGGTGATCATCGCCACCGGACGCAATGCCCGAAGCGTGGGCCGGGTCCTGCACCATCTGAACGGCATTCCTTTTCAGGGATTTGTACTGGAAAACGGCCTTCTGACCCGGCCGCGGCTGTGTTCAAAAGGCGGCCCGATCCGGCAAGACCCCTGGGAGCCGATCTGTCGGCGTCTTCCCCAATGGCGGCGGTTGCGCGATTATGAAAGCTGCCTGGGCCTGGTCTTTCCGGAATCCGAAGCCTTCCCCCGGGCGGCCATGGAGACCGTTCTGGCTGAAGCCGGAATCGCCGGTCATATTCGATGCGAAACACGAAAGCTCTTTGTCTATCCGACCCCGCCCAGCAAGCGTGCCGGGATTCGGGGTTTCAATGTCGAACCGTTTATTGTATTGGGAGATGAATGGAACGATATCGACCTGCTGGAAGCCTCCTCCCATCCGGGGACCCTGGCATCGGCCCCTGCCGATGTCCGGCGGACGGTCCGGTTCAAGGGGGGGTATTGCTCCCGATGGTCCTCCCATGCCGGAACCGAGGACCTGCTTCGATGGGCCGCCGAGATCGCCCGATCGGCTTCCGAAGGTGGGCCCCGGTCCATCTAAAACCCAACCAAACGGAGATTCCATACCATGATTCGAAAAACAGCCTTATGTCTGAGCGTGGCCGTTTTCTTGACGGTGAGCGGCTGCGCCACCATGCAGCAACTTATCGACCCGCCCGAGGTCCGTTTCAAAGGCATGCATATAGGAGATATTTCCCTTTTTGACGCCACCCCGGTCTTTACCTTCGAACTGATCAATTTCAACCCCATGGGGCTGAGCATTCGGAATATGACCTATAACCTCAAAATCAATGATCGGAAATTCGTGAAGGGGGTGACCGGTCAGGACCAGCGGCTCAAGGCCGGCGGTTCGGAAACGGTGGAACTGCCCATCACCTTCAATTTTCTGGATCTGTACGAAACCCTGTCCGAATTTCAGTCCGCAGAAACCGCCGCCTATGATTTGTCCGGCGCCATCGGGGTCGGACCGTTTAGCATTCCCTACCGTGCCGACGGCCAATTCGAAGTTCCCAAACTGCCGAAGATCTCCGTGGAAGGGGTGCGGGTCGACCGGTTGTCGGCCGCCGGGGCGTCCCTGGTGTTCGATCTCCGGTTGAAAAATGAGAATTCATTCTCACTCCACCCCAAAGGGCTCGATTATGCGGTCAAACTGGAGGGAATCGAGATGGCCGAAGGAAAGGTGCGGGAGATCGGCCCGATTTCAGATCGAGGCGCGACCCGTTTGCAGATTCCGCTCCATGTCGATTTCATGGAACTGGGCCGGTCGGCTCTGTCGGCCCTTGGCGGGTCTTCCGCCGATTATGAAATCGCCGGAAAACTCAACTTCGATGTCGCCGGCAGATGGGGCCAGTCGGTCCCGTTTCAGAAAGCGGGTGTGGTCCGTTTTCGGTAAATCCGGGCTTCGAGGCGCCGTTACCTGCCAGTCAGAAATAACTCCGGGTCTGAACGGATGGATCTGCTGAAGACTCTATAAAGGATCGCATCCGTTCAGGACCCACCCTCCCCTGATCTTAGCTCGTTGAGCCCCAATATATAGTCAATCCAAAAACCAAAGCCCTTCCTCAGATTACCAGAAATATCAATAAATCCACATTAAAATTTTTCCATAATCCTGAAATTCTTTCAAGAAAGGTGAATATTCCTTCGAATTGTGAACTTTATTTTAATATGAGGAGATATTCTTAACTTTTTATCATAACTTCTGCTGCGGAGAAAAAAGAATGAAAAAATTGGGAGGAATTTTTCTGGCTCTTTCCATGGGGCTTTTTTTTATAGGAAGTGGATTCGCACAAAGTAATTCGGAAGTCATTTCAGGTAAAGAAAAAATCAACAATCTTTCTGCGGAAATACCTGCCGGAAAACCGTTTATTATCCACATCAACGACAAAGGCGATAAAACGGTTTTCTTTCCCCACAGCGGGCAGGAAGAATCCGAACCAAATCCCATTCGTGCCGATCGTTACCGATCAGATACTTTGGCTTTAGATCCGGAAAGCGGCCGACAGCGACAAAGCTACCGGCTCTATGATTACCGGATCGCCAAAACCGACAGCACCGATTATCAGCAAGGCATAGTCGGAACCGAACTTGGTTATCCCTTCGAGGTGCGCATCACAGACCATGAAGATAATCCGGTGTCCGGTATACAAATAGTTTTCCAGGTTCGAGAAGGAGGAGGTGTTTTTTCAGGAGGATTTACTTCGATCTCCGTGTCCACGGATGCGGATGGCAAAGCTATCGCTCCATATGAACTGGGAACGTGGACCTATTACAATCCGGTCGGATGGCTGGAGCCGGGAAAAGATATGCAAAATGTCGGGTTGAACGTGGTGGATGTTTTCCCTTGGGCCGAACCGTTAAACAAGGTCACCTTCTATTCTTAC
>CAZNLT010000259.1:0-5832 GCA_964573705.1 uncultured Desulfobacterales bacterium
CAAGCCGCCCGTAGGAGAACATCCATCAAAAGATCCTGCCCGCCTGGCCGGATAACGCACCCAGCCCCCCCGGTTGCCTCGCGAGGAAATCAACCCGCCCCTTCGGTCCATCCAAACAGGAATCAATCTATTCAGCCCATTGCCGGGCCCTCGCTTCAAGCTCATCTGGACTTATCCCGGATTTTCGTGATATAGCCGAAATTCATGAACAAAACGGAAACCCCAAGAACGGAGGGCGAGGATGAGCGGGAAAAAGCAGACCTATGTATCAGTCGAGGAACGGGAGCTTCGGCGGCTGCGCGAGCAGGACAGCCGGCTGAGAACCCTGAGCCAGGACCTTCCGGAACGGCTCAACGCCGTGCGCCGGCAGGCCCAAAATGAGATGATGGGGCGGATTCGTCCCTTAGAAGCCCGCCAGGAAAACCAGGACCGGAAAATCCAGACCCTGAAAAGCGATCTGGCCGGGCTGGAGCGGGACACCCGAAAGCGGCTCAAACAGCAGCAGAAAGACTTTACCAGCCGGCTGGAAGACCAGCGCGGGGAGTACCTCAGCCTCATCGCCGACCAGGACCGCCGCCTCACCGGAATGATCCAAAGCGAGCAGGAGGCCCGTCAGGCCGCCGTGGACCATCTCCAGACCCAGATCAGCGCCATAGTGGCTGACGCCGATCGGCGTGAGGCGGCCAGCCGCGCCGTGGTGGCCGATCTCAAAACCGTTGCCGACACCGTGGCCGAGCTGCCCCACGACCGGTTCACCCCGGGCCGGTTCGAATCCATCAACCGCCACGTGGCGGATGCTCAGCGGAACCTCGATGCCGGGATGTCCGAGGCCGCCCTGAGCACCGCTCAGCGGGCCTATTGGGAGCTGGCCGACCTCCGGGCCGAGGTCCTCGCCAAGGAGCAGGAGCTCATCCTGCTCCATCAGGCCGCCATCGAATCGGCGCGGGCTATCTTAGAAGAAGCCCGAAGCCATCGGCAATACCGCCTGGAAATCGGCGAGGGCTCGGACCGGGACGCGATCGACCTCGAGGTGGATCACTGGACCCACGGTGCCCTGAGCGAATTCGAAACCGAGGTCGAACGGGTAAACGCCCGCCTGGACGCGGAAGCCGAGACCCTCACCGCCGACGAGGTCCGGGAGCTCATCGGGGAGCTCGATGCCCATAAGGCCCGGCTCCCGGAAATCGTCGAAACGGCCCGCCAGAACATCCTGGCCTCACAGCTCCGGGTCAACATCGCCGACCTGGCCGTCGAGGCCTTCAAGGCCCAGGGGTACGCGGTGGCCGATGAAACCTACGAGGGCGAGGACGAGCGGAACGCCTACGTGGTGAAGCTGACCAACGTGGCCGGCAGCGAGGTCGTCACGGTCATCAGCCCCGTGCCCGATCAATTCGGCCAAAACGAGGTGACGGTCCACTCCTACGACCAGACCTTCGTGGACGAGACCACCCTCCGGCAGCGGGCCGAAGAGCTGGTATCCGCCCTTAATGCCGAGGGCCTCCAGGCCGCTCCGCCCCAACACGTCGGCGACGCCGAGCCCGAATTCCAGGACCTCAAGACGGTCCGGGATCGAAAGGCTACCCGAGACAAAACCACCACGCGGAAATGAGGGGGATATGGCCGTCGAGCGCATCACCGAACGGATCGACCTGAGCCGGGGAGAGCGGTTCATTCTCCTCTACGGCAACGTCAACGACACCTTTTGCGGGCCGGACCTGAGCTTTTTCAACATCCAGACGGCCCTCTGGCGTTTCTTCCGGGACCGGGGATACCGACGGATCGTCTTTTTCGAAGGGGCCAAAAAGATCACCTGTCTGGACGAGGAATCCCGGCGGGGGTGTCTCCCGCCGGCCGCGGCCCCGACGCCGGACCCCGGCCGGTCCGCTGAAAGGGGCGGCCGACGCGGCCCCCTGGGCCGGCGGAACCTGCTCCGCCGGTCGGGCGGCGCGGAACGCCCCCCGGCCGCCGGCACGGGAAGCGGGAGCCGTCCCCAACACCGGATGGCGGACCTCTCCGCACTCGAGATCCTGAACCACATCATCTCTGACCCGGGCGGCGATATCCCCACCGCCGTCATCTTTCCCCACGCGGAGGACCTCTCCCGGAGCAACCTCCAGGGAACCGGGTTCCGGGAATTCCAGAACCGGCTGGTCCATTGGGCCCGAATGCCCTCACGGCGGCCGGACCGGTGCGTCTTCATCTACAATGACGCGGACCGGGAGTCCCTCCGGGAGACCATCCGGCGCCAGGAGCTGGGAGTCCTTTCCAATTTCATCGACCTCGCCGGAGACAACGCGCCCAACGTGGTCCGGATTTCCGGGCCGGAGGGGCCTGAGCTCATCCGGGCCGTCCACTACCACCGGCTGCGCCGGGGCCTCGAAGTGGACTGGCGGTCTCTCGAGCGGGTGGCCGGCTGGCTGTCCGCGGAAAACACGCCGCTTTCCACCTGGGACGCCCGGCTCGGGGAGGCCGAGCGTTTCGGACCGGAAACCGTTCAACGGTGGCTTCCGGCCGATCGAGAATACAGCGACCGGCCGGCCGCCGAACGGCTCGATGAGCTGGTGGGGCTGGCCGCCGTCAAGGCCCAGATCCGGCGGAAGATGGACCGGGCCGAGGTCTTCGGGAACCAGGCCGGCGGGACCCTCCACATGGCCTTTCTCGGCAACCCCGGCACCGGCAAGACCACCGTTGCCGAGCTGGTCGGAGAGATCTACCGGGACCTCGGCCTGCTCCGGCGCGGCCACACCGTCACCGCCTCCGGACGGGCCGCCCTGGTCGCCGAATACGAAGGCCAGACCGCCCCCCGGACGGACGGCCTCATCGACCGGGCCATGGACGGGGTCCTCTTCCTCGACGAAGCCCACCAATTGATCCGGGAAACGGGCGACGACCCCTTCGGAACCGAGGCCGTCCGGACCCTCGTGGGACGGATCGAGCGGGACCGGGACCGGCTCTGCGTGATCCTGGCCGGCTACCCCGAGCCCATCCGCCGGCTCATCGCCGCCGACAGCGGCCTCCAAAGCCGGATCAAGGACAAGATCCTCTTCGAGGACTTCACCCCGGCCGAGCTGATGGAGATTTTCCGGCGAATGGCCGCCGATCAGGGGTTCCCGACCCCGACTTCAGAAACCGAAGAGGCCGTCGCCAAGGTCCTCCAGGGGCTCTACGAGACCCGGAATCCGGAAACCTGGGCCAATGCCCGGGTGGTCCGGAACCTCCACGAGGAGATGCTCGATGCCTACGCCCAGCGGGTGGCCGGGGGCGGCGTGGCCGGGGCTCTCCTTCCAGCCGACATCCCCGAAACATACGCCGACTTCGTGGATCTCACGGTGGACGTGGACGCCCTCATGGCCGACCTCGAGGATCTGATCGGGCTCCGGCCGGTCAAGGACTTCGTCCGGGACCTGGTGGACACCGTCCGGCTCGACCAGCGCCGGGCCGAAGCCGGTCTGGCGCCCCCAACCGATCGGCCCCTCATGCACGCGCTCTTCACCGGCAACCCCGGCACCGGCAAGACCACCGTGGCCCGGCTCATGGGAAAGATCTTCAAGGGGCTGGGCCTCTTGCCCAGGGGCCACGTGGTCCCGACCACCGGCGGCGAGCTGGCCGGAAGTCATGTCGGAGAAGGGATCGACCGGGCCCGGGAGAAAATCCGGGAAGCCCTCGGCGGGGTCCTCTTCATCGATGAAATCTACGGCCTGGCCCAGGGCAGCCTGGGAGAAAGCTACGGCGCGGACGTGATCACCAACGCCCTCGTGCCGGCCATGACCGAGCGGAAGGCCAACCTGGTCATCATCGGCGCCGGATACCAGCGCGACGTGGACGAATTCCTGCGGATCAACGCGGGCCTGGGGCGCCGGTTCGCCCACCGGATTTACTTTCCCGACTTCAACGCAGAAGAGATGTTCCAGATCCTGATCCGCCACGCCGGCCGCCAGGGTTACCGGTTCGATGACGCCGCCGAGGCCCGGCTGGCCGACGGCCTGGAAACCCTGCTCCGGACTCCGCCCCCGGATTTCGCCAACGCCGGGACGGCCGAGCTCATTTTCGACGACATCCGGCGCCGGGCCGCCCGGCGGCTGGCCAAGAACCCGCCGGCCGACCCCGACGCCCTGTCCACCCTGACCGAAGCCGACCTGCCGGACTGGATGACCGGCGACCGGACCTCGACCGAGGCGGACGCCGAGGCCATCCTGGCCGAAATCGAGTCGATGGTCGGCCTGGCGGGGGTCAAGGATTTCGCCCGACGGCAGGCCGCCTTTTTCAAGGGGATGGCCCGCCGGAAGGCCCTGGGCCTGCCGCCGCCCGAGGACCGCTCCCTCCATCTGGTCTTCACCGGCAACCCCGGCACCGGGAAAACCACCGTCGCCCGGCTCATGGGACGGCTCCTCAAAGCCCTCGGGGTACTCCGGAAGGGTCACCTGGTCGAAGCCGACCGGGCCGGCCTGGTAGCCCCCTACGTCGGCCAGACCGCCGGCAAGACCGAGGCCAAGGTCCTGGAAGCCATGGACGGCGTCCTCTTCATCGACGAGGCCTACACCCTGAGCCGGGGCGGCGACCAGGATTTCGGCCGGGAGGCCATCGACCAGCTCCTGAAAATGATGGAGGACCACCGGGGCCGGCTCGTGGTCATCGTCGCCGGATACCCCGCCGAAATGGACCGCTTCATCCACTCCAATCCCGGCCTCCCCTCCCGGTTCACCCAGTACGTGGCCTTCGAGGACTACAACGGGGCGGAGCTTTCGGAAATTTTCAAACGGATGTGCCGGTCAGCGGGGTACCGGCTCTCCCCGGAGGCGGAAGCCCGCCTGACGGCCCATCTGACGGCGCTTTGCCAAAACCGGGGGCCCGACTTCGCCAACGGGCGGGCCGTCCGGACCCTCTTCGAACGGGCCCAGGAAGCTCTCCACCTCCGGACCGCCGCCCTGCCCGATCCAGACGCCGATGCCGAAACCCTGACCACCTTCCGGCCCGAGGACATCGAGTAGGCAAGCAAACAAAAAAGGAGAACAACATGGTATCCGTCCAGGTATTTTCCAAATCCAGCGGGAAGCCGGCGGCCTCCGGCCGAAAAGTCACGGTGATCTTCAAGGGGCTCCTCCGGGGCCATACAACCGCCTATACCGACGGCACGGGGACCGCCCACGTGGACGCCGATCCCGGAACCGGGGATGTCTTCGTCAGCGGGTCCAAGGTTTACTCCGGCCCCATCAAGGGGCTTGTCCGGGTCTATGCCTGACGGGATGCCGACCCCGGCGGCCGATCCCCTCAACGTGGCGGCCCTCTGCCCCTCCACCCGAGCCCTCGGGCCGGGAAAGCGGTTCGCCGTCTGGGTCCAGGGATGCCCCTTCGACTGCCCCCATTGCGGCTCCCCCCAGTGGCGGCCAATGACGGCGGCGCTCCGTTATACCCCGGCCGGGCTGGCGGATAAAATCCTATCCGTCCCGGACCTCGAGGGCATTACCCTCTCCGGCGGCGAGCCCATGATCCAGGCCGCCGGCCTTCTCGATCTGGTCCGGCGGGTCCGGAACGCCCGGCCCCTGTCGGTCTTATGCTACACCGGATTCACGCTGACCGCCCTCAGGCGCCTGAATGATCCGGCCATCACCGGCCTGCTCCGGGAAATCGACGTCCTCATCGACGGACCCTACATTGACCGGTTGAACGACGACCGGGGCTTGCGGGGCTCGTCCAATCAGGGTATCCATTTCCTGACCGGGCGGTACCGGGACCAGGCCGATTCCATGGCCCGGCGGAAACGCGAGGTCGAAATCCATCTGGCCGACGACCACTGCCTGATCGTCGGGGTGCATCCAAAGGGGTTCGAGGTGA
>CAZNLT010000260.1:0-5781 GCA_964573705.1 uncultured Desulfobacterales bacterium
GAGCCGTATGCGTTGAAAGGCGCACGTACGGTTCTTAGGGGGCTTGGGGATGGTGCCATCCCCCGGCTACCCGACGATACAAGACTAACTCTATAGCAATCAACAATGATAAATTGAAAGGAATTGCTGTATACTTAAAAACTAAGAGAAAAGGTATATAAAAATCGATAAACGAGGATAGTCCCATGAACACAAAAGAACAACTCATAAAACAACTCATCAATGAGATTGAGGAAACCCCTGAGCCTCTTCTCTCTGAGGTACTTGATTTCCTTCATTTTCTAAAGTTAAAAAGCAATAGAGACAAAATAGATACAGCCGTAATGAGCGAATCTTCTTTGAGGAAGGATTGGCTGAACCCGGAAGAGGATGAAGCATGGCAAAGTTTGTGAAGGGCGACGTGGTCGTGATTCCATTCCCTTTCTCTGATCTGAGTCAGTCAAAGCGGAGACCCGCTCTTGTCCTCACCACCCTTGAGGGGGATGATGCCATCCTGTGTCAGATCACGAGCAAGAACTTATCTGACAACTACGCTGTTCCAGTTGATGATACCGACTTCCGGTCTGGGCATCTGAAACAGTCAAGCAACATAAGGCCCAACCGGCTATTCACAGCAGACACCCATATCATTCTTTATCGGGCAGGCAGCATCAAGAAAGCCAAGTTGGACCAGGTAATCAACAAAGTGCTTGAAATTATCAAGACATAGAGACCGCCAACCAGGCTAATGCAGCGGACGCAAAAAGCCGCGCCGCTGACTTTTGCGTTATGGTGCGACGTGAAAACAAGGCCATGCATGCGGACACCGGATCGTGCCGGCTTGCCAAATGGAACCTACAGCTAAAGAACGAAAATTTTGGCGCGTGATCGCAGCTACGCTCGGATTGCTCCTATCTGTTTGTGTTGTTGCCAATTCCGTGCGTGCTGAAACCGTTCCCTCCGGAATCACGTTGCTGTTCTTCGGAAGTCTCGTTGCCATAGGGACCGGGAACGCGATCGTGAACCCGAGGTCATCGCCAGTTATCCAAACGGAACACGAAGAAACGAGGTTTCGCCGCAGGCAGTATATCGTCGGACTCGTGTTTAGCTTGATTTCGGGTATTTTAATCATGTTGACTGATCTGCGCGGGTCTGTTCTGGCTTGTCTTTTTGCGCCTATTATTGCTTTGCCATTTGTTTTGCTCCTTCGAGAACATTGGATTAGGGGGTAGCGCCTGGCTGCGTCTTTTCCGCCTCCGCCAGACAGCTCGGAGGCATCGAGGCATGAACACCGACAAAGGTCGGAAGCCTGCGGCATGGAAGCCGGTAGGAGCCGCAAGAAAATCAACCCCATCGATTCCGATCATTTTTTATGCGTTATCACGGCTTTCGGAGTACGTTCCAAAATATGGTCCCGCACGAAGGCGAAGTCGGCGGGCTCCGCGTACACCTGATTGCGGTTCAGTTTTTCATTGACGTAAATGACCGATCTTTTTTCATTCACCACCACCGTCTTCACCTTTCGGAATTCGGAATAAAGGCTTTTTCTCGACCCGGCCAATATGCCCGCGCCGGCGGTCTGGGCATTCCCGGCCATCGCACCCGCCAGAACGGTCAGCGTGGAAAGGATCCGGCTTCTTTTGAACTGCCGCTCCATCTGAATGTGCTTGACGCCGCCGTCGTCCATTTCAAAGATGACGCAGTATTTTCCCCCGTTCATCCAGGCGACAAGGAGATAGGCCGGCAGCATCAGTGCGGTGACGATCCCCGCTGTGAGGGCGGCGACCTTCAGAAAGGTGAAAAGGGCCGCGGCGATGCCGTCGCCGTCGAAGATCCCCAGGAAAAACACCAGCAATGCCGGCGCCATCGCGCAAAGCAGCAGCACCTTCCAGATGGTGATGACGAGCGTCGGGTTTTTCCACATGTTCATTTCATACACCCAGCGCAGCACCCCGTCATCGCCCGAAAGGACGCCGGGACTGGCCCGGCGGGCGGATTTCCGGAAGGCCGCCTCCGGGTTTTCGATACCCTCGGGTGTATCGGAAGATCGCTTCATCGGTAAGGGTCCTCTTTTTACTTCGCTCCCGTGCATTCCGCCAGAAACCGTTCGAAAAACGCCTCCATGAAGGCGTGCCGCTCCCGGGCCATTCGCCGCCCGGTTTCCGTCAGCATCCGGTCTTTGATCCGGGAGAGTTTGATTTTGAATTCCCGGTAGCCGGTATCGTCCCGGGAATAGGCCGCGGAATCGGCCACATCGATTTCCGGATTGTGCAGGCGGGCCCCGATTTCTCCGGCGAAGAGATACGCGCGGGCGACGCCCACGGCGCCGATGGCGTCGAGCTTGTCCGCATCGAAGAGGACCTCGGCCTCCCGGCTCCGGGGGGTCCGGTCACCGCGAAAGCGGTGGGTCCGAATGCAGTGGAGGATGTTCTCCCTGCGGGATTCTTCCAGATCGAGGGCGGCGAGAATCGGCAGGGCCATTTTCGCCCCTTCCTCGGCGTGACACAACCGGCCGCGGCTTTCATCCTGTCTGCCCCGTCCGATGTCGTGAAGAAGGGCCGCCATGCGAAGCACCTCCATGTCGGCGGCTTCCTCCGGTCCCATGCGTTCGCAGAGATGATAGACCCGCAGGGTGTGGTCCCACCCGTGGCTGCCCCGGGCCGCCTCGAAAAAAGATTCGGCCATCTTTTTCATCCGATGAATCGAATCGGATACCGCGGGGCGGTTCATGGGCCTGCGCCGTGGACGCGCTTCCACTCCGAGGTGAGATATCCGGGGTAAGTGCGGGAAGCCCGGCCGCGGAAGTGTTTCGCAATGCGGTTTCGAAACGCCCCGCCCGGAATAAAAAGGTCCCATTCGGCCGAAAGCAGGTCTTGAAGTTGTTTCAGGGGGCCGCCGATTCCGTCTGGACGGAGAAAGTGTTGAATTTTGGGTCGGTTAGGGTCGAGTTTGGTCTGCGACATGCTGCCTTTTCTGTTTTTCCGGTAATACCCGCGGACGAATTCGGAGACCCCGCGGGGTCGTCTTGCCCGTGACGATATCCAAAAAGCAGTCCGGTGTAAATCGCTAAATGGTCTCGGGCGCGGCCGGGGATGGTTCTGATGGTTCCCGCTCTACATAGAGGGTCCGGGTCGGATAGGCGAATTGGATGCCGGTGTCTTGGAACCGACGGTAAATCTCCAGGTTGATGGCCTCCTGAGTGTCCATGTAGATGTTGTAGTCGGGGTTGAGCACGTAATAGACGACTTCGAAGTTGAGGGAATAGGCGCCGTATTCCTTGAAATGGGCCCGGTCGAACCGGACCGTTTTCTGGTTTTCAACGATCTCCCGAATGATGCCGGGGATCTCGGTCAGCTGCTCATGAGAGGTCCGGTAAACCACCCCGAGGGAGAAGACCACCCGGCGTTCATACATTCCTTTGTAATTTCGGATGCGGCTTTTGAGCAGGTCGTTATTGGAAAAGATCAGCTCCTCGCCGGAAAGGCTTCTCAGCCGGGTGGTTTTGAGCCCCACATGCTCCACGGTGCCCATGTAGCTGTCCACAATGATGAAATCCCCCATCACGAAGGGCTTGTCCAGGACGATGGAAAGCGAGGCGAAGAGGTCGCCCAGGACATTCTGGACCGCCAGGGCCACGGCGATACCGCCCACCCCGAGACCGGCGACCAGGGCGGTGATATCCACCCCGAGATTGTCCAGGGCCACGAAAAACAGAATCACCCACAGCCCGATGACCGAGGCGATACTGAGGGTGCCCAGGGTGGTGACCGCGCCGGCATTGGTCTCCAGCTTGAGCTTTTTGTAGTGATCGAACCAGAAACGGATCGCCCGGGAACCGATGATGCCGATTTGCAGCAGCAGCACCAGAATGACCGCCCGGTTGATCACCATATGGACGATGCCGGGCAGTTCGAGTTTCAGGGACGCGAAATAGACGGCCACCAGCAGCAGCACCGAGGTGCGGATGCGGGCGATAAGTTCCACGGCCATGTCATCCCAGATGAGGGCGGTGGTGGAGGCTGTTTTGCTCAGTCTGCGGTAGACAATCTGTTTGAGAATGCGGGTGATGAGAAAAATCAGAAAGGCGGTGGCCAGGGCGATGATCCATTCTTCCAGCGTGTTTTTGTAGATCACCATGTCCAGGTTCTGATCGATCAGCTTATCCAGCATCGGGTACCTCCATACGTGGTCACGTTACGGGCCGTCGAGCGGTTCATCTTTGATCCGGAAGCAAAGGATGTCAAGCCGGGAATGCATTCGAACCGCTAATCTCTGTTTCTGTGTCGAACCCCATAAGCCGGCGGGACGTCCCGAACCGGCAATCTGAAACCGTGTGAAAATCCGGCTCGGGATCAACGGGTTGCTTGCACACCCCCGCTGGGTGTGATTATAATTTCCAATGACGCCGATTCGATCTGTGCAGTCACCCGTCCTCCGTTCAGGAGAACCCAGAACAGGAATGAAGCCTATGCCGACGGCCAAAAAAACAAACGCTTATCGCCCGAGCATGACCTCCGCCGGGTTGTCTCCCACCCACACCGTCGATGCCCTGGATCAGGAAGGCGGTTCGTTTCACACCAAAATCGCCGGTGAATATCCGTTGACCATCCATGTGGACGGGCGGGAAGTCGTCACCCTCATGACTCTCGGCACGTATCCCGAAACCCTTGCGCTCGGATTTTTGCGGAACCAGCGGTTGATTCAGGACATCGAAGAGATCGCCTCGGTGGATGTGAAGTGGTCGGAAGAGGCGGTGCATATCGTCACCCGTCACGGCAAAGGCATCGCCGACTGGGAAGAGAAGATGGCCCATCGGTCGGTGACCAGCGGATGCGGGCAGGGCACCGTCTTCAGCTGCGTTCTGGACAAGCTTTACGAGGTTCGGCTTCCCCGGGTGACGGTGGACCGATCCACCATTTACGGCTTGGTCAAGGCGGTGGCCGGGGAGAATGAGATCTACAAGGCGGCCGGTGCGGTGCATGGATGCGCTCTGTGCCGGGGGGAGGAGATTCTCATGTTCGTGGAGGACGTGGGCCGGCACAATGCCGCCGACGCCATTTCAGGCCGAATGTGGCTGGACCGGGTGTCGGGCCACGACAAGATCTTTTACACCACCGGGCGGCTCACCTCTGAAATCGTCATGAAAATCGCTCATATGGGCATTCCGGTCCTGCTCTCCCGATCCGGGGTCACCCACATGGGGCTGGAACTGGCCGGGGACCTCGGCATCACCATGATCGCCCGGGCCAAAGGAAAGCAGTTCATCGTCTACAGCGGGAGGGAGAATATCGATTTCGGCGCTTGAGGTGGATTTCGGCGCCGGCCGGAATCCCTGAAAGATGGGGAATGGTCACAGACGGGCCTGCCCCGGCAGGTCCTCGGGGCGGACCGAAGGATTTACGCCGCCTTGACCTCTTGATCCAGAAGCTCCAAGGCCGTCTCCATCAGCTCATCGCCGACATTGGACAGGTGATTGAATGCCTTGGCTCGGGACATCCCGTCGATGTTCTCCAGAAGAGTGTGTAACGATGCGATCTCTTGTTCAATTTTGGATTTGATCTGATCCATTTTTCATCCTGTGTTTTTTGTTTGGGTTTCGGCCGAAGGCTCAATCGGCTTTTCCATAAAAAACAGTCATTTATTTCGGTTCAAGTGAACGGCTGTCCGCAGACTCAGCCGTAACAAAACGGGTAATATGAGGGTAGTCGGGGCCGATGTCAAGCCCCTTTTTGCATAAGCCGGTTATTTCCCACCCGAGAAGATAGTTGCAAGGCAACATTGACCCGTGCTAATGTTGTCGGA
>CAZNLT010000261.1:0-3976 GCA_964573705.1 uncultured Desulfobacterales bacterium
ATTTTCCGGCGGGAACCCCGATCGAACTGCAGGCCGCCGCCACCGACACCCTGGGGCAGCGGGCCGTTTCGGCCGTGGTCACCCTTATGGTCGACGATCAGACCGGGCCGGAGGTGTTTTTCATGGCCCCGGCGGATCAGACCCGGGTGTTTCCCGGGGATGCGCTTCAGGTCAGGGTCCGGGCCGACGACGCCGGCGGGGTGGCCGAGATCCGGCTCACCGCGGCCGGGGCAGGGGTGGATTTCACCGAAATCCGCAGTGTCGGCGGGGATCCGCTTCCATCGTCGGCCTTTGCGGAGTTTGAACTGCCGATTCCGTTAGACGCCGAGTCCGGCGGCGCCGTCACGGTCTCGGCCGCGGCCTCGGATGCCGCCGGGAACGAAACCGGAACACCGGCCCGGCTGTCCCTGACGGTCGCAGACACCGTCTCCCCCGGGGTCGATCATATCGATTACCAGGGAGATGCCGGGACCGTGGCGGTCGTCTCCCCGGTCCGGGTGGTGTTTAATGAACCGGTGGATCCGGCCTCGGTGACCGCGGATGCCGTGCGGGTGCTGCAGGGATTTCAGCCGGTGGCCGGTCTCTGGGTGCTCACCGAGGGCGATACCCGCCTGATCTGGATCCCGGCCGAGGCATTCGGGTTCGGACAGACCTATACGGTGGAGATCAACGGGGTGGCCGATCGGTCGGGCAATGCCATGGAAACCCCATATTCGACCGCTTTCACCACGACCGATTTTGCCATTTCCCAGCCCGCATCCGATGCGGTGGTCACCGCCGGAGATGAACTTGCGCTTCAATCCACCGGAACAGACCCCGCCGGCATCAGCCAGGTCGCGTATCGGGCCGACGATGCATGGATCGGCACCGGTTCGGCCCCGGTTCCCTTTGAATTCCGCTGGCCGGTGCCGGCGGGCGCCCTCGGGCCGGTCACCCTCAGCGCCCGGGCCCTGGCCGCCGGGGACAACCTGGCTCTCGATGCGGCGGTGCGGGCTTCCGCGGGAACCGAGGCCTATGACTTCGCACCGGAGCGGGCCGCCGACGGCCGCATCGACAGCCGCTTTTCCGGCGGCAGCGTGGCCGCTGTTTTAGGGGATCCGCGGGCCTGGTGGGAGGCCGATATCGGCCGGATCGACATCATCGGCCGGGTGCACATTCATCCCCACAGCGGATGCTGTGAGGAGACCGCTCGGTTTGCGGTCCTGGTGGCGGCGGAGCCCTTCGTCGACGACGATTTTGCCGGCGACACCCTGCCGGAGACCTATGCCAACGGCGCCGTGGAGGTCTACCGGACCAACTCGGACGACACCCTCGGCCCGGTCTACGAAGCCGGCACCGTCGAGTTCGACGGACCCTTTATCGGCCGGTATGTCCGGGTCGTTCATCTGGGTGAAGACTTCCTCGGCCTGGCCGAGGTGGAGATTTTCGGCCGGGAGACGCTGCTGACGGTTCCGGGAACGGTTCAGATCACCGCGACGGCCCCGTAATGACGATGAAAAGAAGATCCTTTTCGAACAGCTTTGGAGGAAACGCAATGAGACGTTCAGATAACTGCAGTGGTGCACCCCGTCGGCGGCCCTCGGCCGAAGCGGCTCCGGCCGGCTTCGGCCGAAACCCCGCCGGAATTTGCGGACCGAGCGGGAAAAGGATTTTCCTTTTGTGGGCATGCCTTGCCGGTGTGCTCATCTCCTGGGGGTGGACCGGAATAGCCGCTGCGGACTGGACCCAGGTGGAAAACACCCCTTTCATCCGGGCGGCCGTGGACCATTCCAAAATCGATGCGCTGCTCACCGATTTTCCGCTGCTGATTCATCTGTCTTCTAACTGCGGCACCAATGCTTTCGATGCGGCGCCGTTTTTTTTGGCGCTCAACTCCCCAGCGCATCGGAAAAAATTTTCGGTCTATACCTCGGACGGGCGCCAGTGCCATGCCGAAATCGAAAAATGGGACGCCGCGGCCGGCGAAGCCTGGATCTGGGTGCGGGTGCCGGTGGTCCGCCCCTGTATGGATACGGTCCTTACCATCTATTATGATGCCGCCAAACCGGACAATACCGATTATGTCGGCGATACGGGAGAGCCGGCGGCGCAGCAGGTATGGGATGAGGGGTTTGTCGGTGTTTGGCATATGGGGCGGAATGCGGCGGCTTCCGGTGATTGTGTGCCGGACTCCACTGCCAACCAGCTCCATGGCGCGCCGGGAGGCGCTCTTACCTGTTCCGATCCGCACACTGGATTTATCGCCGACGACACTCAATTCAATAATGATCGGATCGATATTTCTTTGGACAGTTCCTTTGACCTGTCCCGGCATACCCTCGAGGCGATTGTCAGTTCCGAATCAGATGTGCCCGGCGGCAGCATTGCAGATATGGACAACGGAAAAATCGGGCTGACCGTCGGAGAAATCGGATGGAAAGGGTATTCGGATTTCGACGGGACACCGGATGCTGAAGACGAAATTGAAGGGAACCCGCCGATTTTGAATACGCCTGTCTATCTGAGCTATCGGTTTGACGGATCCCATCAGGCCGTCTTTGAAAACGGCATCTTCACCGGCGAAAAACCGTTGACCGGAACAGCGCCATTTGAGGTTTTTTCCACCGTTGTAATCGGAGAGGGATTTTATGGAACCATCGATGAAGTGCGTATCTCGAAGACGGCGTGGTCTGATGCGTGGATCCGGGCAGGTGAACATAGCTTTTGGGACGATATCATGGAATATTCCGTACCGGCGCCCGCGCCGGCCGTCAGCTGCCTGAAGGCGGACGGCGTGTCCGTGGAGGGAACCGAGGTTGAACTGAACTGGTCCGGCTATGACGGTTCCGGATTGAATATCGGCTCTTTCAGAATATACCGAGGTTCATATCTGTTTCAACATGTAAATGATCCCGGGATCGTTTCCGAGCCTGTCGACGTAGACGCGGCGGCAGTTTTCCATAAAATCGGCGGTTTGACCGCCGGTGAGCGGTATTATTTTGCAGTCGTGCCCATCAGTGCGGCAAACGGTGAACCCCTGACAGATCAGGTCACCGCAGTGTCCGTTAAACCGACTGTTTCATCCGAAACCTATGTGAGCGGAACCATTAGCAGGGACACGGTGTGGACCGTCTGCGGAAGCCCCTACGTTATCACCGACAACATCACGGTGGCCGGCACGGACGGCGAAGACGGCGTGACGACACTGACCGTCGAGCCGGGTGTTGAGGTGCGTTTCGGTTCGGGACGTCAGCTTCAGATCGGCAACGGCGGAACTCCCGGCGGGCTCCGGGCGCAAGGGACAGTCGAAAACCGGATTCTATTCACCGCCAATCAAAGCCCGGCCACACCCGGATACTGGGGGGGCATCTATTTTGACAACTCTTCCCAGGATTTTGACCCGGACACCGGCGCCGGCAGCATCCTGGAGCACTGCATCGTAGAGTATGGGGGCAGCCGTCACAATTATTACAATTTGTCGTTGTACCATGCGTCCCCGGCTGTCCGGCACTGTACCCTCCAATACAGCAGTTCAAAAGGAATTTATATTTATGGAAGCGGCAGCAATAATGCAATTATTGATCAAAATTTGATAATCGAAAACGGCTCAAACGGAATGGATATGTCCGGCACTTCAGCGGCCGTGACAGGGAACACGTTCAGCGGCAACGGCGGTTATGATTTAAGTGCCGGCAGCAATATTCAGAAAGTCAGCGGGAATACATTTGAGAACGGGCTGTATCAGTCCGGTGGACAGATAGCCGATTTTACCTCAAACGTATTCCATTGCAGCAGTATGTATCCGTTTCGGATCCATGCCAATGATGTGGGAGAGCTTCTGGCCTCGAACACACTTAACAACATAGAAGAGGCTGATCATATTACCGTTAATGGCGGTACGGTCTCTCAGGATGCGGTTTGGAAGGCGGTTCTGCCGTACCATATCACCGACAACATCACGGTGGCCGGCACGGACGGCGAAGACGGCGTGACGACA
>CAZNLT010000261.1:4076-5773 GCA_964573705.1 uncultured Desulfobacterales bacterium
CAGCCGTCACAATTATTACAATTTGTCGTTGTACCATGCGTCCCCGGCTGTCCGGTACTGCACCGTCCGATACAGCAGCTCAAAAGGAATCTATGCTGCCGGAAGCGGGAGCGATAATGCCGACATATCCTGCAATAATCTGAAGGAAAATATGATCGGCATTTACCTCTCCTCTGCCTCCCCCCTGATCGAAAACTGCAATTTTCTGTCCAATAAGACCTACGGCCTTCAGAATGCCAACAGCCAAGCGGTGACCGCCGAAAACAACTGGTGGGGAGATGAAAACGGTCCGAGCTTGAACGGAGATTCCGTCCAAGGAAATGTGGATTTTTCCCCATGGCTTATGGAAACAAGCGGCTGCATCACAGCGCCGCCGGCCAATAGCCCGCCGTTCGAACCCCTGAATCCGGTTCCCTTCGACGGGGCGGTGGATGTCCCCATGCCGGAGCTGACCGTTTCCTTTTCATGGATCGGGGGAGATCCCAACCCCTGGGACACGGTAACCTATGATCTTTTTATCGGGCAGGCCCCGGATGATCTTGTCCTGACTGCGGAAAACCTCACCGAAGCCGCTCACTCGGAAACCGGGCTGTCCCCCGGCACTACCTATTACTGGCAGGTAATGGTCAGGGATGACCGGGGGCTTGAAACCGCCGGACCCGTGTGGCGGTTCACGACCCAGGGGCCCCCGCCGGATCTGTACATTGCCCAGGTTGATCAGAATCCGGCCGGCGAAATTGAAGCCGGACAAACCCTGACCTTCACGATAACCATCCGGAATATGGGGGAAGGCCCGGCCGTCAATCCGTTTTATGTGGAAACCCTGATAGACGAGGCGAGCATCGGCAGCGATTACGTCAATGAAATTATCCCGTCCGGTGACGGTCTGGACATCATCCGAATCTGGACGGCCCGGCCAGGGGATCACACCTTGGAAGTCATCGCCGACAGCGGTGACTCGGTTGTCGAGTCCGACGAAACCAACAATCTATTTTCTAAAACGTTGGAAACCGTCACTGACACCATCCCGCCGATGCTGGTGGAGACCGTCCCTGAAGACGGGAGCGCCCTGCTTCAAGCAACTGACATTTCGGTGACCCTGTCCGACTTGGGCACTCTGGACGATTCAGCGGTTATGGAAACCTTCACCGTACAGGACGGAAACGGCATTCAGGTCAGCGGTTCACTGACAGAGGCGAATGATGTCTTCATCTTTATTCCAGATATATCCCCCTTTCCGGATGGAAGCTATATGGTCCATTTTACGGCCCGGGATATGACCGGCAATGAAAAGGGCTATTCCTTGTCCTTTGTCGTGACCCCTTTAGCAAATCCGTCCGACCTGCAGGCGGTTCCCGGGGACGGACAGATCACCCTCACCTGGCAGGCCCCCGAACCATCGGAATTCGTTCAGCATTTCAATGTCTACATGAGCACCGCCGCCATCTATCAAATCGAAGAGGGGATGATGCCGATCCTTTCCACCAGCGAAACATCGGCTATAGTCGAAGACCTCACTAATGAGACAGAATACTTTTTCGCAGTCACGGTCGTGAATACGGCAGGCGGTGAATCCACAGCCGACCCGGGTCTCATTTCCGCGGTTCCTATTGCAGGAGGGGGCCTCCCGGTCATATCCGATATCCGGATCGGCACCGCCGAGCTGGTGAACGATTTCGAGAACGGGTATGTCCTGT
>CAZNLT010000262.1:0-5761 GCA_964573705.1 uncultured Desulfobacterales bacterium
TCGGAAGATTGGGTTACGAGGTCCAAACGCTGCTGGACCCGGCGGCGGCCCTGGAACTGTTCCGGTCGGCGCCTCAACGGTTCGACCTGGTCATATCGGACATGACCATGCCGCGGATGACCGGTCCTGCACTTTTTGAGAAGTTGAGGGAAATTCGGCCGGACATTCCCGTCATCCTTTGCACGGGCCACAGCGCCGGCATCGACCAGGCAAAAGCCGACCCCCTCGGCATCGACGGGTTTATCATGAAACCCGTCGGCGGACGGGAACTGGGCATGGCCATTCGAAAAGCGCTGGATGGGGCGAAGGCGGGTCGATCGACAGAGCGATCACAGGCATTCCCACCGCTCGATACGCTGGATTCGCTTGCTTTGTAATGTGCGGCCGCTTGAAAAAGCTCGGAATCTGGAAACGATAATATTTGAGAATATCGGTCATATATGACCATTGATAGAATATGACCGCGTCCATTCCTCCGCCAGTCGCGACTCCTCCGGTGTCTCATCAATGAATACTTCCTTATAAATCCTGAAGATGCGTTTTGAAATGGAATGCATGAACCTGTCGGCACGGATTGTGAATACCCTGCAAGAGCAAAGCAGCGGACAATTCATAAACGCCGAATGGAAAGGAAATATCATGGTAAAACAAGATGAATATGTCGAGAAACCAAAGACTCAGATCGACAGATTGAACACAGTGATTGAAGGCATGGCCGCAAAAATCACAAAAACCGACACGAATGGCGAAGCCATGCGCAAGCATAAAGTGTTTGTTGCCTCCCACCGCCGGAAGCCTGACGAGGCCGGGGCCAAGCCGACGGACATTGAAGCGACCGCTGATGATCACCTGATGAGTTGGTTCAGCATGAATTGGAGAATTTAAAGCATGGTCACTCTGCGGGGCCGGTGGGTTTTGTGGATGGTCATCGCCTTAAAGCCCCTTCTTCTTTATCTGGGGAGCATAGACTTTATCTGGCTTCTTGCGGGCGGTATGTTTACCGTGAGAAAGCACGCCTCGACGAAGATGGTCGATTCATGAATCAGGAGGTAAGTTATGGCTGAATGGAATATCTCCTCAGGGGGACCATCGCTCACGCTGGAAGAGATACTGGAGAAAATCCGGCGGCGGTTTCAAAGCTTCAAAGGCGGTCCGGTTCTAAGAATTTAAATCGGCCGACAAGGCGGATTCAGGCGACAACAAACTGGCGGATACTATCGTTCGCCACAGGAAGGAGGTGATGAATATGCCGAATCAAGATGGAACGGGACCCAAAGGTCAGGGACCGAAAGACGGTCATGGCAAGGGAAAGGGCGAGGGCAAGGGCAAAGGAAAGGGAAAGAGCCCGGGTCAAGGCGCGATGACGGGGGGAAAGAAAGGAATTAAGGAAGAAACCGATCAGTGAGTCGGCGCCCCCCTGACAGGTCATATGTGACCACCGGTTGCATATGACCCTTTCAGATGACCATCAACGGCGGCGGCGGAATGTCGGTCTTTTTTAAATACCTGAAAATATTAAAAAAGAATCCCTTGACAGGGAATGTCAGGCGCCTGGCACAAAGCTTGAAACCAATCAATAAAAGCCCCATTTTTTTGCAAGGGAACTTCACTGCAACCCATATTCAACAGGAGGTCTACCATGAAATCAAGCACCCGGGACAAGTCGGAAGGCAAGTGGCACAAAATCAAGGGCAAGATCAAACAGGTCGCCGGAAAAGCCGTCGGGAACCCCAACCTGGAAGCCGAAGGCAAAGCCGAAAATATCAAAGGGAAGGTTCAGGAAAAGGTCGGCGGGATCAAGGACGTCGTCGGGAAGTAAACATGGACGCCTGTCAGAAGAATCTGACGGCGCTAAGAAAGGAGAGCATCATGCTTTGGACAATATTTGTAATTCTACTGGTTTTGTGGGCGATGGGACTGTTGACCGGCTACACGATGGGCGGCGTCATTCATGCCCTGCTGGTCATCGCCATCATTGTGATTTTGTTCCAGGTACTTCAGGGACGAAGACGGGCGTAACCCGACTTGTCGTCAAATAGACACGCGATGAAAGGAGAAATACAATGCCGCTGATTCACCTGATCATCATTCTGGTAGTCGTTGGGGTGGTTCTATGGCTGATCAACAGCTACATCCCCATGCAATCCACCATGAAGAAAATTCTCAATGCCGTCGTGATCATAGTCGTTATCATTTGGCTGCTGGGTGTTTTCGGGATTATAGGCTCCCTTCAAGGGATTAATGTCGGGTAGTGAAAGACCTGAAAAAGTTATTCAAATTCAAACATTGACAAAGAAATGGAAAGACCATGGATCTAAAAAAGTTGCTGATAATTATCCTCTTAATTCTACCCATATGTGCATTTACCGCCTGTGAATCCAAAGGGCCTGCAGAAAAGGCCGGCGAAAAAATCGATCAGACAATGGAGAAGGCGTCCGATAACGCCAAGGATGCGGCCGAAGCCGTAAAGGATAAAGCCGAAGAAGTCGGGCAAGAGGTCAAAAAAGCAACCCAGTAAGTCATGAAAAAATGGTCCCGGGTTAAAGACGATAGGCGGGTGCAGCCACTTGCGCCGGTGTTGGGGTCAATCAGAAAAGGGCATCCATTTCACAGACCGGAGGCATCATGGGCGCCATGGGTGTGGCCGAGAAGGTGACAGGATAAGATGGCAGTTGTTTTTCCGGTATAACCTGAAAAACAACTGCGAAAAGAATGGGTGCGGGTCTGTGTTACAATCCCGGGGGGTAGGAAAACGATAATGCCCCGGGTCGCCTGGATGCGATGCCGGACGACAAACATGCCGCCGCCGCCGCCTGCGAATTCTGGTGCGAAACGCACAAAGGCATCCATGAAACGCTTCGGGAATATCGGCGTGATAAAAATTTAAAAGGAGCTGACTGACCATGAGTCAATACAATCTGGATCGCATCTTCCAGCCCCGCCGGGTTGCGGTGGTGGGCGCGAGTGAGAGCGCCGGCAGCATCGGCAATGCGCTGATGAAGAATCTCATCGAGGGCGGATTCGAGGGGAAACTGCTGCCGGTAAACCCCAAATACCTTAGGGTTCACGGCATGTCGGCGGTTGGCTCCGTCTCCGACCTGGAAACCGGCGTGGATCTGGCGGTCATTGCCACGCCCATTCATACGGTCCCGGATATTGTACGGGAATGCGTCGAAAAAAAGATCGCCGGCGCCATCGTCATTTCGGCCGGGGGAAAAGAGATCGGCGAAAAGGGAAGAGAAATCGAAGAGCGAATCCGCGCCACGGCCCATGCCGGCGGGCTTCGCATCGTGGGGCCGAACTGCCTGGGCATTATCCGGCCCAAGGCACGCCTCAACGCCAGCTTCGCATCCGAAATGCCCGATAGCGGGGATCTGGCATTTGTCTCCCAGAGCGGGGCCATCTGCACGGCCATTTTGGATCTGGCGTTAAAGGAGCATATCGGTTTCAGCCATTTTGTCAGCATCGGTTCCATGCTGGACGTGGATTTCGGCGACCTTATCGATTATCTCGGGAACGACCCCTCGGCCAAAAGCATTCTGCTCTACATCGAAAGCCTGACGAATTTTCGCAAGTTCATGAGCGCAGCCCGGGCGGTGTCGCGGGTCAAGCCCATCATCGTACTCAAAGCGGGCAGAAGCGAGGCCGGGGCAAAGGCCGCCGCCTCCCATACCGGGGCCATGGCCGGTGAAGACGCGGTGTATGACGCCGCCTTCAAGCGCGCCGGCATCGTCCGCGTGGACACCATCCAGGATCTTTTCGACTGCGCCGAGCTGATGGCCAAGCAGCCGCGCCCTTCCGGCCCCCGCCTGGCCATTGTCAGCAACGGCGGCGGCCCCGGCGTGATGGCGACGGACACCCTTGCCCGCTACGGTCTGGAGCCCGCGCCGCTCGCCCCCGAAACCTATCAGAAACTCGATGCGTTTCTGCCGCCCTTCTGGAGCCGCGGCAACCCCGTCGATATTCTTGGGGACGCCTCTGCGGAACGCTTTCGCCGCACGCTTGAAATCTGTTTTGAAGGAAAAGAGACGGACGGCGTTTGCGTGATCCTGGCCCCCCAGGCCCTCACGGACCCCATCCTGGTGGCCGAGACCCTGGCATCCACGATGAAAGGCCGCCGACATCCCGTGTTTGCCTGCTGGATGGGCGGCAAAAGCATCGAGAAGGCCCTGCAAATCCTGAACAATGCGGGCATTCCCACCTATGAAACGCCGGAACGGGCGGTCCGGGCGTTTTTGTACATGGTTGACTATGCCCGAAATATGGAAGCCCTCCTGGAAATCCCGCCCAAACTGCCCCCGGATATGCGCTTCGAGCCGGAAACAGCCCGGCGGCTGATTGCCGGAACCTCGGATGGACGCTTTATGGGTGAATCCGACGCCAAGGCGGTTCTTTCGGCCTATGGCCTGCCCGTGATTCGGACGGAAACGGCAAAGACCGAAGAAGATGCCGTTCGCCTGGGGCGGGAAATCGGGTATCCACTGGGCATGAAACTGCACTCCCCGGACATCACCCATAAAACCGAGGCCGGCGGGGTCCGCCTGGATCTGCGATCCGATGCGGATGTCCGTGCGGCTTTTGCCGGGATTATGGAAGCCGCCCTCCGCTACAAGCCCGATGCGCGGATCGAAGGGGTTACGGTGCAGCCGTATTTTTCGAATGCGGATTATGAAATTCTGCTGGGCGCCAAGCGGGACCCCAATTTCGGGCCGGTGATTCTGTTCGGAATGGGCGGCATCTTTACGGAAGTCTTAAAAGACAGGGCCTTGGGGCTTCCCCCCATGAACCGACTCCTGGCCCGGCAACTCATGCAGGAAACCAAAGCCTACGCCCTGATAAAAGGGTATCGCAACCGGCCGCCCGCGGACCTGGCGCAACTTGAAGAAATGATCGTTCGACTCTCGCAACTTCTAATCGATTTCCCCGAAATTGCCGAACTGGACATGAACCCTGTTCTGATCAAAGACGGCGAGTCCATTGCGGTCGATGCCCGCATCCTGGTTTCCCCGCCTGCGGCGCCCTCCTCTCTGCATCTGGTCATCAGCCCGTATCCTCAAGAGGATGAGTCCCATATGGTCAGCGTCGATGGACGCCCGATTTTTATCCGGCCCGTCAAGCCCGAAGACGCCCCGCTTTTCACGGCTTTGTTCAAGACGCTTTCGCCCACGACGATTTACTATCGTTTCTTCGGGGCCTTAAAAGAACTCAATTCGGAAATGCTGGCGCGATTCACCCAGATCGATTACGACCGGGAGATCGCGCTGGTGGCCATGGATGAAGAATCGAAAACCGATCGCATGCTGGGGGTCGCCCGAATCATCGGCGATGCGGACGGCAAGACGGGAGAATTTGCGGTTCTGGTGGGCGATGACTGGCAAGGCAAGGGGATCGGGTCGAACCTGCTGGAAAAATGCCTGTCCATTGCCGAAAAGCAGGGTTTCGAATCGGTGCACGGTCTCGTGTTGCATGAGAATCGGAACATGCTCGCGTTGGGAAAGAAGCTGGGGTTTGCCATGAAAAGAGAGCCCGATTCCGGAGACAATAAACTGGTGATCCATTTCGAAGGCAACCGGACATGAGGTTTATTATATTGAAAAAACGGTTCCTGCGCAGCAAGCAGCAAAAAAATTGATCCCACTCCGATTTTCTGCTATTTTTTTACCATTCCTTCATTTGCTGCCAAAGACATGGAATCGTTCAATGACAAAAAATTTCCTGGAAATTCACAACAAGATCCTGGGGTCGATTCGCGAGCCTTTGA
>CAZNLT010000263.1:0-5761 GCA_964573705.1 uncultured Desulfobacterales bacterium
TTTTAGCCTTTTAAAATTATTCAAATGCGCCTGGAGGAAAAGCGAAATCCAAGTTTAATTGGCCTCGACAGAGAAAATTGATATCCGGATCGGCAGTCTGAAGCCTGAATTCCTGGCTGAACCTCATAAGGCTTCGGATGTCTTTCCTCAAAAGGAAGAGAGGGTGTGCTATGGCTTCTCATCTGACCCGGCCAAGACCCGCGGTGGCTCCATTTTTCTTCGGGATTATCCTCAACATTCTTTATATCCTCTTCCCGCTTTGCCCCACCCTCTCGGCTGAAGATAACCCGATAATTTTTCATAAGATGATACGCCACCTGGACAGCCCCGACCCCGCCAAGTCCTGGGACGCCGTTATGGCGCTGTGCGCCGGCGGCGACAATCGGGCCGTGGGCCATCTGATCAGGGCTTTGGAAAGGGACATGAAGGAGCGTCGGGGCACCGTCATGGCGATTATCCCCTGCATGGGTCACTTTGGGGATGAGCAGGCGGTGCCCGTGCTTATTAAGGCGCTCAAGAAACCGGATGAAGACTGGCTAGGACGGGCCGCCGCCGCCCAAGCCCTTGGGGACATCGGTTCCGCCGATGCGGTCGAAAGTCTGATCCATGCGGCCTGGCTGCCGGAGACCAGAGATGATGCCGTTTCCGCCTTGGCGGCTATTCGGGATCCCCGTGCGGTGGAAGTGCTGCTTTCGGCGCTCAGCAGAGAAGAATCGCCCGAGGCGCAGCAGGCAGCTGTTAAAGGCTTGGTCAGCATCGGGAAACCGGCGGTGCCGAAACTGATCCACCGGCTTCAAAGCCCTCGACCGACATGTGCTTCCGCCCGGGAACGCGCACTGGCGGCCGAGATTCTTGGAAAAATCGAAGACATGCGAGCCGCCCCGCCGTTGAATCAGGCGCTTGAGGATTCATGTGCAGCGGTGCGGGGGAGCGCAAAAAAGGCCCTTCAGAAGCTGGGCTTGCAGACAGCAGAATAGCGGATGGGTATCCAGAGATACATTCGATGGTTTAGTAAAACAGACGAAAGCCTCCAAGGGGAAGCCCCTTTTTCATGCGCATTAGAGGCGCTTCAGTCTATTTTTTGTGTGGAAAACGGGAATCCGATGGTCCACTGCTGGGCAGTGACCCCATCCAATAAAGAAGAAGTGGAGAAGGTGACCGGCATATCGATATCGCTTAGTGAGTTCGATTATTTTATAGAAGCCGATGAGGTTTGATGGGCTCGGTCAAAAATTTAAATTCCCGGGCATAAGACCCGTGTTTTCGTTACTCAATCAGGGAAAGTCCGTTTAAGTCCATGATTTTCAGCCAGGAAGCATCGGCTGAATACGGTTCCCAAAGGCGATCAGTAGCTTTGCAGCGGCAAGGCACGCTTTGAATCATCTGCCGTGGCCGGCAGCAGCCAGAAAGGAGAAACCCGGACATGAGGACAAAATCGTCGTTCTGCTTGTTATTGGTTTGATGGTGGTTTTTGCTTTTCAACCCGCTCATGCGGTATCCAACCCCGATGCCATTCTGTGGCGGACGCCGGATATCATCGCTTTTGTCAATTCGTTGTACACCGGCATTTTCGGACGCGCACCGACCGCCGAGGAGATGGCATTCTGGACCACCCAACGGGATCTGCGCAGGCCCCGGGAAAGAGGTGAAGCCTTTACCACCCTCGCTATCAGCCAGGAATACAACGCCATGTTCGGGATGCGCCCGCGGGACTATGAGATTCGATTTAAAACCCGGTGGCGGAATACCGAAAACGGCAAAACGCTCTGTCACTGCTATTTTTTCACCAAAGATCCTTCGTTGACCGGGGGACATCTGCCGGTGATGCAGTATACCCATGTGAACACCTACTGGAACAATCTTTCCTTTGACATCGTGCGAGCGCTCATCTGATCTGATGACCGATTCCCAGGAGTGGTGGCCGGCCGACTACGGCCATTACGGTCCGTTCTTCATCCGCATGGCATGCCACAGCGCGGGGACCTACCGTACCGGCGACGGCCGCGGCAGCAGAAATACTGCCGGGCGGCCTATGCCCGTTTCATCCGGCTGAAAAAGCTGAACAACCCGTTTGAAGGCTTCGAGGCGTTCGATGAATTCCCCAGGACCCGGTACCTCACCCAAGAGGAAATGGCCGCCCTCCTCCAGGCCGTAAACCAGTCCTTGAACAAAATGCTCCCGGTGATCGTCCGGACGGCCATTGTGACCGGCATGCGGAAACAGGAGATCCTGGGTCTTCACGTCCGGGACATCGATTTCGGCCACGGCACCATTACTGTCACCGCCGACCGGAAGAAAGGCAAAAAGACGAAGGTCATCCATCTGGTCGGTGAGCTGGTCGAAGAACTCCGGAAACTGGCGGCCATAAGCGTCAGCGGCTACGTCTTCGAGAGCCCCCGGACCCGCCGGCCGCTTACCGACGTCAAGAAAGCCTTCAGGGCCCGCCCTGGAAAAGGCAGGAATCGCCGATTTCCATTTCCATGACCTCCGGAACACCTTCGTCACGTACAGCCTCAAATTTTCACAGGGGAACCTCCGGCTGGTCCAGGAGTCGATGGGCCATAAGGATGTGCGGGTTACTAAGAAATACGCCCACATCATGGAGGACCAGCGGCGGGGAATTGCATCGAAAATGAGTGATTTCATTAATGAGACTTTGAACTGTTTTGGAGGGGCTTTTGACAAAACAACCGACACTGGAAAAATTGTAGATCAATAAATAAGCATTTAAATCAGAATGTTCAGAGGTTGGAGCCTGACACTGGCAGTCATGAGGTCAGGGGTTCGATCCCCCTCATCTCCACCAAAAAGAAATCAAGGGGTAGCCTGAATGGGTTGCCCCTTTTTCTTTGGTGTTCCCGACTGCGGGCAATAAATTACTGCAAAACCCACCTACCTCAACAATTCTGACGCACTCTGAATTGGCCGCTACAACCGCCCGCTCAAAGCCTTCCGCAAAAGTTTTTGAAGTTTCTCCTCATCCACAGGAATCGGATTGGTCGCCATATTGGCATCTGCCAGGGCCATTCGGGTGATTTCGGGAATGTCCGATTCCCGGACCCCGACGGCGCTGAGGGAGATGGGCAGGCCGAGGTCGTTTCGAAGGGTGACGATCCAGTCCAGAAGGCCGTCGAAGTTATGCTGCGGGAGGTCGATGCTGCGGGCCAGGTCGGCAATTCGCTTGATGATCGCCCGGCGGTTGAACCGTAACACGTACGGCATGACGGCGGCGATGACCCGGCCGTGGGGAATTTTGTGTTTGGCGCCTACCGCGTGGGCGATGCCGTGCATGGCGCCCAGCCCTTTTTCAAAGGCGATGGCGCCCATGATCGAGGCCGCCATCATGTAGACCCGGGGCTCCAGTTTGCGGCCGTCGGTGCATGCGGGCCGAATCCAGTTTTTGATATATCCGACTCCCTGGACCGCGATCGCATCCAGAATCGGGTGAAAGCCGGGGCTGCAATAGGCCTCCAGATTGTGGGCCAGGGCGTCCATGCCGGTGGTGGCGGTGAGATATGGAATCAACCCCCGGGTCAGTTCCGGATCGGCCACCACGATGGCGGGCATCAGGTCGGGGTGGTAGAGGCTGATCTTGCTGCCGGAAGCATGATCGAGAATTACGGCGTTGGCATCCACCTCCGACCCGGTGCCGGCGGTGGTCGGTACGGCGATGACGGGCGGCGCCTTATGGAGCGGCGAGAGTTGCGCTGATCCGCCGGACCGATACTCCCACATGGCTTGCGGGCCGACCGTCGCGGCCAGGGCCACCGCTTTGGCGGCATCCAGAACGCTGCCCCCGCCCACGGCGATGATGCCGTTGTAGCCGCCCTTCAAAAAGCAATTTGCCCCGGCCAGAATGACTTCGCCGTCCGGTTCTGTGACAATTCCGTCGAAACAGCCGATACCGATGGCCTCTCGGCGGCAGGTGCCGAGGATGCGGCGGATAAAGGGCCGCCGGGTCAGCTTGCCGTCCGTGATCAGGAGGGGACGGGTCAGGTGGAGGGCCCAGCAGATGACCGGCAGTTCCCGAATACGGCCCGCGCCGAACCGGATCTCGGTCGGATGCCGCCAGGTGGCCTGAAGTGCAGATAATCGATTTTCCACCGGGGTCCTTTCAGGGTTCGGATTTCACGGCATTCTCTTCTTCGACCTTCCAGTCCGCCAGGTTTCTTTTTTGACTGCTGAAGTCGATACCCATAAGGTAAACTTTTTTCCTGCTCTGCAGATAGGGTTCGGCATATCCCTTGTTTCGAATCTGCTGAATACCGGTCTCCGCATCCTGATCGCATTTGAATTCCATCAGAAAAACCTTGTTCGGAAAGATCACCGCCAGATCGATGCGGCCCCGGCAGGTCAGGATTTCACTTCGGGCATCCATTCCGGAGGCGGACACCATTAAATAGAAAAGGGTATGGAAGTAGGCCTCGTCCCTTTTGGTTTCCAGGGAATAAGGAATAGATGCAAAAATCGCGGTAATGGTTTCGAAGAAAGCATTAAAATCCTCCGAATCGAGATATCCGGTCAGCAGAGCGAATTTTGATGATTCTTCGGTCCTGCCGTCTTGTACCAGAGATCGGAAAAGATTTTCAAGAAAAGCGTGGCGCACTTCCTGATTCGGGTAATTCAGTGTATACAGGCGGTTCACTCGGCTTATGGTCAGATACCCGGTCTGGAAGAGGAGCGCCTCCGGCCTCAGGTTGTCCAGGTCATACGTACTGAATACGCTTTCGGTTACCTCCAGCCCTTCCAAGGCAGGGAAATAATATCCTTTTTCCCGCATGAGATTGACCAGAAAAGTCGGGGTGCCGGTTTCGAACCAGTATTGTTGAAACGCCATGTGATGCAATGCCTTCAGCACCGAAAAGGGATTGTAAACGGTGACCTCTTTTTGCGAAAACCGGTACCCGTCGTACTGCTGTTTTAATCGGGTTAGAATGAAATCCTGAGTCTGCCCGGTTTCTTGAGAAAAGAGGTCGATATGTTCGCAAAAACAGGAGGTCATTTCGGCATCGGTATACCCCAGCATTTCCGCATAAAACCGGCTCATGGTCAGGTCATCCAGATTATTGAGCTCGGAAAAAATGGAAACGCGGCTGAATTTGGACACACCGGTAAAAAAAACGAACCGCAACGCCGGAGAGACATCGATATCTTTTAGAACGCCCCAGAAATCCTTCATTATGTCACGGTTCAATCGCGCCGTCTGTAATCCGCCTTTACCTTTGCCCAGGTGGTCGATGATCGGTTTGTCATATTCATCCACCAGAACCACGACCCGTCGACCGGTTTTCTCGAAGATCGAAAGGAGGAGTTCCTTGAACTTTCCCTTTAACAGCGGCTCCGTGATCTCTACGCCATGGGTTGCCGCCGCTTTTACCAGGGTTCTTTCGAGATCCAGCTTCAGGTTCTCAGGGGTGTCATGGGTAATCCCGTTGAAGTCCATAAGAATAATCGGATAGGGCTTCCAGTCCCATTCCGCGTGCTCCCCAATCCAGAGCCCGTGAAAGAGTTCTCTTCTCCCCTGAAAAAGACATTTGAGGGTGGATACCAGCAATGATTTGCCGAAACGTCTTGGGCGGGCGAGAAAATAGAACATGCCCTCATCGACCATTCGAAACACGTGTCGGGTCTTATCCACATAGAGATATCCATTTTCCCGAATGGTCTCAAATGCCTGAATGCCGATCGGCAGTTTGGCGTGCCTAGTCATGGCGCACTCCTTGAAGAAACAATGAAAAGATAGCGAACTTTTCCATTTATA
>CAZNLT010000264.1:0-5752 GCA_964573705.1 uncultured Desulfobacterales bacterium
GACCGGTGCCGTCATCGGCGGTGATTTTAACCAGCAGACGCGAACCGTAGGGATAATCCGTCTCCCCGGAGGCGACGGGGGAGTTAACCGTCAACGTCACCAGGCCGACCGCACCTGCGGTCAAGTCCATGTCCACCCCGTCGATGGGAAGCGGTCCGGAAACAACCAGCTCCGCGTAGGCATCATCGCTCACCGCCGTCAACCGGTAGTCCGCCGCCGGATCATCTTCAGAATCGAACCGGAACCGGCCGGCATCGGTGATTCGCGTCGCCACGATCTCGCCGTCGATGAGCAGGGATACCAGCGCCTCGGGTGCATCCGTATCCAAGTTCACCGCACCGCTGACAAACAATGCCTGGCCGCTTGTCCGGCTGATGGTTATTTCGTTGTTTGCATCCAGGTCGGCATCACTGAACACCTTGCCGACGTAACCGTCCTTGCTGACCATGAACTGGTAATTGGCGCCGGTTGCCGGCAGGTCGATTTCAAAATAGCCATCCGCATCGGTATAAACAGACGCGGCTGCATCACCGTCAGGATCGAATGCGATCACGTTGACAAATGCGCCTTCAACCGGCACCATATCGGCATCCACGGTTTCGATGATCCTGCCGGCATGGGTCTTTAACGGAATCACCCGGTAGAGATCCGATTCCAGCGTCTCAAGGCCCACATCGACCAGGTCCGCGTCATCGGCGGTAATCGCCAGTGTAAATTCGACAATCGCGTCGATATCATCTGGCGTGTAATGCAGGACATTACCGTCCGCCGCCATCCGGCCGTTGCCGGTGGGATCCGCATCTGTCTGACTGAAAGCGACTGCCCGGCCATCGGCATCGACGGCCGCAACGCTGAACCCAACCCCTTCGGCAGCCCCGAGAATCACGATGTCCAGGGTTTCATCCTCCACCAGGGTGAAATACTGCGGATCCAATGCCAATGGCACCAGAACCGCAAAACTGTCGGCAAATCCCAATCCGTCGGTTACCGTGACCGTATACGCACCGGCCACATAGTCCCCGGCGGGCACCGTAAAGGAATAGGAGGCCGAATCGGCGAGTTGATCGATCACCTGACCGTCGGGATCTGCCAGGGTCCAGGCATAGGTTGTACCGTCCCCGCCCTCGACCTGATAGCGGGCCGAAGCGATTCCAGGCGTTAGCGTCGGTGTGTCCGACGGTTTGTTGGTAATCTCCACCTGTTCGTAGACATGTACCGTACCGCTCGTTTCCACCCCTGCGGTATCAGGATCCGTCACGGTTATGCTGACGGCCGTTGGCGAGGCGGTCAGGGATTCGGGTGCCGTCCAGGACACCTGTTGCGTATCGGCAACTGCCGGGGTGCCGGCGCTGAAGGTCCATTGATAATTGCCGGACGCGCTGCAGGCGGCGTCAAATTCGATGACGGCACCTGCCTGAACATTCAAAGGCAGTTCCGGCTGCACAATAGCGAAGCTCACGGGTGTGGTCATCGTGTCCGCGGAAAGCGCGTAGTTGGGCCGTTCGTCATAGGCAAAGACTTTAAAATAGTAAGTCAGATCATTGGTCAACCCGCTGATGGTCGCCGTGGCGCCGGTACCGACGAAGCCGACAGTGCCATCGCCGATGGCATCGTTGACTGCATAAACGGTATCCGCGGTCGGTGCTCCGGTCGGTGCGGCCCCCTGCCGGTACACGATCAGGACGCCGGCGGCATCCGATTCCGGGGGATTGGTCCAGTTCAGGGTTGCCTTGGCATTTCCCGGCACCGCCGTCAGACCGCTGACCGCCGACGGTGCAAGGGTGTCGCTGCTGGTCGCGCTGGCCGCCGCAACGGCCGAATAATTATACAGCGCATCAAATGCATAGATCGCATAATGGCGTGTCGCACCATGCTCAACCGAATCCGTGTAACTGTACCCATCAATTGCAGCTAGGACGGTTCCGGATTGATCGCCCGCCGAATAAGCAACCCCGTCGCTCGGCGAAAAGGAAACCGCGGATCCGCTATGGCCCAGCACCAGCACGCCGGCATAGTCTTGTGCCGGGTGGGTCCATGCGAGCGTCAGATCGCCGGTGGGCTGGGGCGTAACCGTCAGCCCGGTCACCAATGCCGGCGGGGTCGTATCGATGCTGAAAGCATTGCCCGCGGCCCATTCACCGGCATTCTCGCCGGTGTCAACCGCCCGGACCCGCCAATAATAGGTGCCGTCGGAAAGGCCCTCGGCAGTGGCATATCCACTCTCCGTCAAATCGATTTTCTGGATGATCGGAAATGAGTAATCCGCATTTGCCGAAACCACATGTTCATATGTGGCCGTACCGGCGACATCGCTCCAATCAAACACCGGCCGCTTGTTTCTGCTCGGTGTTATCAGAGGGGTCGGGACCGGACCATCGGCCGGTGCGGTGACCCGCACCTCGATGGTCTGCGTGCTGCCCCAATTGCCCTGCTCGTCCTGGGCCGACACCACCAGTGAATATGGTGAATCGGCCGCCGTCCAGCCGGACACATCGATGGTGGCAGTCACGTTTTCCGCGGCCGAATCGAATGTTCCATCCGCCGCACTCATGGCCGTACCGGCGCCCGGCGTGCCGGCCGTGCCCACAAAGTACTGGGCCATGAACAGGTCGCTGTTGCCCGCGCCGCTGTCGTCGGCGGTGGCGGTCAGCACGATGGATGTCGTGCCTTGGGGAAAATCGTTGGACGACACCGCCAGGTTGGAGACGGCCGGGCCCTGGGCATCGCCCACTCCACTGCCGATATCCGGATTGAGGGTGGATTCCTCTCCCAGCCAGATAAGGTTGTCATCTGCTTGATAGAATCCTTGATTGGGTCTATCCCCAGTCGGATCGTTGGGAATAAAGGATACATCCGCCTCCACGCTGCTGTTGAGCGCATCGGGGCTTAGGATATCGAACGTAATGGTCGCCATGGTATTCTGGCCGGGGGCAATCCAGACCTCATCAAAACTCAAGCCGGCAATTCGGAAGATATCGCCCTCTAAAATGCCTAAATCCGTCATAGCGCCGCCGAAGCTGTTCCCGGCGGTATCCTCATAGCTGTAGTCCACCGCATAGCCATAGGGAACGAAATCCGGAGGCGTCGGCTGATTCGGGTTGAAAACCGGCGCCAGCTCGCTACTGTCTACGAACAATTCGATATCCCAGACGATGGCCGAAAACCAGTCGCCCGCATTGTCATAGACAATGTCAAAGGGGATCTGCTCCTGGCCGGTGACGTCGATCTCTGCATTGGGGGAAATGATCCAGGACGAACCCACGGCTTCGGTCTCGGTCTCCCAGGCGTAAGCCGGAGTGTGGATCAGAACCGTCGAAACTAACAGCAATGCCAAACAAATACCTTTTTTCATTTTTTGGTTCTCCTTGGTTTTTCCCCCTGGTGCATGACGCGGGCGTTAATTATTATCCGGTAGTTCCGGTCTCCCCAGGGTGCCTGTATCCGGGTCGAATCTTTGGTCGCTGGCATCCTCCTTCTCCCTTGACTATGGAGGACAGATCCGGCTTACGTTTTCGCTGTATGCGCTTTGCCGAACAGGCTGGTCTGACACACGTGGCCTGCTCCACTTTCGTGGGTATGACCCGCTCCTACAAGGGTTGTTGGCGATTTTCATATAGGAGCCGGCCATGCCTGCGACAACGACGTTTCACTCGAAGGGTGCGGTACTCCCGTAACGGACACGAAAAATGGCGAAATCGGCCGCGGCCACCACGTTGTCGCCGTTGAAGTCCGCATCCAAGTTCCAATTCACGCTGGGATCGGTGACAATGCCCGGGGCACCGGAAATTAGCCCAGGGCCGTACCCGCCGTAAGCCCCCCGGAAAACCGCAAAATCCGATGCATCCACCACCCCGTCGTCGCCTGCTGCCCCATCGACATCGCAGTCACAGCGGTTGCCGAAACCATCCAGGTCGGAATCGACCTGGGATTGGTTGGGTGTGAGCCGGCAGTTGCCCAAGTCATCCGAAATCAGGTCCTGATCGGCGTCGGCCCGGGTGGTCCAGGCCAGGGCATAGCGCCAGTCAAAGGCATCCTCATCGAACGGATAGATCTGGATCTCATAGGTATGGCCGGGTTCCAGCGCCACCCAGAGATGTTCGCTGTTGTCTGATCGGCCGGCCGATTGGGCAACCATTTGATTCGCCGTTACATCGAAAAGTTCAAGATCCATGTCATGCAAGACGGCCGCACCGTCGAACGCATTCCAGACGCCGCCGTCGATGGCGATGTGCCATACCAGGGATGCGCTCAGCAGGTTGTGATCGGCATCGGCGGTGAAAATGTACGTGGCCGTGTCGTTGTATCCATTCGCGCCGCCGAAATAAGGGTCGAAATCGAATCCGGCCGGACCGATGACACCGCTGCCGCCGTCCTCATAACTGTTCTGCTCGCCGGCGGCGATCACATGATAGCTCTGGTAAATGTTGAGCTGTCCGGCACCGTAGCGCACGTCCAGGCCGTTGCCCCTGCAACGTTCATCCCCCAAACAATAGTCGACAATGTCCGCTGCGGTGGAGTTGATCGTGAAGCGGTCCGCACCGGCCATCAAAGCCGCCCGGGCCACCTCGGCCCGCTCGGCGTTATAGATTGTTGCTCCGCTTCGGCTGATGGTGGAGGACTGCACCGGATCTGTGGAAAGCGTCGGATCTTCGTGCCCGGTTTGGATTAAAAGGGCCGCAGCGGCGCCCACTATCGGTGTGGCCGCACTGGTGGATGTCACTGGCGCCACCAGGTCCGGCCGCGCACGGCCGCCGGTATACATGTCATCCACCGCGGCAGTACCCCGGCTGTGGCCGCCGTCGGTGCGCCCCACGGCGATGACATTGAAGGCCGAGGCCAGCAGCGGCCGGGTGGAGGATGAGCTGTTGGTCAGGCCCACCGACTGCACGAACTGGTCGCGGTCCACGACCCAGTCCAGGAGGCGCAGTAGCTCGGTGTTCTGCGCATCGGTTTCCATGCGGCCCACCCAGCTGTGGTTGGCCACCCGGCTGGATGTGGCAGCCGGGTGCCAACCGATCCCATAATTGAGAAAACCGTTTTGCAGCCAGTGGCCGGCATAAAACACGTCGATTTCCATGATGCCGGGAGCCATGGACGTGGGGTCGCCGTAAAGCAGCCGCCCCACCGAGGTGGCGTGGCCGGAATAGACACCCGCCGCCGCGCCGGTTCGGTCGACCATGGTCTTGCAGACAAACGCCGTATTTGTCGGATCGGGCATCCAGGTGTCGTATTCGCCCACTGCAACAGCGGCCTCCACATGGTCGACCAAGATCCCGGTGCCATCGGGGAGGGCGGTGCCCAACTCGGCGGCCAGGCGGGTGTAGCCCACATCGGCTTTCCAGTCCGCCCAGGCGGGAACCGAAGTGAAAAACAGTGTCGTACAGCTAAGCAAAATGAATAGCACCGATGGTCTTGTCTTAATCAATCCTCAGAATTCCTCCGAGAAGGGACGGGAACCTGCACGCGACCACCTCAATCAAAGAATGAATTTGCGTATGCCGACAAAAACCCACCTAATATACTATCGCAACCTTGCGGCCACCTGAAGGGCGAAAACCGCTTCTTCCAGCCCGATTCTTTTGTCGCCGTTGACTTCGGTGTCGGTATAAAGTTCTTCCGCAGGCTGCACGTCCACCGCCACCTGCAGGGCCGCAATCGCGTCGGCGAGATCTACGCTTAGATCGTGATTGAGGTCGCCGGCAGCCGGCACGGGAACGGCTGAAACGACATCCGGATTCTGGGTCGATTCCGC
>CAZNLT010000265.1:0-5663 GCA_964573705.1 uncultured Desulfobacterales bacterium
AAGGCGCATCCGGTATCGGCGGTGTTTCTGATCGATTGGGATGTGAAACGCCAAATTCCGATGGCCCGGCCACCCCGTGTTCTCCCGCTGCCGATTCAGTAAGTAACCGACCTCCAGCGTGACGGGAGGTTTTCTTATTCTCCCCGGACAGGGGAAGCGGCGAGGCGCGTCCTTTTGGCGTTCGATCATGTGCCGCATTCTACGACGGGGGACTCAACGGCCTGCTGTCCGGAGTCGGATGATGCGGGGACCGCTTTCGAATGCCGTCCGCCCGATGAATATTCGATATCTCATTCTTCCGCTCACCACCCGGTGCAATCTCGCCTGCGCCTACTGTTACACCGGCGGGACGACCGAGCCGGCGGAGATGACGGAAGGTTTGCTGGAGGCGGCGCTGAAGCAGGTCGATACCGGCCGGGGGCGGTTTCATCTGCAGATCACCGGCGGCGAACCGACCCTGGTTCCCGAACGGGTGGAAGCGGCGGTCCGGGGGGCCCGGGAATGCCGCCGGCCCTGCACCATCGGGATTCAGACCAACGGAACCCGCCTGACCCGGAAGCTGGTTTCCGTCTTCAATGAATGGGAGGTTCAGGTCGGGGTCAGTCTGGACGGGCCCCCTCAGGTGCAGGAAATGCTTCGAGGCAGGGCCGCTGAAACCCTGCGGGGGCTGCAGCTGCTCGAATCCATGGGAGTGCCGTTTCGGGTCACCGCCGTGGTCTGTGCCGCCTCGGTCGGTCACCTGCACGAACTGGCACTGCTTCTGGCGGGATTTCAACAGGTTCGGGGCATCGGTCTCGATCTTCTGGTGAACAGAGGTCGCGCGGCCGGGATAAAGACCGTCGCGCCCGCCGATCCTGCCGCCTTGGAAACCGGGGTGCGGGATTTGGTCGCCATCCTTGACGACGTCAATCGCCGGCGGAGGTTGCCGATCCGATTGCGGGAGCGGGACCGGCTTCGCAGCACCGCTTCCGCCCCCGGCACCGTGCCGTTCTGCCATGCATGCCGGAGCGAGAGCGCGGCGGTTCATCCGGACGGCCGCCTCTATCCCTGCGGCCAGACACTGGGGGACCCCCATTTTGCCGCCGGAACCGTTTTCCAGCCTGAATGGGATCGGCTGACCCGCCTGAATTCGCAGACGCCCCTCTTACACTGCGGCGACTGCCCGCTGACGGGCCGCTGCCCCGGTGAATGCCCCAGCCGCCTCTATTACAACCGCTCAGGCGGTCCGGGGCTGGCCTGTGTTCTCTACCGAACCCTGTGGAGTCCGGGCACGCATGCGTAAGTTCAAGGCAGTGTCCCGGCCATCATTTTTGCGACGCATGCCGGCCACAGGTGACCCCCAATTTAAGCGCCTGGAGAACGCGGTGAAAGTGGAATGGATAGCGTGACATTCATGTACAAAGGGCGGCATAGATGGACTATCCCCGGAAATGGTGCAGTTTCCCCTGGAAGATCGTCATTTTTTTGGTTTCGAAATGGGTTTGTAAATGGTATACTGTTTGATCAAAAGGTATAACATTTACCGGAGAAGGGGTATTATGATCATTGCAAAGACCACTGAAAAGGGGCATGTTATCATCCCCGCCGCGCTGAGGAAAAAATTCAACATCAAAAAAGGATCCCGGTTGGCGGTATACGAAGGGGAAGGAAACGTGATTTTGATAAGACCGCTCCCGGAGGATCCCGTCGAGGCGTCGAGAGGGATGCTCAAGGGGAAAACGTCTCTGCTCAAAGCCCTTCTCAGGGATCGCAGCAGCCGAGCTGAAGAGCCGGCATCCCATCGCGTATGCCGACTGTTTCGCAGCAGCTTTGGGAATCATCAAGAAAGCAAAGGTGGTTACAGGTGACCCGGAATTCAAGCTCCTGAAGAAAGAGGTGAAAGTGGAATGGATATAGTGGAATCCATGGGCAAGGGGGCGGGATCAGATCGTCCCACTCAGGCTCGTCAGCAGAAACAGGGTGCCGAAAGCGGTAATGGCGGCGCCGGACAGCAGGCCGATCGACCCCTCAATGGTTTTGGCCTTCTTTTCGGGAACCAGATTCAAGGCCGCTGTTTTGCTCAGGAGAAAAGCGGTGATCACACCGGCGAGGGTCGCGGCCATTCCCAGGGTGATGCAGGCCGCCAATACCAGGCCCAGCGTCATCACCTCCATGGACATGCAGAACAGGGTCACCATGACCACCGCCGGGCAGGGAACCAGCCCGATCGCCAGGGCCCATGGCAGCAGACTGCGTTTAGAAGGGGTGGCCGGTGACGGTCGGGTGTGGGATCCGGAGGCAAACACCAGGGCGTATCCGTTTTTCAAAACCAAAGCGCTGCCGAGAAGCGCGATCAGTCCGAAACTGACGACCTGGGTGACCGAGGTCACCGAGGCCAGCGTTTCGCCGACCCCCCGCTGAATGATATAGCGCAGCCCGAGAACCCCCGCCACCCCCGAGATGCCGTGAAAACCGGCGATGAAAAGGGCGAACAGCAGCCCGCCCAAAACGGTGGGATGGTGTGAGGCGGCATAGGAGACGGCCACAAACTTACCGTGCCCGGGACCTGCGGCGTGAATGACTCCGTAGGCGAAAGCCAACAGCACCAGGAGGATCAGCGGCTGAAACCGGTTCCCCTCTTTGGCCTCTCGAATGAGCGCCGACATCTTTTCCTTCAGCTGGTACTGCCAGTGGATGATTTGGATCAGAAACCGGCTTTTGAACATCGGTTCCGGCGCCTCGGGCCGAACCGCCGGTTTCGAAGTGAACGGATTTTCCGCGTCGGCGGGAACCGCCCATGCTCCCAGGGCGGCCAAAAAGAGCAGCAGCAATAGCACTCGCCTCATTATTTCAGCTCGAATTCCAGAAAAAGGGTCCAGGGATGAATCATATCGAAGTAGATCTTGGTGTCGGGGTCTTCCCGAACGGCGGTTTTGACCGCAAACGGGTCGGCGTCGACCAGAGACACGGGCTCCCTTTTGGAGAAGAAAATGGCGGTGTAATAGGAGGGGTCATAGGTGGCGACGGAGATCTTTTTGGCGTGATCGGTCGCCCTCACATGACAGGGGATAAAGAACTCGTACACCAGTTTGTGGTCTTGCAAAATCGCGTTAAAATCTTTGATGTACCGCACCCGGAACGGTTTGCCGTCGATTTTGATGAAGGTGAAATAACCGAATCCCGAAAGGTTGGAAAACGCTTTTTCTTTGATGATCTGAACCTCCGCGGGTTCCAACACGCCATTCCGATTTCGGTCGTAGTCTTCCGCGATCATGCCGGCGAACATATCATCCAATTTCCATTGCACTTGTATGCCCGCAAGTCCCCGGTCATCGAACTGGACCTTCAGCCGCTGGACAATGAACACATGGGGGTGGGCGTGGGAAACCGCCGCCGACATGCACAGAAATACAGATGCCACACCCAGGAAAAAAAGAAAGCGGTTTCGAATCACTATCGACCTCCGTTGGTCCGGTTTTTCCCTTCGGACGCATCGTCAGGGAAATCCGGTGTTCAAGCACAAAGGAGGTCTTCTTATAATTTACCGCTTCATGGTTTGTCAATAATCTTCCTGCAGGAAACCACGGGGAGGATGCTGTCGGCATCCTCCCCGGTCCGGCGGGTTTCGATCAGAATTCAATGCCGAGCTGGGCCGTCAGCAGGTTCCTTTCATCGTCGTTTTCAAACTCTCCATAGAGATATTCGAGCGACAGGGCCGTATTGGCAAACAGACCATAGGATACTACCGCCCCGAACTGGGTTTCAGGCAGTAAATCCCCCAGGTCCTCCCCGCCCTCGTACCGAACCGCCACCTCCAGGTCATCCATGGGCAGCACGGCGAATTCGAAATTCCACGCCGTGGGTTCCAATGCATTCCCCCCGTCAAAGCTCAGCTCTCCGGCCTTGAATTTGTCGAGGGCGGTGATCAATTCTGCCTCCAGGAAAAAGCGGTCCTGAAAGGAAACACTCAAAAAGCCGCCCAGCCCGCCGACGTAATCCTCGATTTCACCGGGGGTTTCCCCTTCCAGACCGTCGCTGTCGGCAATGTTGGAGGTGTAGGAGACGCCGGCCATGAAACCGAGGTCCGGCACGACGCCTTCGGGAAGGGAGAAGATTGCGCTGCCCACGAACCCCTTGATGTGATTGTCCTCCCCGATCTCGTCCACGTCCCCGTTGAAGATGGACAGACACACGTCGGCCCAGTCGTTGGCAAACCCCGCCTTGACGGCGGATTCGCCCGTCTCCCCGATCTCCAGGGTGAGGGGATCGCTGATGAAATGGCTTTCGTAATAGCCGAAGGGCACGTACATCCGCCCGGCGTTGAGATACAGCGGCAGGACGTCTTTGCCGTCCAGAATGATGAACCCCTCGTCCAGATCCACCCCGTCGGTACCATCTTCTTCCCAGAGAAACAGCACATGGCCGCCGACATGTTCGGTGATGACGGCATCGATGCCCAGTTCCGCCGTCGCCAGAACCAGGTCGCTGGATTTCTCATCCTCTGCACCGGAATCGGCGGCATCCAGGTGTTCATACCCCGCCTCGACTTCGATCAGGCCGCTGAAGGTGATCCGGTCGGCCCATTTTCCGAGAAAGGGCTTCTCCTGAAGCACCTCCTCGATCCGGCGGACCCGGTCATCGAGACCCTTGACCCCGATGGGGCCTTCGGTCGGGTGGTCCGCCTCATTCGTCGGATCTGCCGTCCCGCCGCCCATCCGGGATTCCAGCCGCTTGACCCGCTCCTCTGTCATTTTCAGTTTCTGCTGCAATTCATAATTAGACATTTCTTCTGAAAATGCCGGAAATGAAACGCCTCCGGCGATGACGAACACACACAGGATAATTTTCACCAATTTTCTCATCGATTCTTCTACTCCCTTTCAATTTTAGGTTTGCCATAACAATTGCAGATTCTACTCAGAGGATGCTGCCCTCAATACGCCTGATAGAATATAGCTTGCCGCAATCGTTGCCGCGGTCTGCCTGATCAACCGACCGGTCTCTCCTTCCCGGAGGTTTCCGGCGGCCGCTTCGGCGGCAGCCGCTGCAAGAGCGGCCGCCGCTCCTCGAGTCAGACTCCGAATCACCGCCTGGGATACGGTCATCTCTTTTTGTTGCACCCGGTTGAGGAAACGGCCGAATTCATTGGCACTGCTGAAGACCAGCTTCGCCAGGGGACAGGGGACTGAAGAACCGTCTGACCGGGGTATCCGGACGGGCCTGGCAAAGCCTGTTGTGAAATGCGGCCGGGGTTCAGCCCCCTTCTCGGCGGGGAAAACGGGGGGTCCGAAACCCTGGAACAGGGGCGGCGTCGAAAAAAAACAGGGCGGGAAACAGGGGGCCATGATATCGGTTTCTCTTTCTATGCTTCGGAATTGATGGGTGCTACCAGGATATGGGCGGCGTCACCGGGGGGCAGAAAAAGCCGCAGCCCCTCAGGGCTGAAAACCACTACAGGGGTGCGAACCCCCGGGGAGATACTCTGTGCCGGCGCCACCTCCTCCAGGATCAGATCGGTTCCGGCTTCGATGCCCTGATTGCGGATCATCTCCCATGCGGTCGGGCCGCCGAGAATCTGATCCACATGAAACGGCGCTCCGGTCGGCGCCGAAACGAACTGCATCGGCGGGCCGGACATCCGTCCCCAGATCTTGACAGCCATACCTTCGGTCAGACGCACCCGT
>CAZNLT010000266.1:0-2824 GCA_964573705.1 uncultured Desulfobacterales bacterium
TCCAAAATGCTATACGCCCTGATCAAATACCTCCAAAAACCCCAGTCCAAGGATTAAGCCCCTTATTCCTGGGCACTTGAACCTTGAACCTGGGCACTATTTTCCCTTATTCCTGGGCACTTGAACCTTGAACCTGGGCACTGAAAACTTGAACCTCAACAAATACATCCTATTCTTCATCCTCATCGCCACCCCTCTGGCCCGGGGCTCGGTGGAGGGGTGGGCGGTCGCGCTGATTCATATGGTGACCTGGGCGGCCGTGATTCTGTATCTTGTGGAGCGTTGCCTCAAATGGGACTGGGAACGAATTCGCACGCCGCTGGACATGCCGATTCTGGCGCTTCTCGGGTTGGCCCTGGTCTCGACCCTCTTTTCGACCCACCGGTATACCAGCATCTGGTCCTGTGTATTGCTGCTGGATTGTGTTCTGATCTACTATTTGACGATTAACGCCATTCGCACCCGGTCGGATCTCAGGCAGTTGATCCGGCTGATCGCGGCCGTGGCTCTGTTTCTTTCTGTGCTCGGGTTTTTCAAGCTGATCGGGGCCAACCCGGTCCCCTGGTGGGAATACGGCGATTCGCATAACAGCCTCTCTTCGGTTTATGTCAACCGAAATCATATGGCCGGTTATCTGGAGATGGCAGTGCCGCTTTTGCTGGGGCTTCTTTTGACCGGCATCAGCCGGGCGCAGAAAATTCTGATCATCAGTACGGTCGCCATCCTGTTTATGGCGCACATCTTTACGCTCTCCAGGGGTGGATGGATCGGCATGCTCATCGGCCTCACCTTTATGACACTCATCCTGTTCGCCAAATCGACCGCGAAAAACCGAAAACTGCTCTTCGGGTGCAGCATCGGAATTTTCTTCTGCTTTGTCACCATCATCTCCAGCACTACGGTGGTTGAACGGGTCAAAACGCTGGAGGAAGCGGAGGAAAATCCCACTCTCGTAGGTCGAATGCGGGTATGGGGCGGTACCATCAACATGATTCGGAATTACCCCATTTTAGGATCGGGGCCGGGCACTTTCACGGATATCTTTACGCAATACCAGCTCCCTGGCCGCAAAGCCCGCTATGAAATGGGGCACAATGACTACCTTCATTTTATTTCTGAAGTGGGGCTAGGGTTGGTCGGGCTTATCCTTTGGATGGGGGTGGTTTTCTTTCGAAACGGTCTTGGCAAGCTCAAAAACCCCAGTCGTCTGGTCCGAGGGTCCACTTTGGGGGCCATGACCGGGATCACCGCGATCCTGGTCCACAGCATCAGCGACTTCAATCTTCATGTGCCGGCCAACGCGATTCTGTTTGCAGTGCTGGCGGCGATCCCAATGGCGCCGATGCCCGCACGGCGGGTAAGACAAAGTTCTCGCATACCGCAGCGAATTTATGGGGCCGATGATGAGCGATATGGAGGCGGTTTAGAAAAAGGAAAGGCGTTTTGACCCGTTATATTGCGGCTCGAAATTCAGAGATGCACTCGGCAGTGTTTCCGGACCGGATAATTATGATCACATAAACGCAGAAGGAATCTTCAATGACCGACGTTAAAAACTTTGCCCTGATCGGGGCGGCCGGGTTTGTGGCGCCCCGGCATATGAAAGCTATTTCAGAGATGGGGCATACATTGGTCACGGCCCTGGATCCGAACGACTCTGTCGGGGTGATCGACAGCTATTTCCCCCAAGCCGCCTTTTTCACGGAATTTGAGCGTTTCGACCGCCATGCGGAAAAGCTCCGGCGAAAAGACGACGCGATCCACTATATCAGTATCTGCTCCCCGAATTATCTGCACGATGCTCATATTCGCTTTGCCTTGCGCATCGGCGCCGAGGCGATCTGTGAGAAACCGCTGGTGCTGAACCCCTGGAATGTGGATGCCCTCGAGGAAATCGAAGCGGAATTCGAATCGAGGGTATGGAATATCCTTCAACTTCGGCTGCATCCGAGCCTGATCGCATTGCGCAAAAAGGTCGCCGCAGAAATCGCCGCCGATCCGACCCGAACCTACGATATCGATTTGACCTATCTCACCTCCCGGGGCAGGTGGTATTTTGTAAGCTGGAAAGGGTATCCGGAAAAATCAGGTGGGATCGCGACCAACATCGGCATCCACTTTTTCGATATGTTGAGTTGGATCTTCGGGCCGGTGAAGGAAAATATCGTCCATGTGCATCAGCCGGATACGGCGGCGGGGTATCTGGAGTTGACCCATGCCCGGGTCCGGTGGTTTTTGAGTGTCAATGCCGATTACCTTCCTGAAGAAGCCCTGAAGAGAAACATGCGCACCTTCCGCTCCATCACGGTGGACGGCAAAGAGATCGAATTTTCCGGCGGCTTTACGGATCTGCACACCCTGAGCTATGAACAGATCCTGAACGGCCGGGGATTTGGTCTGCAGGAGGCGCGTTCGAGCATTGAAACCGTGTATCACATTCGCCGGGCGGAACCCCGGGGGTTGACAGGCGAGTACCACCCTTTCTGCGGCAAGGCCTATAGCAATTGAAGGACTTTGAGATGATGGATGTGTTTGTTCATGAGACGGCAATTATCGACCCCGGGGCTTCTATTGGCGCCGGGTCCAAAATCTGGCACTGGGTGCATGTCGGCGCCGGTGCCCGCCTGGGTGACGGATGCAACATCGGGCAGAATGTGTTTATCGCCGATGGGGTGACCGTCGGCGATAACTGCAAGATCCAGAACAATGTCTCGGTGTATAAAGGCGTCACTCTGGAAGACGGGGTCTTCTGCGGGCCGTCGATGGTCTTCACCAATATCTACAACCCCCGGGCCGAGATCCGGAAAATGGACCAGGTGCGGCC
>CAZNLT010000266.1:2924-5614 GCA_964573705.1 uncultured Desulfobacterales bacterium
GTGCGGCCGACCCTCGTCAGACAGGGCGCCACACTCGGCGCCAACTGCACCATCGTCTGCGGCGTCACCATCGGCCGCTATGCGTTCATCGGCGCCGGTGCGGTCGTCAACCGGAATGTTCCGGATTACGCACTGCTCGTGGGCAACCCTTCCAGACGGATCGGATGGGTCTGCCGATGCGGCGAACGCCTTCCGGAAGACCTTGAATGTCCGGTCTGCGGGAAAGGATATGCCCGGGATACACACGGACTGAAAAAAAAATAATGAGCACGCCGGCCCTTCAATCCTTGCCTCCCCTGCCCCACAAATTCATTCTGTTTTTCATCCTCATCGCCACGCCCCTGGCCCGGGGGTCTGTAGAGGGGTGGGCGGTCGCGCTGATCCATCTGGTGACCGGGTCCGCCGTGATGCTCTATCTTCTGGAGCGATGCCTTCGGTGGGATTGGAAATTCATCCGTACACCCCTGGACATCCCCCTTCTGACTCTTCTCGGGCTGGCCCTGGTCTCGACCCTCTTCTCTACCCATCGCTACACCAGCGCCTGGTCCTGGGTATTGCTGCTGGATTGCGTCCTGATCTATTATTGGACGATCCATATCATTCGCACCCGAACCGATCTCAAACAGTTGATCGGCCTGGTTGCGTCCGTGGCCCTGTTTCTTTCCGCACTCGGGTTTTTCAAGCTGATCGGCGCCAACCCGTTTCCCTGGTGGGAATACGGCAAGTCCCATAACAGCCTCTCTTCGGTCTACGTCAACCGAAATCATATGGCCGGGTACCTGGAGATGGCCATCCCGCTGCTGCTGGGGTATCTGTTGAACGGCATCAGCCGGGTGCAAAGAATGATCATCATCTTCGCGGCCACCCTCCTCTTTATGGCGCACATCTTTACGCTCTCCAGGGGCGGCTGGATCGGGCTTCTCATCGGGATGACGTTTATGATCCTGATTCTGTTCGCCAAATCGATCGCGAAAAACCGAAAACTGCTTTTCTGGTGCAGCACCGGGGTCCTCTTCTGTTTTGTCACCATCATCTCCAGCACGAACGTGGTCAAACGGGTCAAGACGCTGGAGGAGGGGGAGGACAATCCCACTCTGGTCTTGCGGATGCGGGTATGGCGGGGAACCATCGACATGATTCGGGACTATCCGGTTTTCGGTTCGGGGCCGGGCACCTTCACGGATATTTTTACCCAATACCAGCTTCCCGGCCGCAAAGCCCGGTATATGATGGCCCACAACGACTATCTTCATTTCACTTCCGAAGTCGGGCTGGGGTTGATCGGGATTGTGCTGTGGATGGGGGTGGTTTTTTACCGACACGGGCTGGGCAAGCTCAAGCACCCCAGCCGCCTGGTCCGGGGCGCTACCCTTGGGGCCATGGCCGGGATCACCGCGATTCTGGTTCACAGCATCAGCGATTTCAACCTCCATGTGCCGGCCAATGCGATTCTGTTCACGGTTTTGGCCGCGGTTGCCATGGCGCCGCCGCCGATAACAGGGGGGAAACACGGCGCCGGCATGTCTCGGCGAATTTTCGGACCCGGGGCGGTGGTCCCATCTCTCTTGACATGAAATATCTCGTTCTATAATATGCGACAAATACATTCCCATCAAGCGATTTGACTCCAATGCCAGCGACCACTACAATTCAACCAACCCGCCGATCCGAATCCTGTTGCTGAAGATGGCGCATGAAGAGACGGAGCAACGAGGTGTTTTTCACAAAGAGCTGACGCGGCCCTTCCAAATATAGGAAGAGGCAAAGAGTTGATCAAAGATGGGATTTCGGCAATGTCAACCAGGGCAACCAGGCATAGCGCCTCTTGCCATCAGTCAGCCTTTTTTGGCAAATATTTCGAGAAAGAAGGCAACATGAATCCTCAAATTGTGAATATCCAAGAAGCTGGAGCAAATTTTTCAAGCTTAATTCAAACTGTTGTTTCAGGAGTTGAGATCATCGTCACGAAAGAAGGAAAACCCATCGCGCGAATATCCCAGATAAAAGGGGAACAGCCGAAAATTCGCTTTGGCGTGCTAAAGGGTAGAGTCAGAGTATCAGACGATTTTGATGCACCGCTGGATGAAATCTTTGTTTCTGCCGCATCCATATAGGAGATGGTGGTGACGGTTCCCAAGGGATCTGCTCAGTAAGATTTATCATCTCTATGGCTATGTGGTTAGGTTGGTTCATTTCATTTCGGAAGTCGGCCTGGGCAAGCTCAAGCACCCCGGCCGCCTGGTCCGGGGCACCACCCTCGGGGCCATGGCCGGGATCACCGCGATTCTGGTTCACAGCATCAGCGATTTCAACCTCCATGTGCCGGCCAATGCGATTCTGTTCACGGTTTTGGCCGCGGTTGCCATGGCGCCGCCGCCGATAACAGGGGGGAAACACGGCGCCGGCATGTCTCGGCGAATTTTCGGACCCGGGGATATTTAACTATGAAAAACCTCCTTGGAAACCGTCATTGGCCTGGACGACTTTTCCACCGGCCACCCGCACAACCGGGACGAGGTCCGGGCGTCGGTGACCCCGGCCCAGTGTGCCAACTTCACCTTGCCCTGATCAAAGGCTGCGTGCAGTCCATCCACCCGGTTTCTGGGAATGACCATCGATTGATTTCAATACAGGTCTCAGCAGGATCCGGAATCGGGTGATTGCCAGAGTATTCTAACAGACGACCAGAT
>CAZNLT010000267.1:0-5475 GCA_964573705.1 uncultured Desulfobacterales bacterium
AAATATCTGTACGCAAGGTCGCCAATTCTTTGAAGATGTCCGGTCCTTTCAGACACAAAAATCGCCTGAATAGAAAGCCTGTGCATGGACTCCACCAGTGCGCCCGCAACCCGTTGGGCGGCTTCAGGATTGTTTTCCGCGATGAATTTCCTCAAACGAACAAGGTCATTTACCGCCGGCCGGGAAAAAATCAGCTTCATTGAGGCGGGACGGATTCATCGTTGGCACCCCAACTTGACAGCCAATCCAGCACCCGATCGCCATCCACGAAATATCCGGCGTCGATATCTTCCAGGGCTTCGAGCGTCTCTATTCGCCGGAGGTCCGTCTCCTTTTGGTATGCCACATACTGTTCCATCAGTTGACGGATGGCATGATTCATGTCCCAGCCTCGCGCGGCCGCGGCGGCCTCGAAATCCCGCTTCAACTCTTCCGGCACCCACGCCCGGATGACTTCTGTTTTCATGGAAACCCTCCATTTTTTTTACGGTCGATATACAATGTAGAACCTGCCGGGATAACCGTCAACATGCATTTCAACAGCAATCTCGGCGGCGCCTTTTCCGTTTGTTCCGATGCTTTTTTTTGATATACTCGGACCCACAAAATGTTGGATCTCTTTCATCTCTCGCATGGATCAAATTTCACAATCAGCCCATCAATTTCGGAGAAACCTCATGCAAACCATCATCCCCCTCCAGAACATCCGCCCCGAAGATCTCCCCCGTGTCGGCGGCAAGGCCGTCTCTCTGGCGAATCTTATGCGCGGTGGATTTCGGGTGCCGGACGGCCTGTGCGTGACGGCTTCCGCCTATGAGGCTTTCATCGCCGGGGCCGGTTTGCGGGAGCGCATTCTTTTGGAGCTGAACCGCAAGGACGCCCGCCACCTGCGGTGGGAAGAGGTCTGGGACAGCGCCCTGCGGATTCGCGGCATGTTTCTCAACCACCCCCTCCCGGAAGCGATGCGAGAGGAATTGACCCGCCATATCGAGCCCCGGTTCGGGGACGCGCCGGTGGTGGTCCGCTCTTCCGCGCCGGCCGAGGACTCCGAGAAGACCTCCTTTGCCGGGCTGCATGAATCCTATGTCAATGTCGTCGGGACCGAGGCGATTTTGGAGCACATCCGCCGAGTGTGGGCGTCCCTATGGTCCGACGCGGCCATTCTCTACCGCCGGGAGTTGAACCTGGATGCCGCCGTCAGTTCCATGGCGGTCGTTATCCAGGAGATCGTCCCCGGCGAATGCGCCGGGGTCGCCTTCAGCCGAAGCCCGATGGACCCGGCCCAGGCGGTGATCGAGGCGGTCCACGGGCTCAACCAGGGGCTGGTGGACGGGGTGATCGAGCCGGACCGGTGGATTCTCGACCGGGACGACGGCACGGTTCTCTCCCACGTCCCGGCCCGGCGCGAACAGTACATGGTTCCCGGAAAAACAGGGGTCCGCGCCTTGGCCCTGCCCCGGGAACTGGCGGAGGTTCCGCCCCTGAATGACCACGCGGTCCGCCGGGTATTTCAAATCGCACGACAGGCGGAAACCCTCTACACCGTTCCCCAGGATGTGGAATGGACCCTGCGGCGAGGCGAGCTTTTCGTGCTCCAATCCCGCCCCGTCACCACCGGGTCGACGCCCTCTCCCCAGGACGACCGGCGTCAGTGGGACCTCAGCCTCCGCCGAAGCTTCGAAAATCTCCGGGCGCTTCGGCCCCAGGTGGAAAGCGGTATTCGGGAGATGATCGCCGAGGCCGACCGGCTGGCGGCGGTGCATCTGTCTGAGATGACCGACGAAGCGCTGAACCGGGAGATGGCCCGTCGGTCGGAGATTCTGAAGCGCTGGACCGATATCTACTGGGCCGACTTCATCCCCTTTGCCCACGGCATCCGGCTCTTCGGACAGGTCTACAATGATGCGGTGCATCCGGAAGACCCGTACGAATTTGTCGCCCTGCTTCAGGGAAGCCGAATGCAGGGGCTGGAGCGAAACCGAATGCTGGCGGAGATGGCCGCCGCTGTGCGAAGCCGTCCCTCCCTCAAAAAACAGTTGGAAGCGGGAGACCTCGATAGCATTGACGGCGACTTAAAAGACATGCTTCAAAACTTTGTTCAACGGTTCGGAAGTCTCGGTCGGAACTCATTTCGCGGCACCTCCAGCGGCCGGGAACAGCGGACCCTGATCACCGTTCTGTTGCGCATGGCCATCCATCCGCCGGCTGCACCGAAAGCCCCGGAAAAGAGCGTCGCCGCACTGAAATCCCGCTTTCTCGCCGCTTTCGATACGGAGGAAGACCGCCGGCGGGCCGCGGAAATCATGGAATTGGGCCGGGTGAGTTATCAGCTGAGAGACGATGACAACATCTATCTCGGTCGCATCGAAGAAGCGCAGATTCAAGCCGCCGCCGAGGCCCGACGCCGCCTGACCGCCCGGGGCCGGCCGGTGGATGATGCCCTCCCCGCCGAATCGGTTCGAAAGGCGCTGCAGGACCCCGGTTTCGTGCCGCCGAAACCCGCGTCGAATGGGCCGCCCGAAACAATGAGCGGTTTCACCCTGAAAAGCCGGCAGATCGTCGGGCAGCCCGCCGGCCCGGGCGTCGCCGCCGGCCCCGCCCGGGTCGTTCGGAACACCGCCGATCTGGCCGAGTTCCGAAAAGGCGAAATTCTGGTCTGCGACGCGATCGACCCGACCATGACCTTCATCGTGCCCCTGGCCGCCGGAATTGTGGAACGCCGCGGCGGCATGCTCATCCACGGGGCCATCATCGCCCGGGAATACGGCCTGCCCTGCGTCACCGGCGCGCCGGATGTCACGGCCCTGATCGCGACGGGGGATCGAGTCACGGTGGACGGCTATCTGGGAATTGTGACGCGGGGATAATCAACCGGTCATTGGAGCCGGGCCAGCCCTTCCGCGAAGTCCCGGCGTCCGAAGCCGATTCGAAAATGGTTGCCGGGATGGTCATAGAGGGTTCCCGGCAGCAGCAACACGCCGGTCTCCGTCACCATTCGACGGCAAAATGCGGCCGCATCCTCCCCGCGCAACTTCGGAAACCCGATGGGCCCCGCCTTGGGTCGATGCCAGGAAAATCTCTCTCCTTTGTCCCTGAAAAATTCGTCCAGCGATTTCAGATTCCGGATGATGATTCCCACGTTCCGCTGAACCAGCCGGTCCCGATGGCGCAGGGCCAGTTCGGCCAGAAACTCGGCGGGCGCGCTGTTGCAGATGGTGGTGTAGTCTTTCAGGGCCGCCGTCTTTTGAAGGATCGCCCGGTTGCGGGTGGCGATCCAGCCGATCCGCAACCCCGGCAGGCCGTATGTTTTGGACATAACCCCCAGGGACACCGCCATCTCATCCAGGTCGCAGGCCGCCGGCAGCCGGTCCGCCGGGTCGTGTTCGGACTCCCGGTAGACCTCGTCGGAAAACAGCAAAATCCCGTTTCCCCGGGCGATTCGGACGGTTTCGCCCAGCGCGTCCCGGTCCATCAGGTACCCGGTGGGGTTGTGGGGGGTGTTGAGCACGATGACCCGGGTATCCGGCTCGATCAGGCGTTTCAATTCATTCGGATCAAGGGCCCAGCCGTCTTCCTCCCGCCCCTCCCAACGGGTCACCCGGCATCCCATGGACCGGGCCACTTCGGTCAGGGACTGGTAGCACGGCCAGTGGACGATCACATGGTCCCCCCGCGACAAGGCCGCCTGCATAAACAAAAAGATGGCCTCCTCCGCGCCGGTGTGGACCAGCACCTCATCCGGTTCGACCGTCTCGTAGATCCCGCTGATCGCCCGCCGCAGCGACGGCGCGCCCGGGGATTCGGTGTACCCCAGCCAACAGTCCTCGAACCGCTCCGCCGCGCCGGATTCAAAGGCGAGCAGTTCGCGGATCGGCATGGACTCGCAGTCCGACGCGAAGAGGTTATGTTCCACCTTGAATTCGTATTCGGCGAAATATCGTTCCAGCTTGAAATCGGGCAGTTTCATGGTCATCGGTTCCTTATGGGCGTTCTATGAATCGGGGGTCGACCGAGCTGTTTTTTTGATTTCGAGTGGTCGTCCTCGGTGAGGGGGGTGGAGACGAGGTCTTGGATGTGGTCGTCGGCCACGGGGCTGCCTCATCAGCATACCGGAGCGCTTCCGTGATGTCTTCCGGCTCAAGGTCGGGAAACGCGTTCAGTATCTCTTCACTGTTCATCCCATCCGCGATCATATTGATGACCGTTGCCACGGGAATTCTCAAACCACGCAGGCAAGGCATTCCGCCCATTTGGTTCGGGTTTGCTGTAATTCGAGTATATCTCATTGAATTCCTCCCGTATATTGCTGTTGGTCGCCCTGAAAGAAGTTTCTGGGCCGAACTGTTTTTTCGGATTTCGAGTGTAGCGGAAACCTTTGGTCAAGGCAATGCGTGAAAGGGATATCCCCCGGCAAGAATGCCCAGGATGAAGAATACGGTGCCGATCATCAGTCGAATGTATTTTCGTTTGCCGGATTCGATGAAGGCGGCCCGCCAGGAGCCGGGGTCGTTTTCCCGGGTGGGGTGGCGGTGGGGCAGGAGGACCAGCACGAAAAAGACAAGGCTGACGGCCCAGAGAAGGTAGGGCAGAAACCAGGCAAAGGCCGAAACGGTCCCGCCGCCGAAGGCGATTTTAAAGGCGGCCAGATAGAGGCCCGAAGTGGCGGCGGTGGCGCCCGCCAGAAATTTGGCGACATCCTCGATGCGGCCGATGCGCTCCACGGGGTCTTTGTAGGCTTGTTCGAGGTAGTAGCGTTCTGCGTCGGTGAGGGGGGCGGAGACGAGGTCTTCGATTGGGTCGTCGGTCATGGGGCTGCCTCATCAGCATGCCGGAGTGCTTCCGTGATGTCTTCCCGTTCAAGATCGGGAAATGCGTTCAGTATCTCTTCACTGTTCATCCCATCCGCGACCATATTAATGACCGTTGCCACGGGAATTCTCAAACCACGCAAGCAAGGCATTCCACCCATTTGGTTCTGGTTTGTCGTAATTCGAGTGTATCGCATTGAATTCCTCCCGTACATTGCTGTTGGTCGCCCTGAAAGAAGTTTCTTGGCCGACATTTATTATCTGAAGATCAATATACCCATTCAAACCATAAAGGTCGAGATCAATCACCCAATCTTGATGAAATCACAGTTCGGATTTTCAGAGGGATTTGAACATTTCTTCAATTTCATCCACGCCCGGAAAGCCGGCCGCCTTTCCCGCCTGAACGGCAAGCGTTAAAAGCTGTTTGGCGGCATCCGTGTTTCCCGCCTGCGCCATCAACCCGCCGAAGTCTTTGGCCACATGAAAAAGACCCATCGCATTTTGGGTTTTCATTGCAAGGTCCAAAGCCTCTGACCACGCTCGGACCGCTTTTTGCGGGTCTTTCGCCTGAAGGGCAATATGGGCCATATTGTGCAATGTCGGAATCATCCCGGCCCTGTCCCCGATTTCGCGTCTTATCTTGAGGCTTTGTTCGAGGAATGTC
>CAZNLT010000268.1:0-5466 GCA_964573705.1 uncultured Desulfobacterales bacterium
TTAATGCAGATGTGTCTGGAAGAAGCCGCCGAAAGAACTCCAGAACCGTTTTTGGAATTGCTGAATTTGGACTCGGCCGGCAATCCGGACCAGTTATGGCAGAGGCAGCTTGCGGCCCTGCGGATTATCGAACGTCTGGACGGCGACGCCCTCGAAGCCGTCATGAATCGGCTCAAAAACCATCCCTATGACAAAATCCAGCAATGGGTCCGCGAACGCTTCAAACAAACGGATCAGAAAGTCATTCACCCCGACCCGTCCAAGTACGAACTCGTGCTGATCGAGGGCGGCACGTACATGATGGGATCGGAGGAACGTGATAATGAACAACCTGTTCATGAAGTGACGGTCCCCGATTTCTACATAGGCCGCTATCCGGTCACCAACGAAGAATACGGCCGATTTCTGAAGGCGACGGGCTATCAGGAACCGGAATACTGGGCCGACCGTAAATTCAACCAATCAAAACAACCCGTGGTCGGCGTGAATTGGCACGACGCTAAAAAATTCGCCGAATGGGCCGGTTTGCAGTTGCCCTCCGAGGCTCAGTGGGAATACGCTTGCCGTGCGGGGACGAAGACGCGCTATAGCTGGGGGGATGAGCCGGATTGTTCCAGAGCGAACTACGGTAATAGTAGTGCATCCAAGGAATGCAAGGACGTCAATCCAGGCAAAACGAGCCCTGTTGGAAATTATCCGCCCAATGAATGGGGACTTTATGATATGCACGGGAATGTATGGGAGTGGTGCGAAGATCAATATCACGACAGTTTCAATGATGCACCGCTTGATGGCAGCTCATGGGTGGACAAGGAAAAGGGCGCGTTCCGGGTCATCCGCGGCGGCGCGTGGTACGACCCCGCCGAGTACTGCCGGTCGGCGTCCCGGATCAACGGGCACCCCGCTGACCGGGCCCTCAGCCGGGGTTTCCGGCTTGTTCGCCTTCCAGGTCAGCCCGGTGAGCCAAGCAAGTCAGGCAAGTAAGCAAGGATGCGGAGGGCGGAATCGATTGACTCGGCCGCACGGAGGCTGGAGGGACGGAGGCCGTAGTCGGACGAGGCACATCGATGGAGCCCGGAGCATCCCGGCCGGCGCCGGAGGGTGCGCCAAGGCCGGGGGATCGACCGGTTCTCGAAACTCAGCTCATGTCGAATCGCCTCCCGAATGGTCGCAGGCCGGGCAAATGGGGCGATAGGTGTTGTTCTCCAAATGGAACGTCCAGCCTTTTTCCCGCATCGCATCCACAGCGCTCAACGGGGCCTCGCCCTCGGTGGATGCATTCGCGCCGCACCGGACGCAGGTGAATTCATATCCCCAGCAGGACGGGTCGAAACGGATGTATTTATTTTCAATCATGGATTCCTCTGTGAATCGGGTCTACGGAAAAAGCACAGCTCGAAAACACTCTGAACAGTGATTTATCTGGTTCCCCTGATGATCATAACGGGCACCATCACAGTCCGTCATAAAAATCAGACGAATTACAGTTCAAAGACAACCCTCCGTATACCACAGCTCGCAGGCTTTCTGAACTGTGATTTATCTGATTCTCCTGATTACCATGATGGGCGCCATCACAGTCCATCAAAAAAATCAGACGAATCAAAGTTCAAGAATACACGATCGCACCCCGAATGAATACCCTCAAGCTTGACCAAAACGTCCACCCGACCTACATTCGATCCTATGAACCCTCGAATATTCCTCACCGGGTTTGGACCTTTCCCGGGCGCCGACCTGAACCCGAGCGAAAAATTGATGGGCATTTTCGCGGTTTCGGCGGAAAAATGGTGTCCGGAAGCGGAGATTCGAACGGCGGTCATGGAAACCGCCTACACCGAATGTGAACATCATTTAATGGCGGAAATCAACGCTTTCAGCCCGGATGTCGTCCTGTCCTTCGGGGTAAGCGGCCGGGCGGACGCTTTGTTTCTGGAGCGTTTCGCCCTTAACATGGACGATGCCGACCTGCCGGATACGCAGGGGGAGGTGCGACAAGGCCGGCCCATCCTTCCAGAAGGGCCGCCTGCCCTGACGGCGACCCTGAACCTGAACGGGATGTACCAAAAATTGACCCGGGCCGGGATCCCCGTTCGGTTCTCCAATCATGCCGGAACCTACGTCTGCAATCATCTGTTTTATTACGGTTTATATCATCTGGCCCGGCTGAAAAAGAACGTCCCGATGGCATTTATCCACATACCGCCGGTCACGGAATGGACTGAAACCCGTTTCCCCGAGGTGCAATACGCCATTCGCGAAGCCGATCTGGTTCAGGCCGCGCAGGCCCTGATTCGGGCGGCCGCAGAGCTGCATGAAATCCAGGAAATGAATGAGATATAGTCAGTGTCCAGGATTCATTTTCTCTAGAAATGCCAATTTTTGCAGAAAACAGACAAAATTTTGTAGGAAACCGGTTTTCAGGGGCGACAAATTTTGAGGGTGTGAGCCAGTCGAAATAAATATTGTTTTAGATTACAAGAATTTACAGTTTTACATGGAGGAGTTGGCACCAACCCTGCAATACTATTAAGTAAGGTACAACTTTCCTTCTTCCTTCATACCTCCTTTGTTGAAGGGGTGGCTCGGGGCAAGCCACCCCTTTTTCAATTGGGGCATTCTCGACCCGAAATATCATCCCTCAACACGACTTTCCTTTTCACGACCTTCCTTTTATAGACCCGGTGATCTCTCACCCGTTTCAAAACCGGATTCGGCCAATATTTCCGACCTATTTTCGTTTACAAACGCCCGGTTTATGCCGATAATTCGATCATGATTCCATCCACCGATTACCGGAAACTGGCAAACCGGATCGACGGAGAGGTCCGGCAGGACTTTCTCCGCAGATACATGCTCTCCACCGACGGGTCGATTTTTCAGAAAATCCCCGCCTGTGTCGTATACCCGAGATCCACCGCCGACGTGGCCGAGACGGTTCAATTTGCAGGGGAACGGGGAGTATCCGTCCACTCCCGGGGCGCCGGCAGCGGGTTGTGCGGGGCGGCCCTCGGGGAAGGCATCGTCCTCGATTTTTCCAAGTACATGAACCGGCTCCTGGACCTCGACACCGAGGCCAAAACCTTTTCCTGCGAGCCGGGTTACCGGTTCGGCGAGCTGGAGGCGCGGCTTCAGGGTACCGGACTCTTCTTTCCGCCGGACCCCTCCAGCGGCGAATACGCCACCTTCGGGGGCATGACCGGCACCAACGCCAGCGGGGCCCATTCGGTCAAATACGGCAACGTGGCCGATTACCTGCTGGATGCCGAAGTGGTCCTGAGCGACGGCGCCGTCACCACCCTGTCCGAAATCCGGAACACCGATCCCCAAGACCTGCCGGAGAATCTCTTTTCCCTCTACCGGCTGTATCAGGAAAACGCCGCCGACATCGAATCCGCCTATCCCGCCACCCGGTTCAACACCGCCGGATACAACCTGCGGGGGATGGTCCGGGACGGCCGCCTCGTTCTGCGCCGTCTGCTGGCCGGTTCCGAGGGGACCCTGGGCGTCATCACTCGGCTCACCTTCCAGCTCATCGACAAGCCCGCCCACGACAGCCTGGTGGTCGCCTTCATGGACGACATCGTGGCCGCGGCCAAGGCGGTTCAGGCGGTGCTTCCTCTGGGGCCGTCCGGCATCGAGGTGATGGACCAATCCCTGCTTCGGCTGGCCCGGTCCCAGGACGAGCGGCTGCAATCGGCTATTCCCGAGGATATCGACAACATCCTGCTGATCGAATTCGACGGCGTCAACCCCCAAGAACCGGCCGCGGCCGCCGCAACGGTTCAGGAGCTGCTGGCCGACCGGGGGTATTCCGACCGGGTTCATCTGGCGGTCTCCGCTTCCGAAAAAGCCGCCTTCTGGGCGGTGCGCAAGGCGGCGGTCCCCATCCTCTATAAACTCAAAGGCGAGAAAAAAATCCTGGCCCTGATCGAGGATGCGGCGGTGCCCACCGATCGCATGGTGGAATACTTCGAAGGGGTGTACGAGATTTTGAACCGGCACGGGGTGGAATTCGTCACCTACGGCCACATCGCCAAAGGGCTGCTCCACACCCGGCCCCTGTTGAACCTCAAAGACCCTGCGGATGTGGCCCTGCTGCGGCCCATCGCCGACGAACTCTTCGTGCTGGTCCACGGCCTGGGCGGATCAGTCTCCGGCGAACACGGAGACGGCCGGTTGCGGAGCGCCTATATTCGGCGGGCGTATCCGGAAATCTACGATCTGTTTCGGAAGGTCAAACATCTGTTCGATCCAAATCATTTGTTCAATCCGGAGATCATCACCCACCATGATCCCGATCAGATGGCCCGGTCCCTGCGGTTCGGGGCCGAGTATCGGGCCCGGGATACGACCGTCCCGATCCTTCGATGGCCCGAGGGGATGATTCAGGAGGCTGAAAAATGCCACGGTTGCAGCAAATGCACCACGGTCACTTCGGCCACCCGAATGTGCCCCCTCTACAAAATCACCCGGGATGAAAACGCCTCCCCCAAGGCCAAGGCCAATATCCTGCGGGCCCTGATCAGCGGGGCGGTGGATGAAAAAACCTTGTATGAATCGGCCTTTCAGGAGGTGATCGACCACTGCGCCAACTGCGGAAGCTGCGCCCATGAATGCCCCTCCAACGTCAATATTCCCAAGCTGGCCATGGAGGCCCGGGCCCGGTATGCCGCCGAATTCGGGGTTCCCCTGCAGAACCGATTGCTCACCGGGATTGAAGCGGCGGGGCGGTGGACCCATTCGGTTTCCGAACGGCTCAAGCCGGTGATGGAGATTCCGCTGGTCAAAAAAGCCGGGGAACGGTTGTTCGGGGTCTCGGCCCGACGGGACCCGGTCGTCTTTTCAAAGCGGCCGCTGCGGGACCGGGTCCGGTTCCGGGAAGGAGACGGGGATATTTCAGTGCTCTATTTCGCCGGATGTTATGCCTCCTATATCGAGCCGGCTATCGGGGAGGCCCTGGTGAACACCCTGACCCGCATGAATATGATCGTCTACACGCCGGAACAGTCCTGCTGCGGGCTGCCCCACCTCACCAAGGGGATGGCCCCGGAAGCGGACGCGAAAATTCGGCGCAATCTGGCGGAATGGGGGAAACTGGTGGGAGACGTCGACTATGTGGTCGTTACCTGCTCTTCCTGCGGATACGCCCTGATAAAAGACTGGCAGGTGCTCGGGGACGATTCCCTGATTCAGATGGTGTCGGAAAAGACCATCCATGTGAGCCGGCTGGTGAACACCTATTTCGACCGTCTGAATCCGCGCCAGAGCAAAAAACTGAGGCTGGCGTATCATGCCCCCTGCCATCTGCGGATTCAAGCCGATCCGAACAGCTCCCTGAATCTGCTCTCCCGAATAGAGGGGGTCTCGGTGGTGGACCTGCAAAGCAACTGCTGCGGCATGATCGGCAGCTGGGGCATGGCCGCCGATCATTTTCCGCTGAGCCGGGATATCGGTGCGGACCTG
>CAZNLT010000269.1:0-5322 GCA_964573705.1 uncultured Desulfobacterales bacterium
AAAAATAAGAATGGGCGGGGAGACCCCCTGGTTCCCACCCGCCGATCTTCGAATGCGTCATCTTTTTAAGCCGTCGTTGAATCAGGCGGCTTTTTTCTTTCCGTTTAGAATACTTTCGATTTCTCGAATCACCTCGTCGGACTTGGGCTCCACCTCATGCTCCTTCAGGATGCGTTTGGCTTCGGCATTGCAGCGCTGATACATGTCCATGGACCCGTTCTTCTCCCAGGTTTCATAGCGGAACCGATCGATCATTTTGGGATGAAAGTGGGCGCCCTTGAAATGTTCAAAGGTATGGGGGTCCGACAGGAAGATCGCGTTTCCGGTGCCGTTGGCGATCCGATCGATGACATCCAGGGCCAGGGTGTCTTCATTGACCGGAATCCCTTCCATGAAATGGCGGCTCATGGCCACCAGTTCATCGGCCAGGGTCACCATCTCCAGGGAGGAGGTGTTGCCGTGTTCAATATATCCCACATCATGGATGAAGTTGCACCGGGACTGCATGGCGGTCAGGATGGAAAACGCGGCTTCGGCGCCGGCCTGGGCGTCGATGACCTTGGAATCGGATGATCCGGCATACGCCCAGATGGGCAGGCCGTAAATTTCATCCCGCATGTCGGCCAAGGCCGCCTGGGTCAGGGCCCATTCGGGGCAGCCGTAGGAAATCACGGTGGATTTCATGTCCAGGATGGATACGTTGGGCGCAAACAGGAAGGGGGACCCCTTGCCGGCCAACTGGTGAATCACCAGACCCACCAGGTTCTCCGCCAGACCCAGCGCCATGGCCCCGGCCAGGGTCACCGGACCGCCGCCGCCCGCATTGCAGCCCGAGGGCAGACAGATCGGGATCTTCTTTTCGGCGCAGAAGATCAGCTTCTCCATCACGTTTTTGGGGAACAGAAGCGGGCTGATGGCTTCGGAGTAGTTGAGAATAAAAGGTTTTTCAGCCAGCGCATCCTCGCCGCCGACCACTGCGCAGGCGATTCGATGGATCTTTTCGATATCCCGGCCGCTGTCGGCGATAAAACAGATGGCCTTGTTGCTGCTCCGGACCATTTCGCCGAATACATGGACATAGATGTCTTCAATGGGAACATCCTCGGGGTTGCCCATGGACATGGAAAAATCCATGTTGGGAAGGCCGTCGATCAGTTTGGCGAAATTTCCGGAATCGGCCAGCACCGTTCTGCGGCGTTCCCCGGTCTCCAGATCATGGGTAAAAATGGTGTCGGACCCGGTGCCGTAATAGAAATTGTCATCCACCAGGGCCATGGCCCGCTCCCCTGTTTGGTCGAACATGCTGATCTGCCGGGGGGCCGTGCGCAGCGCCTCCTCCACCAGGTACGCGGGCATCAGAACCTTGCCGTCTCCGTTCCGGCTGCATCCGGCATCCAGCAGCATCTTGAGGGCGCCTTCGTGCTCAATGGTAAATCCGTTGCGATCGAGAATCTCAAGGGCCGCCGTGTGAATGGACAGGGCCTGTTCCCGATTCAGGACTTTCAGGCGCGGTTTAAAGGTTGTGGGTGCGATCTGATCCATTTCTTTCTCTCCTTATGGTTTGAAGTTCTATAAAACTACCCATCGGTCGCAGGTGCCTGCGAATCTTCGGTGCCTGCTCCGGAATTCTGGAACCGCATCATCTTTGATGCGACGCGTTCAATTAATTTTCTGGTTTACATCATATCGGCCTGATGCCGGCTCAGGGGAAAAATCTCAAGGCGCGGTAACGGACGCGCCCTGTTGCCATGTGCGGGGGGAAGCGATACCTTTGATTGTCAACCTCAACATCATTTAATCATTTTCGATCCATTATTTCCGGCTTGAAAAATTTGTCAGCCTTAAATTCAGGACAGAACAATTTAGAACACAACTTTTTTGTACAGAAAATATCAAGACATCCATAATTGAAAAAAAGACCTTTGTCAACACCATTTTCAGAAAAATGAAGAGCAAAACCAGCATGCTTTTCAAAAAGAAACCCATACATCCCCCGAAATCGCGGAGTTGTTTTATCGGGCAAAACAGGGTATAGTGAGATTTATTAAGAATCTTCAGGCAAGTTTTTATTGGCGAAACCATTCTATCGAAAAGAAATTATGACAGAGGACATCAGCACCCGAATTGTCACACGGCTACGGCAGATCAACCGTGAACTGTCGAAACATTCCAAATACATTCAGGAATACCATCACATCACCGTTCCCCAGCTCATTTGTCTTCAGCGGGCCGGAGAAAGCGGGCCGGTCTCCATCGGTGAACTGACCCGGATTCTCCATTTGAACAACAGTACCGTGACCGGGATCGTGGATCGGTTGGAAAAAAGAGGTCTGGTGGAACGTAAGCGGATCAGCAGGGATCGACGGCAGGTCCATGTGGAGATCACCGAGCTGGGATCCCATTTTCTGGAGCAGGCCCCCACACCCCTTCAACAGCGATTTCTGGAACGACTGAATCGGCTGGAGAAAGAGAAAATCACCACCCTTTTGTGGTCCCTGGAAACGCTCCTGGAAATGCTGGGCGTTGAGGAGACACCGAATCCCCCCATCAAAGAAGATGATCCGGTGTAAAAGAATGCCCAGAAGGATGAAAATACCGGACGGCGGCCGCCTGATCCGCTCGCCTTTCCGATTTTGGGGTTCAGTTCCTCCCGAAGCCAGTCGGCGAAGAGATTGATCCCCACCACCAGAAAAATCAGGGCCGCTCCGGGAAAGAGCACCATCCACCACATGCCGGCATAGACGTAATTCTTTCCGATGGCGATCATCATTCCCGGAGAAGGTTCGGTGAGCGGCGCCCCGACCCCGAGAAAGCTGAGGGTCGCCTCCAGCATGATCACCACCGCAAGGTCTACCGCCACCACCACGAAAATGGGCGGGATGGCGTTGGGGAGCAGGTGCCTGACCAGCAGCCGAAAATCCCGGGCCCCGGTGGCCTCGGCCGCCATGATATAGGCCTCCTCCCGAACCTCCAGAACCGATCCCCGCATGGGCGCGCGACCCGAACATCGGAGAGCCAACCGGGATTCCTTCCGGTTTCAATCCACGCGCCCGCGGGGGGCGCGACTCGGCCCTCGGCCCTCAGACCTCAGCCCTGTTCAAGTTTCAATCCACGCGCCCGCGGGGAGCGCGACGCAGAATAAAACCGAGTGGTCCGAGGCCGAGCGAGTTTCAATCCACGCGCCCGCGGGGGGCGCGACGGCCGGACCGAAACTGTCTGAAGGGATAGTCCATGTTTCAATCCACGCGCCCGCGGGGGGCGCGACTCCAAGCGGGGTTCCGTCGATGTATACGCCCAGGCGGTTTCAATCCACGCGCCCGCGGGGGGCGCGACCCGGGCGCGCCGTTTATTTTGAGGATTACGTTGGTTTCAATCCACGCGCCCGCGGGGGGCGCGACGGGACAACCCGTGCCTTGACCTTGGTAATTGCCAGTTTCAATCCACGCGCCCGCGGGGGGCGCGACCGAGGCCGACTGGTACGGTGCCGGTAGAGGCCAGTTTCAATCCACGCGCCCGCGGGGGGCGCGACACGACGCCATGGGGATGCTGCCTTTGACCATCGGCGTTTCAATCCACGCGCCCGCGGGGGACGCGACTTATAAAGATAATCGAGCTAAACAATAACTCAAACGTTTCAATCCACGCGCCCGCGGGGGGCGCGACTTCGTTTTATCGATGGGACTTCTCTCCGGAAGGCGTTTCAATCCACGCGCCCGCGGGGGGCGCGACATCGCTTGATTAGCTCTTAAGTAATAGACAATTTGTTTCAATCCACGCGCCCGCGGGGGGCGCGACCGAAACATCAGGCGTGGCTAAAAGATGTTCGCGGAGTTTCAATCCACGCGCCCGCGGGGGGCGCGACCAGTAATCATGCATCACAAGAAATCCAAAAGAGAGTTTCAATCCACGCGCCCGCGGGGGGCGCGACTTTTTAGCACATACAAGGATAGCAGTTTAAAAAGGTTTCAATCCACGCGCCCGCGGGGGGCGCGACTCGATAAAGGGAATACAAGAGTATATGGATTTGATGTTTCAATCCACGCGCCCGCGGGGGGCGCGACTCAGATCGCCGTATATAGCGCCCAAGCCTATCGGTTTCAATCCACGCGCCCGCGGGGGGCGCGACCGGTTCGGATTACGGATTTTTCAAAATCTTGAGAGTTTCAATCCACGCGCCCGCGGGGGGCGCGACTGCGGGGTTTTGAATTGTGGGATGGTAAGGCGTTGTTTCAATCCACGCGCCCGCGGGGGGCGCGACCCGATAGGTAGTCATGAATGACCAGTAATCGAGGGTTTCAATCCACGCGCCCGCGGGGGGCGCGACATATCGTCCCCTCCATCTTCCCCACCCTCCAAAGGTTTCAATCCACGCGCCCGCGGGGGGCGCGACAAAATCACCCCGCTTTTCTAGGCACATTTCAGCGAGTTTCAATCCACGCGCCCGCGGGGGGCGCGACTTCCTTTGCTGCTGCAAGTCTATGGTGGCCTTTTTGTTTCAATCCACGCGCCCGCGGGGGGCGCGACCAGCCCGGCAATTGCGCACATCTCCACTAGTTTCAGTTTCAATCCACGCGCCCGCGGGGGGCGCGACGTACCCCGGCCCGGTTCAGCTCTGTTTTAACCTGTTTCAATCCACGCGCCCGCGGGGGGCGCGACATCGGAGTCTTCATTTCAGATCATCCTCCATGCGTTTCAATCCACGCGCCCGCGGGGGGCGCGACGTCTTTTTGTTCCGCTCCGTGCCGATCCGATGGAGTTTCAATCCACGCGCCCGCGGGGGGCGCGACCGACTCCTCAACCGACATCCCTGCCATATGCACCGTTTCAATCCACGCGCCCGCGGGGGGCGCGACACTGGCGAGATGGTAAGGGCAATCCTGGACGGCAGGTTTCAATCCACGCGCCCGCGGGGGGCGCGACAGGGCGGTGATAAAGTCGACATCATCTGGTGCAGGTTTCAATCCACGCGCCCGCGGGGGGCGCGACCCGGGCCCCAATGCGGAAAGAAAGGATGCGGAATATGTTTCAATCCACGCGCCCGCGGGGGGCGCGACGGCCGTCCAGGATTGCCCTTACCATCTCGCCATTGTTTCAATCCACGCGCCCGCGGGGGGCGCGACTTCAATCCACATCCGGCGCGGCCGGCGAGGAGCTGTTTCAATCCACGCGCCCGCGGGGGGCGCGACCCGGATGCGGTGGCGCCGACCTTGAACAGACTCAGGTTTCAATCCACGCGCCCGCGGGGGGCGCGACGAGAGCCCCCGCTTATGTGATTGATCACGATAATTAATTGAAAAGCAGCAATTTTTCTGCATACTATCT
>CAZNLT010000270.1:0-5288 GCA_964573705.1 uncultured Desulfobacterales bacterium
TATCTCATGGTGGTAAACACCGGCTTTGATCATCGTTTCGGCCAAACCTGAATGATTTTCAGGCCACGGTGATTGTGCCTCAACAGCCGGTTGGGCTTGACGGTCGCTTCTTTATACGCTCTTTTCCCGGGTCGATAAACAGGTATTTGAAAAAAGATCGGATCGGTGGACCGGGGAGTCGCTGAAGGCCCTGATTCGAAAAATCCTCGTCTTTAGGCTTGACGCGCTCGTTGGATCTGATTATAAAGATCAATTTATGGATTACAGTCCCTTTTCGTTCATTTTTTCGTAAAACCCTATGCAAACAAAGGAGCAATGACAATGAATCGATTCGGAAATATTCTGATCGCGACAGCGGTTGTCTTGGCGGTGATATTCGGTGTCTCCGGAATGGCGGCGGCCCAGGAGGGTCCCATCAAGGTCGGAGTGGCCGGGGCCCACAGCGGAGACCTGGCCTCCTACGGGATTCCCACCGTCCGGGCGGCCACCCTGGTGGTGGAAGAACGGAATGAACAGTTCGGCGGCATCGACGGCAAAAAAATCGAGCTGCTGGTGGAAGACGATGTCTGCAAGCCGGAAATCGCCACCAACACCGCCACCAAGCTGGTCTCCGACAGCGCCCACGTGGTGATCGGGCACATCTGCAGCGGCGCCACCAAGGCGGCCCTCGGCATCTACAAAGACATGAATATCGTGACCATGTCCCCCTCCGCCACCAACCCGGACCTGACCCAGAGCGGAGATTATCCCAATTTTTATCGCACCATCGCCTCGGACGACGCCCAGGCCCGGCTGCAGGTCGATTTCGCCCTGAAAGAATTGGGGCTTAAAAAACTGGCGGTCATTCATGACAAAGGCGACTACGGCAAAGGCCTGGCCGAATTCGCCAAAAAATTCATCGAAGACGAAGAAGGCGCCGAGGTGGTTCTCTATGAAGGCGTGACCCCGGGGGCCGTGGACTATTCGGCCGTGGTTCAGAAAATTAAACGGTCCAAAGCCGACGGCGTCATCTTCGGCGGCTACCATCCCGAAGCCTCCAAGATCGTAATGCAGATGCGCAAAAAGAAGATGGACATTCCTTTTATCTCCGATGACGGGGTCAAGGACGACACCTTCATTAAGGTGGCCGGTGAATACGCCGAAAGCGTATACGCCACCGGACCCAGAGACACCTCCAAAAATCCCATCGCCCAGAAGGCGGTCGAACAGCATAAGGCCAAATACGGCGAAGATCCCGGCGCCTTCTTTCTGAACGCCTATGCCGCGGCCATGGCCCTGCTCAACGCGATCGACGTCGCGGGAGGCACCGACTACGACGGCATCACCAAGGCGCTTCAATCCGAATTCGTGGCCACCCCGCTGGGCATCATCCGCTTTGATGAGCGGGGAGACGCCATCGGCATCGGCTTTTCCATGTACCAGGTCCAGAACGGAAAATATGTCGAACTGGAAGAATAATCTGTCGATCTGAATCCATCCGCCAGGGGACAGGCATTCGTGTCTGCCCCCTGATTTTTTTGGCATCGTTTCAACCCTGTTTTGCCCGGACGGGCCGCGGCCCCGGGTTTCACCCTCACCCTTCGGTACATCACAATGGACTGGGAATATTTTTTTGAACTGTTGCTGGGCGGACTGACCCGGGGGTCGATCTACGCCTTGATCGCCCTCGGCTATACCATGGTCTACGGAATCATCGAGCTGATCAACTTCGCCCATGGTGAAATCTATATGATCGGCGCTTTTACGGCGCTGATCGCGGCCAACGTCCTGACCATGCTGGGCATGAACGAGCTGGCCGTGCTGGTCCTGGCCTCGGTGGTGGCGATCCTCTACTCAGCGGCCTACGGGTTTACCGTGGAAAAGATCGCCTACAAACCCCTTCGCCAGGCCCCCCGGCTGTCGCCGCTGATCAGCGCCATCGGGATGTCCATCTTTTTGCAGAACTATGTCCTTCTGGCCCAGACTTCGGATTTTCTGCCCTTTCCCAGCCTCATTCCCGAACTCGAATTCATGGAGCCGATCGCCCATATCATCAGTTCCGCGGAGGTGATCATCATTCTGACCACGGCGGCGGTGATGGTCCTGCTGACCCTGCTGATCAAATACACCCGCATCGGCAAGGCCATGCGGGCCACGGCCCAGGACCGCAGCATGGCGATGCTGGTGGGGGTCAACGTCAACCGGGTCATCTCCACCACCTTCGTGATCGGGTCGGCCCTGGCCGCGGTGGGCGGGGTGTTGATCGCATCCCACATCGGCATGATCAACTTCTACATCGGTTTTATCGCAGGCATCAAAGCCTTTACCGCGGCGGTGCTCGGCGGCATCGGGTCGATCCCCGGAGCGGTGCTCGGCGGCATGGTTCTGGGATGGACCGAGAGCTTCGCCACCGGGTATGTCTCCAGCGATTACGAGGACGTCTTCGCCTTTGCGCTCCTGGTGATTATTCTGATCTTCCGGCCCGCCGGCATTCTGGGCCGGTCCACCACCCAAAAGGTGTAGAGCAGCCGACACCGACATTTTTTCAAAATCATGAAAATTCAAGACATTAAAGAATCTTTCTTTATCGCGGCCTGGTTTATTCTACTGACTTTTCCCATCATGGTGATCCAGGTCAACCCCATTGAAAACATCATCGAATGGCGATGGTGGAACCTGTTCCTGGTGGGCGCGGGAAGTTTCATGCTCTCGTTTGTCTGGCGATACCTGATGAACCGAAAGGCGGGGCAAAAGCGCAAGGAATCGGAAGATGCCGAAGACATTCCCCTGAACCAGCGGCTCCTCAGAAACCCGACGTTTTTTGTGCCGGCCCTGATCGTGCTGGGAGTCTTCGTCCTCGCCTTTCCGTTTCTCTTCTCCGCCTATCAGATCAATATCATGACCACCGCCCTGATCTATGTGGTATTGGGGCTGGGGCTCAACATCGTGGTGGGCCTGGCCGGCCTTCTGGATCTGGGCTATGTGGCCTTTTATGCGGTGGGGGCCTACAGCTATGCCCTGCTGAACCATCATTACGGATTGGGCTTCTGGACGGTGCTTCCCTTCGGGGCCTTTATGGGCGCGGTTTTCGGGGTGCTCCTCGGGTTTCCGGTGCTGCGGCTTCGGGGAGACTACCTGGCCATCGTGACCCTCGGATTCGGAGAGATCATTCGGCTGATTCTCGAAAACTGGAATGAATTTTCCTTCGGCCCCAGCGGCATCGCCAATATTGCCAGGCCCGGGTTTTTCGGAATCGATTTCTCCCTGGAGGCATCCTCCCGCTATCTCTATTTTCTGATGATCGCCATGGCCCTGTTCACCATCTTCGTGGTCAACCGGCTTCAGAATTCCCGCATCGGCCGGGCCTGGATCGCCCTTCGGGAGGATGAAATCGCCTGCCAGGCCATGGGCATCGACAAAACCAAAACCAAGCTCACCGCCTTCGCCCTGGGCGCTACCTGGGCCGGCATGGTCGGGGTCATTTTCGCAGCCAAAACCACCTTCATCAACCCGGCCAGTTTCACCTTCCTGGAGTCGGCCATCATTCTGTCCATCGTGGTGCTGGGCGGAATGGGCTCCATCGTGGGCGTGATCATCGGGGCCCTGGTGCTGATCCTGCTGCCGGAATATCTGCGGGCCTTTTCCGAATACCGAATGCTGCTCTTCGGCGCCATCATGGTGATCATGATGGTCTTCCGTCCCCAGGGGATCATCAGCGGGGTGCGCCGAACCTATGAATTCAAGGGGAAAGGTGAAAAGGCCGTTCAAAAAGGGAAGGTGCTGAAACAGCCCGCCCCGACGACCGACCATTCCTGAGAGAAGACGACGGAAAGATGGAACCGATACTCGAAGTGAAAAGATTGACCATGGATTTCGGGGGCCTGCGGGCCCTGGACCACCTGGACCTGGAAATCGACCGGGGCGAGATCGTGGCCCTGATCGGCCCCAACGGCGCCGGAAAAACCACCTTTTTCAACTGCATCACCGGCATCTACCCCCCCACCGAAGGGGATGTGGTCATCTCCCCGCCGGGCAAAAAACGGGAGCGGATCAACGGCTTAAAACCCAACCATGTGACCCAACGGGGCATGGCCCGCACCTTTCAGAACATTCGACTCTTTCCCGGCATGACCGTTCTGGAAAACGTCATGATCGGCCGCCACTGCCGCACTCGCAGCGGCATCGCCGGCGCCATTTTTCGAGGGCCGGGAACCCGGGAAGAGGAGCAGGCGGTGGTGAACAAAAGCTATGAAATTCTCGAAAAAATGGGGCTCAGCCGGTTCGTAAACGATCTGGCCCGAAATCTGCCTTACGGGGCTCAGAGGCGGCTGGAAATCGCCCGGGCCATGGCCACCGAACCGTTTCTCATCCTTCTGGATGAGCCTGCCGCCGGCATGAACCCTCAGGAAACCAATGAACTGGATCAACTCATCCTTCAGATTCGGGATGAAGAAAGCATTTCGCTGCTGTTGATCGAGCACGACATGCAGCTGGTTATGAGCCTGTCGGACCGCATCTTCGTCATGGATTACGGAAAGAAGATCGCCCAGGGGACCCCCGAGGATATCAAGAACAACCCGGTGGTGATCAAGGCATATCTCGGGGAGGAGATCGATGCTTAAACTGTCCAATGTCGAGAGCTATTACGGCAATATCCGGGCCCTCAAGGGGATCGACATCGAGGTGTCCGAGGGGGAGATCATCACCCTGATCGGCGCCAACGGCGCCGGAAAAACCACTACCCTGATGTCCATCTGCGGGGTGGTGCCGCCCCGGCACGGCGAAATCCTGTTTATGGGCCGCCCCATCCACGACATGAGCCCCGACCAGATCGTCGCCCTGGGCATCAGCCAGGTCCCCGAGGGCCGCCGCATCTTTCCCTTCCTCACGGTCGCCGAAAACCTGGACATGGGGGCCTTTCTTCGCAAGGACAAGGACGGCATCAAGAAAGACATCGAGTATATCTATGAACTCTTCCCCATCCTGGCCGAACGCCGCAACCAGGCGGGCGGCACCCTGAGCGGCGGCGAACAGCAGATGCTGGCCATCTCCCGGGCCCTGATGGCCCGGCCCAGGCTCCTGCTCATGGACGAACCCTCTCTGGGTCTGGCCCCCCTGGTCATTCGGCGGATCTTCGGCATTATCGAAAAAATCAACACCGAAAACCGGACCACCATCTTTCTGGTGGAACAGAACGCCAATCTCGCCCTTAAAATCGCCCATCGGGGGTATGTCATGGAAAACGGCCGCATTCTTCTGACCGACGCGGCCCGGAACCTGCTGTCCAACGAACAGGTGAAAAAGGCCTA
>CAZNLT010000271.1:0-5164 GCA_964573705.1 uncultured Desulfobacterales bacterium
TGATCCCGAAAAGATGGCGTATTATCAGCAGTTGATCGCCCCTTACCTCGATCTGGAAGTAAGCGATGCAGGTTTTTCGGGCAGGGGGAAAAACGAGAAGGAATAGGCATGGCCAACCTGGAAGCATTTGCCCAGCGGGTCCTGAAAATCGAGGGTGTGGAACAGTTCATTTTTATTCGAAACGACGGCCATATCCTGATTCACAATGTAGAAAACCCCCAAAGCCTTTCCGCCCTGACGGCGTTTACCGGTTTGAGCGGTGAGGCCATCCGGACTGTCATCGGAACCACCTATTTCAAGCACCTGAGTTTTTCCCGACGCAGCAAAGAAAACTTTCTGATTTTTCCCCTGGACAATTATTTTCTCGGCATCCTTCAGCATGCGGAGGCGTATACTCCGGATGTGGTTCAGCGGATTAACCGGCTGATTCAGGCGATCACCCGATCCAGAACCGCATCGGGATAACGGTCGGGTCAAGCGGGCAGGAGAGGTTCTATATGCATCGACATATCGGGTGGGCGGTCTGGCTTGCCGTTTTTTTCATTCTCATCGGGCTCGGAGTCGGCCTGGGTCCCATCGCCGGAGCCCAGCAGGAACCTGTGGGTGAAACACCGGATTTCGATCGGCAGGTCCGCCGATGGGCCGAGGAATGTCAAGCCGACATTGAGTCGACCTTTCAAAACCTGCTGGAGACCGGGGTACTCACGGAAGCCCAACTCTTCGACACCTTCTATATCCCCATTCCCGACACCTATCCCCAGAAATACCATACCCGGTACGACATCCAACTGGATGACACCATTCAAGGTATCCTGGACCGATATCTAAAAAAAGACCGACGCATCGTCTTCGTGGCGGCGGTGGACCGGAACGGATATCTCCCCACCCACAACAGCCGGTATTCCCTGCCCCTGACCGGCGACCGGGAACAAGACATACGGCACAACCGGACCAAACGTCTCTTCAACGACCGCACCGGACTGGCTGCGGCCCGAAATACCCGATCCTTCCTCCTTCAACAATACAACCGGGATACCGGGGAGGTGATGTTCGATCTCTCCGTTCCACTCCATATTCGAGGCCGCCACTGGGGAGCGGTCCGCTTCGGCTATACCCATCGTTAATTCGCGGAAAGGCGCACATCCATGATTCAACTGATTCAGCGAAAGATCGGGGTTCGAATCGCCCTTCAGGTCAACCTCCTCCTCCTCCTGGTGCTGACTTCAGGCGGGGTCCTGATCTACCAACAGCAGAGCCGCCGTTTCGAGGACCAGCTGCTGGAGAAAGGCAAACTGGCCGCCATTTCGGGGGCCAAAAGCATCGGGCGAATCCTGGAAGAGGCCGTCGACAACGGGGTGCTCACCCTTCAGGAGGCCCTGGATGTCGAGTATACGGAAATCCCGGGATTCACCCCGGCCAAATACCATACCCGGTATGACTGGTATACCGACAAGGCGATCCTGACCCTTCAGGATGAATTTCTTACATCACCGGACATCCTGTATGCGGTGGCCCAGGATATCAACGGCTATATTCCCACCCACAACACCCGCTACAACCAGCCGATTACCGGAGATCCCCAAAAGGACCTGGTCGGCAACCGAAGCAAGCGAATCTTTTCCGATGAGGTGGGGCTGATGGTCGGAAAAAATGAAACCCCCGGATTCGTGCAGGTCTATCCCCGGGACACCGGAGAGATGGTGTGGGATATTTCAAGCCCCATCTATGTAAAAGGCAAGCACTGGGGCGGGTTTCGCATCGGCTTCGGTCTGGCGGCGGTCAACCGGGCCAAGGATAACCTTCGGACCTCTCTGGTGATCACGCTGGCGGTGATTCTTCTGGTGTCCATGGCTTCCACCTTTATCCTTATCAATCGAACCCTTCTGCCCCTGAGGAATTTCACCCGCATCGCCTCGGATCTGGCGGACGGGAATGTGGGAGAGAAAATCGAATACCGGGGCCGGGATGAAATCGGCCGCCTGGCCGATGTCCTGGAGCGATTGCGGATGAGTCTCAAAGCGGCTATGGATCGCCTCAGCCGCCCCGGATAATCCGAATCCGCATCGGATCCGGAGTAATAGTTTAGCCTTGACACTTCTGCCGCATTTCCCTAAATCACGGAGGGACATCGAAAAACCGTATCCTTATCCGCCTTCCACCCGGAAGGGGGCCGAACCGGAGACCGCTCATGCCGCAGGAAAAAGAGATTCAATTCGGCATCGCCGCCAAAATTCTGACCGCCATGCTGATCGTGGCCATTGTGCCCATCTCCGTAAGCTGGTATATCAACCACCTGGCGATAATCGAGGAAATGACCGAGCAGGTGGAGGCGGAGCTGACCGGGGTCTCCGAAAATCTGATCGTCTATGTGAACGGATGGGTAGAGATGAACCGGCGCATGCTGACCCAGAACGCCGCCCTGGAATCGATCCGGTCCATGGACCCGGCCGCACAGAATCAGGCCCTGAGAACCATCCCCGAAACCTACCCCTGGACCTACCTGGCCTTTACCTGCGATCCCGACGGCATGAACATCGGCCGAAGCGACGATGAACCGCTGAAGGATTACAGCGACCGGTTGTACGTCCAACAGGTTCAAAACGGGGCGGAGCTGGGCCAGCAGGTACTGGTGGGCAAAACCTCCGGAGTGCCCGCCCTGGTCCTGGCGGCGCCCATTCCCGGTGATGCGGATCGCCTGAGGGGGATTATCGCCATCGCCATGAAGATCTCCGACATCTCCCGAAGAATCACCGGCGCCAAAATCGGAAGGACCGGGTTTGCCTTTCTGCTGGATGCCACCGGCAAGGTCATCGCCCACCCGTCCGAGGAATTTTCCAAAACCCGAAAGGACCTGAACACCCACCCTGCGTTTGTCGCCCTGAAAACCGAAGGGCGGAATTATATCGAATTCAAGGATGAGGCCGAAAAACAGGTCATCGCTTTTTCCGGCAGGACCGACCCGGGATGGATCATGGTGGTTCAACAGGATTATGCCGAAGCATTCCTGCCGGTCCGGATCGCCAATCGCGTCGGGCTGATCATTCTTGTGCTCACCCTGATTGCGGTCCCCCTGGTGGCCTATCCGCTATCCCGACGACTCACCACCCCCCTTCGGAACCTGACCGATGTGGCCGACGAATTCAGCCAGGGTGCATTGGAGCGCAAGGTGCCGGAAATTCACCGAAAAGACGAAATCGGCGCCCTGGCCCGGGCCATCGAAAGACTGGGGGTGAGCGTCAAATACGCCATGGAGCGGATCGAGCGGGCCCATCGCTGAGCCGGCGGACGCCCCGGCGACCTCATGGATATTCTGTTCACCATCATCCCCATTTTCGTCGTCATCTTCATCGGATGGCTCGCCCGGTGGAAAGGCTTCATCCCTTCAGAGTTTTTAGGGCCGGCCAACCGACTGGTCTATCACCTGGCCATTCCGGCCATGATCTTTCGGGCGATTTCAAAAGGAGCTCTCAAAACCGACTTCAACCCCGCCGTGCTGGGGATCACCCTGGCGGCGATTCTTCTTTTCTTCGGTCTGATCTGGACCGCCGTCCGGCTCGTCCATATGCAACGGAAACAGACAGCCACTTTTCTCCAGAGCGCCTTTCATGGAAACCTCGGCTATATCGGGCTGGCGGTGGCCTATTATTTCCTGGGAGATCAGGGCCTGGCCGGCGCCAGCATCATCGCCGGGTTCATGATGGTGCTTCAGAACCTGCTGGCGGTCTTCATTCTTCAGTTTTACGGGGACAATCCTTCCCGAGGCCATCGCACCCGGGAAGTGATGAAGAGGATTCTGGCCAATCCGGTCATCCTCTCCGCCGTCGCCGGTATGGCTTTTTCCGCCCTGGCCCTTCCCCTGCCGGAGACCATCGGCCGAAGCCTGGATATCCTCAGCAACATGGCGCTGCCTCTGGCCCTGCTGCTGATCGGGGCATCCCTGTCTTTCGAATTGATGCGGTCCCGTATGGTATCGGCGCTGTCATCCAGTGTTCTGAAGCTGATGGTTCTTCCCGGCCTGGGTTTTGCAATGTACCGACTCTGGGATATTCCCGCCCGGAATTACCTGCCGGGATTGATTCTGCTGGCCTCGCCGACGGCCACCATCGCCTATGTCATGGCCAGGGAGATGGACGGGGATTCCGAGTTCGCGGTCGCGGCGATTTCCACCAGTACCCTGCTCTCGGCGGTGACCTTTTTCGGATGGCTGACGATCAACCGATAACATCGGACCCAACGCCTGCCGCGACAAAAGAAATTCAGCATGCCGCTACATTTTTTGTTGAATCCGATACCCGGTTGACGGCTTTCCGGCCCCATTTTTTAGAGAAAGGAAGGATATATGGAACTTAGCTTCAAAACCGCGCTGGTGACCGGCGGCGCCGGTTTCATCGGCTCTCATATAGTGGACGCCCTGGTGTCGGCCGGGTGCGAAGTCCGTGTGTTGGACAATCTGTCCGCCGGCCATCTCGCCAATCTGGCGCATCTGAAGGACCGGATCGCATTCCACAAGGGAGATATTCAAAATCCCGATGAGATGGCGGCGGCAGCCAAAGGCTGCGAGGTCATCTTCCATGAAGCGGCGGTGGTGTCGGTGACCCGAACCGTGGAAGATCCGGTGGGATCGGCCCGAATCAATGACCTCGGCACCCTTCAGGTATTGGAGGTCGCCCGCAATCTCGGGGTCCGGCGGGCGGTTCTGGCCAGCTCTTCGGCGGTCTACGGCGATGATCCGGTGCTTCCCAAACAGGAGGATATGCCCCCCCGGCCCCAGAGTCCTTATGCGGTGCAGAAGCTGACCGGGGAATTTCACGCACGATTGTACAAAGATCTATACGGGCTGGAAACGGTCTGTCTTCGGTATTTCAATGTCTACGGACCGCGGCAGGACCCCTCCTCCCCCTACTCCGGGGTAATCTCCATCTTCATGACCCAGGCGGCCCGACGAAACCCGCCGACCATCTACGGCAACGGAGAACAGAGCCGGGATTTCGTTTTCGTCAAGGATGTGGTTCGGGCCAATCTTCTGGCCGCCGTTACCCCCGGGGCCGACGGCAGGGTGTTCAATGTGGGCATCGGCAGTTCCGTCACCGTGAACGAGCTCTGGAAAATCATCCGCGACATGTCCGGGATTACCCTGGCCCCGGAATACGGCCCGCCCCGCCCC
>CAZNLT010000272.1:0-5153 GCA_964573705.1 uncultured Desulfobacterales bacterium
CATTTTCCGAGTAAGGAAAAATGGCTGAAATAGGGGCTTTTAGACACCCTAGATCTAATCTGCGTCGGTGCCGCAAGGAATATCGGTTCGGGCGGCTTGAAGCAAAAAAAAATCCACGTGGAGAGTTGGATACTCGAAACGACCGTGAGACATTCCACGCGCCGGAACCCCCTGCCGAGCTTTTTCTTTGAATACTCCATCCCGCTGCTAACTTTTGAAAAAGTGCTCGGCGTTTTGAAAATTCAATTGGATCGCCTCCTGATAAACGATCAGTACATATTGGGAAATCTCAAATTGATCGGGACCCAACTGGCTGCGAAAATAAAAGAAATCACGTTGAAGAATCAAATTCGGAGACTGGAAACCGAGCGGAAAGAACACATCGCCAGGGACCTGGAAAACCAGCAACTCATTACGACGTTGAGCAAAGAGCTGTATGCCATCTGCGCCATATCCACACGGATCAATCAGTCCCTGAACATCAAAAAAACCCTTCGAAAATCGATCGAAAAGATCAAAGAGGTCTTTCGGGCTTCCGGGGTTCTGGTCTACCTCAAGGAGCCGGGGCAGCCGTTGCCCCGATTGCCCACCGTCAGCTCCGGGGACGAAAAATACACGCCTTACACCCTGGAACGGATCGAAAAAGCCGTCAAGCAGGATTTTCTGCCGGTGCAAAGGGCTGCAGAAGGCCGAGACGGGACCCCTCCCTACTACCCGAAACGGATCGAGCTGGCGGACGAATCGAACGGGTCTTTGTTCCTGGTTCCGATGATATCGAAAACCCGATTGATCGGCGTTTTGGCTATTTTAGGCAAATCAGCCCATGAAAACAGCCATGAGAACATGCGGCTGCTGGCCGGAATCGCCAACATCATGGGGATCGCCGTCGAAAACATGTATTTGTACCGGCAGAGCCAGCAGGAGAAGAAAACCGCGGCCTTTCTTGTCCGGTCGATTTCCAGATTCAACGAAAAACTCGACCTGGAAAAAACCCTCCGGACTATCGCTGAAAAAGGTTCTGAATTCATAAGAGAAAAAAGCCGAGTCTACCTCTTGTCCGAAACCAAAACGCCCATGCTGCACCTGGACTATCGGAACCCTGATCCCGCCGAGCCGGGCCCGAAAATCAAAACGTTTTCTCAAATCCGGCCGGAAGGGTTGAGGATTTTCTACGACGCCCTGGCCTCCAAAAAGCGGCCGTCTCTGATTTCCGACATCGGACGGTCCAAGGTCGTCCGAAAAGCCGGAAGGGCCTATTTCATCGAAAACGGCATCCAATCCATTCTATCCATCCCCCTATGGTTCATGGATAAACCCCAGGGGCTGTTGCTCCTGTGCCGGGAGGCCGGAAAACCTACCTTCAACCGCATCGACACATCCGTGGCCCAGGCGATCGGCGCGGCGGCGTCAACGGCCCTGGAAAACGCGCGATCCTACAGCGCCGGTATGGAGATGAGCGATTTTCTGGAAAAAAAGATCAGCAAAAAGACCCACCAGATTCGACAGATACAGGAGCGCCAGAATGTCCGCGTCGAAAACAGAAAGGACATTATCTTCCGCGTCAACGCCGACTATCGGTTCGTATTTGTCAACAAAGCCATGGAACGGATGTCGGGATACACAAGGGAAGACCTGTACCGACGGGATGTCAAGGTCGGGGATGTGGTGGCGGATGAGGATCGGGAACGGGTGCACGGGGGCTTCGGGGACATTCTGAAGGGCGGATGCCCGATCATTTCGGACCTGGAATACCGGCATGTAAATCAAAAGGGGGAAGACCACCTCGTTTCTCTCACTATGTATCCTGAAATGGACGATCTCGGCCGCATTGTCGGGGTCGAAGGGGTTGGACGGGACATCACCGAAAAGAAGCGGCTGGAAGCGGAACTGAACAAGGCCAAAGACTTGGCGCTTCTGGGGGAGTTCTCCAGTGCCATCGCCCACCAAATCCGCAATCCGCTGGGGAATATCTTAATCGGCGCCAAGCTTTTGCGCAAAGCCGTGGGAGTGGATGAAGAGGATCGGGACGGCCATCCGCCGGACAGAGAGGCGATTTCCGAAATATTCAACAATCTCTCCGAGGGCATTTATAATTTGAACCAGGTGGTGACGGAACTGGTGGAATACACCCGGACTTTGAAACTCAGCCGGTCCCTTCAGCGCATCGAGGTCCTCATTCAGGAGACCCTGGGGGTGTTTGGAGACGTGATCCGGCAAAAATCGATCCAGGTGGAACACTACATTGCCCCCCATGTTCCGCCTCTTTCGCTGGACGCCGTATTGATCGGTCAGGCAATCCAGAATATCATGCACAACGCGATACAAGCAATGCAAGGCGGGGGGCACCTCACGGTAGCCGCCGAGCCGGCCCGGGACAATCCGGCGCACGTCTTGATCTCCATCGGCGATACCGGTCCGGGCATCGAGGAGGAGCTGATCGAAAAAATTTTCAACCCTTGTTTCACCACTAAACCATCGGGCGTCGGCCTGGGGTTGTCCCTGGCCCATCGGATCATCAGCGCCCATATGGGGCGGATATGGGTGTGTCACAATCCGTGCCGTCATCTCTCGGGCAATATTCGACGGAAACCCACCGGATTTGAGCCCGCTCCCTGGGAGGGGGTCACTTTCCACATCCTGCTTCCCGCGGACGAGAACGCCGCCCGAACCGTCCCTTATTCTTTTCCAGACATTTTTCTTAACATTTCATGTGGATAATACTGAAAAGAGGATGACGCCTTCATGAAAACAAAGATACTGCTGGTGGATGATCAGGTCTCCTTTTGTCAGCATGCCAAGATGATTTTGGCCAATGAGGGATACGACCTGACCCTGTCTCATGATGCCGGCCAGGCATTGGACGCGTTGTCCGGGCAGTCTTTCGATATCCTGCTTACCGACATGAAAATGCCGGGCATGGACGGTCTGTCGTTGTTCATGCAGGCCCGAAAAATGGACAGCAGGATTTCCTGCATTATCATGACCGCCTATGGCACCATTTCCTCGGCGGTGGATTCCATCAAACAGGGCGTCTCCGATTATATCCAAAAACCCTTCGAGCCCGAATTGCTGCTGATGACCATTGAAAAGACGTTGCGGGAACGACGGATGATCCAGGAGATTCAAGACCTCCGCCGGGCAGTGGGCAAACGATATTCCTACGGGAACATCATCGGTAAAAATCATAAGATGCAGGATGTGTTCCACCTCATAGAAAAGGTGGCGCCCACCGACGCGCGTGTTTTCATCACAGGCGAAACCGGGGTGGGCAAAGAACTGGTGGCCAAGGCCATCCATTTCAACAGCTCGAGAAAAAACCATCCCTTCGTGGGCATCAATTGCGGCGCCTTGTCCGAAACCCTCCTGGAGACCGAACTGTTCGGTCACGAGAAGGGGGCCTTCACCGGCGCCGGCCGGTGCAAACAGGGCAAGTTCGAATACGCCAACAACGGGACCTTGTTTCTGGATGAAGTGGGCGATATTTCCCCGGCCCTTCAAGTGAAGCTGTTGCGGGTTACCCAGGAAAACGCCATCGAACGCGTCGGCGGAAACCAATCCATCGCCGTGAGCGTTCGGATCATTTCCGCAACGAATCAGGACATCAACGAAAAAATTAAGGACCGCTCGTTCAGGATGGAACTCTTCTACCGCCTCAACGTGGTCGCTATCCGGATACCGCCGTTGCGCGAACGGATCGACGATATTCCGCTTCTTGTCAAACATTTCATCCATACCTTGAACCGGAAGTTTAATAAATCTATCCAGGAGGTCTCCACCCGCGCCATGAAGGAATTGATGCAGCACACCTGGCCCGGAAACGTCCGGGAGCTGGAGAACGTCCTGGAACGGGCGTTTGTCACCACCGACGGTACGGTCCTCGACGAGATCGAGTTTTCCCATGAATTTCAACAGAACGTCATTTCCAACAATCCTTGCCCGGTAGATACCGACATCCCCTTCAAGATTGCGGCATCGATGGTCCAACAGCGTTTCGAGAAGGCGTATCTACTGGAAATACTGAAACAGTGTGGGGGAAATGTCTCTTTGTCGGCAAAAAAAATGGAACTCAACCCCCGGACCCTGTGGCGCAAAATCAAGGAATACCGCATCGACCGTTCCGAATTCATCGGCGAGGAATAACGCCCCGCCCAATATGTCATCGGCTGTCAGAGTGCGACATTGCTGTCGCATATCCCAAGAGGCTGTATTCTTGAGCAATTTATGCTCTATCGGTCTGATTGGGTCCAAACCGCGACATCGGCGGCGGACATCGGCACAAAAGCCGGAACCCTTCCACACAGCCTATTCCAATTAAATTTTAGAGGGTTAACTCAATTTGAAGCAACCCATTCTATATGGCACCACTATTGCTTTGTGTATTTGTTGAAGGTTGTTTATTTGGTGGAGCGCAATAAATCGAATAGACAACCTTTGATACAATGAAGGGAAAATGGTGAAATTCCATTGCTGCCCCGCAACTGTGAGCGACGCGTCTACCCGCGGTCGCAAGCCAGAATACCTTTCCCCCACCAGAATGTCGCGCTTTCGAGGGTGAAGCGGGCATTTGTTAAAGATAATTTTAGACATTCAACTTTAACAAATGCGAAGAATTCACGGATGAAAGTGTGATCACAGCCGTACTACATATCCAGACCCGAGTCACAATCTGTCCTTACAAGCTCCCGGCACCGTTATCCGCTGGTATAGTCGGAAATTCCCATAATTTCTTGGGCATTGAGTCCGCGGACTCGCCAGCCTGTGACTCGTTCCGTTTTCAATCTAGGTGTTTCAACTTCAATGGGAGGACTTCATGAATGCAAAAGAGCGTGTGATGGCTGTCATCAACCATGAGAAACCGGACCGGATGCCCTGTTTCGGGGCAAATTCCACCGTCACCTACGATCAGATGGAAAAGGTCGGCGCCTTCTGGCCCGCGGGCCATGAAAAGGGAGAAGAGATGGCCAAACAGGCCTTGGCCGCCTATACCGTTCTGGGCTTTGACGCCGTTCGAGTGCCGTTCTGTCAAACTTTTGAAGCCGTGGCCCTGGGTTGCACCCGAAAACCTGGTAAAATCAGGGAAATAGAGGGAATTCCAGGTATTGAACACCCGCCCCCCTATAAAATCGACGACGTGCCGGAGTTTCCGAGCGATT
>CAZNLT010000273.1:0-5116 GCA_964573705.1 uncultured Desulfobacterales bacterium
AAAAGGCTCCCGAATAATCGTTGACTTCGTTCTGAGACTACTTTTTAACACCCTTGAATTGTTAAAGAACGCCCCCAATCTTTCAGAAGGAGAGTGGAAGAAATTCGAAAAGGAGGACTGGAACAAAAAAATCGAGAAATATTACGATTACTGAACAAACTGAATTTACACGGGTTTCCATCCAATTGGAAAATTTCCGTCGGAAAGAGAGGCGGCGGAGAAAAATTCATTCGCGATTTCGGCTTTTCCAGTGAGGTGATGAAAGTAGCCTGAAAACACCCAGTTTTCTGAAAGCGATATACAACCGAAGCCTGAAAAACCGCCTTTTCACCCGTGCCGTCTCTTTTCGGATATTGGTTTCCAAAAAACAGAAAGAGGTGATGCATATCTCCGGCCTGACATCCCACCGAAACATACAGGGCCCCACGCCGTTTTTCAGGAAAATACAATTCCTCGTGAAAAAAGGCTTCTCTTTGTTCAGGGCTTTCTGAACCTTCACGGACACATCCGCATCCAACGCTAAGATATAGACCATATCCCCTAAAGAAATCAGAGAATCCGGATCAATATTCCGGCAACACAACCCCTCGCACTGGTTGTTGCAGATTTCCAACAGCGGCCGGGCTGCATTCTGCAGATCGACTTCGGCCGCCTGAACATCGCGGCAAATTCGGTCCAGGCAGCTCCGGCCGGTCGGATCGAGATCCGCAATGATTTTTCGCGCCCTGTAAAATTTGTATTTGAGGGACATGCTTTTTTCTATTCCGATTTTTTTTCCGAGTCAACCTGCCCGGGATTCCGAAAACAATCTTGTATTTTTTTTACCGTCAGGCTTCAAACTAAAAGCGTATCTATTCTTTTCCGTCTGCTTGACAGAGTAAATGGCGGATGATAGCGGTATTTTTACATAAGCCACAGAAAGCGTTCAAAAACGGCGTTTTCAGGTATACACCTATCGTCGGTTCAAGTATTAGAATCAAAGGCTTTCATCGTCGTTTCGATTCAGCCTGAATGAGAGACAAGCGGCCGAACCGGTGATCATGGCCGAAAGAAACCATATGGGAACCCCCAACAAGAGGAGGACAGGTATGCCGAAATCCCGCAGACGTTTGCCGATGTTCGTTTTCCTGATGATTGCCGTTTGTGCCTTTGCGTCGGCCGTTCAGGCCGCCGACATGGTGCTCAAGCTCGGCACATCGACGCAGCCAGGTCACATTTACAACCAGGCCGCGGAGCATTTTGAAAAGATCGTGGAAGAGAAGACCGGCGGGGCCATCGACGTACAGGTCTTCCCGGCGGCTCAGCTTGGTTCGGAACGGGATATGGTCGAAGGCCTTCAACTCGGATCCCTGGAGATGACCCTGACTTCCACCGGGCCGCTGGGCAATTTCGTGCCCCAGGTCAAGCTGTTCAATCTGCCCTTTCTGTTCAAAGACCGGGAACAATGCTATGCGGTTCTGGACGGCGAAATCGGCCAATCCATTGCCGATCTTTTCCCTCGGGTCGGAATCCAGTCTTTGGGCTGGTATGAAAACGGGTTCCGGAACATCACCAACAGCCGAAATCCCATTCAAAAGGCGGAGGACATGAAAGGGCTCAAAATCCGGGTGATGGAAGACAACGTCTTTATCCTGACCATGAAGGCTCTGGGCGCCAGCCCTTTGCCCATGGCATTCGGAGAACTTTATACCGCTCTGGAACAGGGCACGGTCGACGCCCAGGAGAACCCCCTGGCGGTCATTCACTCCTCCCGGTTTTTCGAGGTCCAGGAATATCTCGCCATGACCGGTCATTTCTATTCCCCGGCCATGCTGCTCATCAGCAAAATCACCTGGAGCCGGCTGTCTCCCGAACAGCAAAAAATCATCACCGAAGCAGCGGTCGAGGCCAAAAACTATGAACGGAAAATTTCCAAGGAAGCCGATGAAAACCTCTTGGCCGAACTCAAAAAAGAGGGGATGGAGGTGACCTTTCCGGACAAAGAACCGTTCATCAAAGCGGTGGCGCCGGTTTATCAAAACCAGTCGGTCATCAAGGCCATCGGCGGTGGAAATGCCGAGGAAGGCCAGAAATTGATCGATCAGGTCCGAAACGCTACCAAGTAATCGGGCTGAATTTCCGAAATCGGTTTGGCCAAATAGAATGGTGAGCAGTTTTAAGGGGATTTGATGTTTTTCAGAATTTTCGACCGAGCGGTCAACTGGTTTCTGGCCATTTTGATGCTGGCCATGGTGGTGATCATCGCGGCCCAGGTCTGGTTTCGGTTCGTGATGAATGATCCGCTGGCCTGGTCCGAGGAGGCGGGTCGCTATCTCTTCGTCTGGATCTCCTTTGTGGGCGCGGCCGCCGGTGTTCGCTACCAGGTCCATCTGGGAATCGATCTGCCGCCCCTGCTGTTCTCCGATAAAACCTGCCGGGTGGTGGTGGTGCTGGTGAACCTGGTGATTCAGGTGTTTCTGGCGGTGATCGTCTACTGGGGTTTCAAGATCCTGGGGGTGATCAAGTTTCAGGTCTCCCCGTCCATGCAGATCTCTATGCTCTACCCCTATCTGGCCGTACCGGTGGGCAGTATTTTGATGTTGATCAACTCTATGCGGGTCACGTCCGCAACGATTTTCGGCAGAACTATGGATACGGAGATAGAGGTTTGACCGCGATTCTCTTTTTTGTGCTCCTCGGGTGTTTTATGATCGGCATGCCCATCGCTTTTTGCCTCGGCGTGGCCTCGGTGGCCACCCTTCAGTTCGGCTCCAATCTGCCCATGACCCTGGCAGCTCAGCGGCTGTTTACCGGTACCGATTCTTTTCCGCTGATGGCCATTCCCTTTTTCATGCTGGCGGGTGAATTGATGGAATGGGGCGGGATCTCCCGACGGCTGTTCGATTTCGCCCACGCGCTGGTCGGGTTCGTCTACGGCGGACTGGCCATGGTGGCGGTGGTGGCGGCCATGTTTTTCGCCGGCATCTCGGGCGCGGCTGCGGCGGATACCGCGGCGGTGGGGGCGGTCTCCATTCCGGCCATGATCCGAAAGGGATACAAAAAGGGGTTTGCCGCAGCGGTCCAAGCCGCCGGCGGCTCCATCGGGGTGATTATTCCCCCCTCCATTCCGATGATTATTTTCGGGGTGGTGGGCGGGGTCTCCATCGGTCGAATGTTCATGGGCGGATTCATCCCGGGGGCGATCATCGGGGGCGGTCTGATGGTATCTTCCTATTTTCTGGCCAAACGGGCCGGTTACGAAAAAGAGGCGTTTCTCGGATTCAAAGAAATCCTCCGCACCTTTTTCGGAGCCTTATGGGCTCTGCTGATGCCGATCATCATCCTCGGCGGTATTCTGGGCGGTATCTTCACTCCCACCGAAGCCGCGGTGGTGGCTGCCCTTTACGGCATGATCGTGGGATTCTTCATCTACCGGGAACTCAAACTCAAATACCTGCCCCGAATCTTCGCCAAGGCCGCCATTTCCACCTCCACCGTGATGCTCCTGATCGCCACCGCCAATATTTTCGGATGGATTATTACCGCGGAACGGGTTCCCCAGAATGTGGCCGCCTACCTGGTCACCCTGACCGAATCCCGGGTGGTGCTCTACGGCCTGATTCTGATTTGTCTCCTGGTGGTGGGCACCTTTATGGAAACCTCAGCCTCTCTGATCATCCTCACCCCCGTGTTTCTGCCCGTGGCGGTCAAATTCGGAATCGATCCGGTCCACTTCGGGGTGGTCATGGTCACCGCCCTGGCCATCGGCATGCTGACCCCGCCGCTGGGCATCTGTCTGTTTATCTCCTGCAATATCGCCCGGATTCAGTTGTCGGAAATTATTAAATATATTCTGCCGTTTCTCATCATCATGATCGGGCTGCTGCTGTTGATCACCTATGTACCCGCCCTGGTGATGTTCATTCCCAACATGTTTTCCTGAAGGGACATTATTATGGCACGTGTGACCATTCCCTTTGACGGACGGCCCTGCACCATAGACGTTCCGGACAAAAATCTGGTCGAAGTACTCGGACCGGTCCAGGGTGAGCCCCTGGCCGACCTGGAAGGCGCCATCGAACAGGCCCTGGACCATCCCATCGATCAGGCCCCTTTGGAAACCCGGGTCAAACCTACTGACCGGGTACTGCTGGTCTCAGACGACATCACCCGATCCACCCCTTCGGACCGGATCATTCCGGCGCTTCTATCCCGCCTCAACCGAGCCGGTATTCCGGATGACCAGATCTCCTGCATCATCGCCCTGGGCACCCACCGGTACATGACCGAGGCGGAGCTTCGGCGGAAAGTGGGAGGCGCGGTCTTCCACCGAATTCGGGTCTTCAACCATGAGTGGCGGAATCCGGACCAATTGGCGGACCTGGGGGTGTCGAAACAGGGCACCCCGCTCGAGGTCAACCGGGCTGCGGTAGAAGCCGATGTGGTCATCGGCATCGGATCGATTGTGCCCCACCACATCCCCGGGTACTCCGGCTCCTCCAAAATTATTCAACCCGGCATCTGCGGAGCCCGAACCACGGCCGAAACCCATATGCTCTCCTGTGAAGGCGGGGGAGATTCCTTTTTGGGATTAGAAGAAAACCCGGTCCGGGAGGATATGGACGACATGGCCGACCGGGTGGGCATGAAAATGATTTTCAACACGGTCCTGGACATGGCCGGCCGGCCGGTCGGGGTTTTCTGCGGAAAGATGCGGTCCGCATTCAAGGCCGGGGTGCAGAAAGCCAAGGAGATCTACGGCGTCCGGTATCATGAAATCCCGGACATCATTTTGGCCAATTCCTGCCCCTGCGATATCGATTTCTGGCAATCCCACAAAAGCCAATACCCGGCCCAGCGCATGATCAAATCGGGCGGTACCATTATCGTCGCCACCCCGGCACCGGAAGGGGTCAGCCCGATTCATACCGAACTGCTCGATTTCACCGCCTGGTCGTCCGAAGAGATCAAGGCCGCCTACCGCCGGGGCGATCTCCAAAACGGGGTGGCATCGGCTTTGGCGGTGGCCTGGGCCATGGTTCGGGAAAAGGCCGACGTGATTCTCTATTCCCCGGGGATTCCCGCCGAAGACAAGGCCCGGCTGGGACATACCCATGCACCCACCCTGGAATGGGCC
>CAZNLT010000274.1:0-2245 GCA_964573705.1 uncultured Desulfobacterales bacterium
TGTCGAACTGGAAGATAAAAGAAAGCTCGGAATTGCGACGCTCGGTTCCTTAAAACAACATCCCAGAATTTCCGCTTTTCGAAAATTTATTGAAGGATGGTACCTTAGTTATTTCACCCCTGATGCGGCAAGAAGCTTGCCATTGGCCGGTCCGCAAAAACATCTAAATATTCATGGGGATAATCTAAGCAATGTTGTGCAATTTATGGAGCGTGAGCATCCTAAACGTTTTAAGGGTATTTTAAAACAGATAGCCGAAAAGATACCTGGTATTTATAAAATAGATACAGAAAAATCAAATGACGGCAGGCTTCTTCTGAGGTTTAATGACAAAGGATTTGAGGACCCCTTTTATTCACAGCAGATGTCAGATGGCACCTTAAAAGTTTTTGCCTATCTTCTCCTCTTAGAAGATCCTATCCCTCCCCCTTTTCTTTGCATTGAAGAACCAGAAAATGGATTATATCATAAACTTTTGGAATCTTTGGCTCGAGAATTTCGGGAACATGCAACCGGTAGAAAAGGGGGATCACAAGTCTTCATCACTACTCACCAGCCTTATTTTGTGGATGCCCTTGAGCCAAATGAAGTTTGGATTTTGGGAAAAGGCCCGGACGGATTTTCAATCATTCGAAGAGCAAGTGAAAATGAGATTGTAAAAAGCATGGTGGCAGAGGGGCTACCCTTAGGGGGTCTCTGGTACAGCGATTATTTGGATCCGAGATAAGATCATGCATTTTGAAATTCTGATCGAAGATCAATCTGGAAAGAAAGTACTGGACCTTAAAGACGGCGTACCCAAGGGCAAAGGATTCAATATTGAATGCTTATGTTAATGATTCGATTTGCGGCACCTGGGAGTATCTCGCTGATGCGGTAGTTCCTGGCGGAGCACAAGCACTTTCAAGCAAAGGATGGCAGGCAATCGGAGCCCAAAAAGCGGAATGGTCTGAAAAAATTACCCCACACATGGACACACAAAAGAATTCATCTCCCAGCTTTAACTATTTCAAAAATAAAATTCTTGAAATCAGCCGCCAAACGAATGAGTAATGAAGGCGTAGAATATCGTCAAAAACTCAGTTTACCTTCACTTTACAGCCAATCCGGTTTGATGTGCTCATACACGCGCACCAGCCCCGAGAAATCATAGACATCGGTTTCAAAATAGGGTGCCTCCTGAATCATGGCCTCCGGTCCGGCGGTCTTCCGCAACTCCTGAATCATTTCTCGGTCGCTTTGAGCCAGTTTCTGAAATCGGGTGTAATTTTTCAGTAGCCGGTCGGCCAGTCCCGTATCCAGCTGAAGCGCTTCGGTCAAAACACCGGGTTCAATGTTTTCAGGATGATAGGGATGCACCCGGTTCACGATGAATCCGCCGAAAGCCATGTCGTTGGATTGAATGGTTTCAAACAGATGCCGGACCTCCCGCATGGGCGCGTGCATGGGGCCGGTAACCGCCAGGAACAGCACCTCCGGGGATGCGATCAGTTGTCGCACCGACTGGGCCCGACGGCGAAACCCTTCGAAAAAGACATCATCCCCCAATTTGAAAAAATCCTGAATGTCTTCAAAGACCTGCATCCCCATCAAGTTCCCGATCACCTTCTGAACAGGAAAGGTCAGGGCCCCCATCATTTTAAGGCCCCAGAAGCCGGTTTTGACGTATGGCTTCATCAGCTTCCAGAGCATGCTGTCCCCGAGCAGATTGGACAAGCGCTGGGGCGCATCCAGAAAATCGAGGGCCCGGCGGCTGGGCGGGGTATCCAGCACGATCAGGTCGTATTCCCCCCGCTCGTGAATTTCATGGAGCTTTTCCATGGCCATATATTCGTGGGAGCCGGCCAGACGCCCGGAGAGATTCTGATAATACCGGTTGTTGAAGAACCGGTCCCGCATGGACGGCGAAGCGGCATGGCGTTCGACGATTCGGTCGAAGGCCCGCTTGGTGTCGAGCATCATGGCATAGAGTTCGCCTCGGGGTGTGAGCCCCACCGCCTCGAATTTTTCCTTCGGAACCCGCTGTTCCTCCTGCTGAAGCGGCCCCAGCCCCAGCGAATCGGCCAGGCGTTTGGCCGGGTCGATGGTCAGCACCAGGGTTTTGCGGCCGATCATGGCCCCGAAAAGCCCCAGGGTGGCCGAGACGGTGGTCTTTCCCACGCCGCCGCTGCCGCAGCAGATCAGGATTTGCGAGTGTCTGATTCGTTCGAACAGGTCCATGGTGGGTATTCACGCCTCCTGCCGT
>CAZNLT010000274.1:2345-5112 GCA_964573705.1 uncultured Desulfobacterales bacterium
GAAAAAATCATTTGCCCGCCTCCGTATCGAGTTCCAGCTCCTGAACCAGCCGGTCGGCGATTCCCTCGATGTCGTCCCGGGAGAGCCGGTTGGAATAGACATAGGGAATCTCGATCACGGTTCCGGCATTCTCCCCTCGAATCCGGTTGGCATACCCCTCCTGAAGGTGTCTTCGAAAGATCTGATCCCGGGCGGTTTCCAGCACCGGCCGCAGGGCGTCGGGAACGGCGTCGCCTTTTTTCAGCAGTTCCCGAATACGGGTTTCATCCCGAGCGGTAAAGGTGGTGGGATACACCCCGTTAACGGCCGTAACCGTCACCGCCATCTGAATATCCCCCTCCGCGGCATGGATAAAATCGATGGCCTCATTGATGGGCAGCTCCTCGGGCAGGGTCACCAGCAGCACCCCGGAACGGGCCGGGTCCGAAAGCATTTCCTGGACCATTCGAAGCTGATCGGCCAGGGGACCCACCCGAAACATGTCCAGCACCGCCCGGGGCTGCCGCAGCAGGCTCATACCGTGGCCGGTGGCCGGGCCGTCCACGATAATCGGGTCGAATTTCGGGTATCCGCTCCCCATCTTTTCCTGTTCCCAGCGCCAGATCTGGCCCAAGACCATCAGCTCCCGCAGGCCGGGGGTGCCGTCTGCGATGTGTTCAAAGAGTTCGGCCCGGGTGATGGTGTTGGCCACGAAGGGAAGTCCCACAAATTGATGAACATAATCCGTAAGCACCGATCGGGTATTGATCCGGCCGCCCCAGATGCCGGGGGCGATTTCCCGAGGCTCCCGCTCCAGGGAATCGGTGTCGAAGAGCGGACCGACCGCGTCCTCATCCCCCGCCTCCAGGATCAGAGCCGTTCGGTTCTGCCGGGCCGCGGCGATGGCCAGGGCCGCGCTCAGGGTGGTTCTCCCCGATCCGCCCTTCCCCATCAGAAAAATAATCCGTCGATCCAGCAGGTTCATGGGCGGTCTCCGGAAGGGCGCAAGCCGCGGGATTCGGCGGCATAACTGCCGTCCGGATGTTTTCGGAACCGAAGCTGATGGGTGATGCAGCCCGGAATCTCGCCGGGATGATGGGTGACATAAAGGAGCTGGGTATTCGGGGATCGGCCGATGGCATCGATCATCTCCAGGACCGTTTCGCGGTTTCGGCGGTCCAGCCCCTGGCAGGGTTCATCCAGAATCAGAAGCTCCGGGGATTTGACCATGGCCCGGGCCAGAAGGATCATCCGCTGTTCGCCGCAGGAAAGCCGGTCGAAGCGCCGGTCCGCCATACCGGAAAGGCCGAGCCGCTCCAGCTGCTCGAAGGCGGTCCGGCGCTGATTTTCGGAGGCGTGCCGGTATAATCCCACCGAATCGAAAAACCCGGACAGCACCGTCTCCAGGGCGGTCAGCCGCTTTCGATAATGGATCTGAAGCTCCGAAGAGACCACGCCGATGTGACTGCGAATATCCCAGATGCTTTCCCCCGATCCTCTAAGCCTTCCGAACAGGCGGATGTCATTGGCATAGGCCTGTACATTGTCCCCGGTGATGAGGTTCAGCAGGGTGGTTTTCCCGGCCCCGTTAGGGCCCACCACGACCCAGTTTTCACCTCTTTTCACCGTCCAATCGAGCCGGTTGATCACCCGGGTTTGGCCGTAGCGGACCGAGATATTCCGCATCTCGATCAGCGCCTCATCCGAATCCGACTTTTCGGGTCCTTCGGAGATCGGCGTCATCGGCGGTCTGGAAGAAGGCCCTTCATCCGGCGAATCGGCCGCCATCGCCTTCAGCACCGTATCCCGGCGCCCCTGCCGCACCACCCGACCCTCTTCAAGCTGGATCACATGAGAAATGGAAGGCAGAATCTCCTCCGGCCGGTGGGCCACCAGTATCACCTGCAACTCCCGCATCAGACGGTGAACGGCCCCGGACAGCCGGTTTCGGGAAGGAACATCCAGCCCGTCAAAGGGCTCATCCAGGATAAGCAGCCGGGGGGTTTTGAGCACCGCCCGTGCGATCAGCGCTTTTCGCATTTCCCCGGTGGAAAGGACCCGGTAGGGCCGGTCCAGCAGGGTATCGATCTCCAGCAGGCGGACCATTTCGGACCCGAGTTCCGGATCGGCATCATCCAGCCCGATCAGTTCCCGAACCTTGGGCAGATCATCGAGCCGGCCGCTGAAAAACCGGGCATGGTCCCGACTCTCCTCCCGCTCGATCAGATGCCGGTGCAGTTCAAAAGAGACATACCCGACCGATTCCCCCGGTGTAAACCCGTTCCCCCGAACCATCCGCCCCCGGACAATCGGCAGATCCCCGGCCAGGGCCCGCACCAGGCTCGACTTCCCGGCCCCGTTGGGCCCCACCACCGCCCAATGCTGCCGGGGATGAATATCCCAGTCGGCGCCCTCCAGCAGGATTCGGTCGCCGATGCGGATTGCGGCGTTTTGCAGGCTAAAAAGAGTTTTGGCCTCTGCTTCCGTTTTCGCCATTACAACTCCTTGAAATTTCCTTATAAAACAAACCAGGGATCATCCTTTGATTTTGCGATTCAGAACAGGATATCATACCGCATTTGCAAAATGCTGTATACTCTGAACTTCGGAAGAATTTCTTGAACTCTGATTCGTCTGATTTTCTGATGGACTGTGATGAACCGCACCGCTGCATGCACCGGGGTTGAATCAGCGTCATCAGATGAATCAGACCCGTTGTCTTGAACTCTGATTCGTCTGATTTTTCTGATGGACTGTGATGAACCGCACCGGGGCTGCATCAGCGCCA
>CAZNLT010000275.1:0-5097 GCA_964573705.1 uncultured Desulfobacterales bacterium
CCTTTTAGAGGTCCAGCGGCAAATGGGCGAAAACAAAGGGGCGGTCTTTGAAGGCCGGGATATGGGAACCGTGGTCTTTCCGGACGCCGACCTCAAATTCTTTCTGAACGCCTCCCCTGAAATTCGGGCCGCCCGGCGCTTTAAAGAGGTGAAGGGGGTCACCGGGCAGACCCTCGAAGAGGTCGAACGGGACCTTCGCATTCGGGACCGAAACGACAGCAGCCGCTCTCTCGCCCCGCTGAAACCGGCGCCCGACGCCGTCCGCATCGACTCCACCGCCCTATCCCGCGAAGCGGTGATCGAGACCATGCTGGCGCAGATTCAAACCCGGCTCTGACCCACCGTTTCCTCTCTTTTCTGCGAATAGTAAACTTTTCCCGAATTAAGGCTTGCATTTCAGCCGTGAATATATATAATGTACAGGTTATGCTACCTGAATGGGGGTATAATAAAAAATAGGCCAAGGGGGTAATTTTAGTTTATGGAAGAAATGGTAAAAGAAGAAACTCAACAACAAAACCAGACAGACGCCTCGGAAACCGATGTGATCGAGGAAGAAAGTCAACAACCGGAAGCCGGGTCGGAGAACACCGAAACGGAGAATGCCGTCGCAGACGCCGAAACCGAGGTTTCAGATCCGGGTCTCACCGCAGAAGAGACCCTGGACGCCATGGAAGCGGAAGAGGAAGAGGCCGAAGAGATGGAAGGCGAAACCACCATGGAAAGCTTGATGGACATGTACGAAGAGAGCTTCAAGCGTTTCGAAGAAGGCGAGGTCGCCATGGGGAGGATCATCTCGGTGGATAAGGACCATGTCTTGGTGGACATCGGTTATAAATCCGAAGGGCAGATTCCCATCCGCGAGTTCCGGAACGAAGACGGCGGAATCGAGGCCGAGGTCGGCGATTCCGTCGAGGTCATGGTGGAGTGGTGGGATGACGAAGAAGAGATGGTCGTCCTTTCCAAAGAAAAAGCCGAAAAAGTCAAGGTCTGGGATGAAATCAAGAGAGCCTATGACGACGGCGGCACCGTGGAAGGCACCATCACCAATCGGGTCAAAGGCGGTTTTTCCGTGGACATCGGGGTTCAGGCATTTCTGCCCGGGTCCCAGGCCGACCTGCGTCCCATCCGCAACCTGGATGAGATGGTCGGAAAGACCTTCACCTTCAAGATTCTGAAATTCAACCGAAAGCGAAGCAACATCGTTCTGTCCAGACGGGTCATTCTCGAGGAAGAGCGCGAGCAGGCCCGGGCCGAAACCCTCGCCGCCATCGAGGAAGGCAAGATCATGGACGGGGTGGTAAAAAACATCACCGAATACGGGGTTTTCGTGGATCTCGGCGGGGTGGACGGTCTGCTTCACATCACCGATATTTCCTGGGGCCGGGTCAAGCATCCTTCCGAGCTGTTTTCGGTGGGCGATGAGATCACGGTAAAAATTCTCAACCTCGACCTGGAACGGGAGCGCGTCTCACTGGGCATGAAGCAGCTGACCCAGGATCCGTGGGAGAGCGCGGCCGAGAAGTATCCGGTGGGCTCCCGGGTCACCGGCAAAGTGGTCAGCCTCACCGATTACGGCGCATTCGTGGAACTCGAAGAAGGCATTGAAGGCCTGATCCATGTATCGGAAATGTCCTGGACCCGAAAAATCCGGCATCCGTCCAAGGTGGTAACGGTCGGAGAAGACGTCGACGCCATCGTGCTCGACATCAAACCCGACAGCCGCCGTATTTCCTTGGGTATGAAGCAGGTCAAACCCAATCCCTGGGATGTAATCGGCGAAAAATACCCGGTGGGAACCACCATCGAGGGCAAGATCAAGAACATCACCGATTTCGGTCTGTTCATCGGCATCGACGAGGGCATCGACGGTCTGGTACACATATCCGACATTTCCTGGACCAAACGGATCAAGCATCCTTCAGAGCTCTATAAAAAGGGCGAAACGGTGCAGGCGGTAGTTCTGGATATTGAAAAAGAAAACGAACGATTCTCCCTTGGCATCAAGCAGCTCCAGCCCGATCCCTGGGATACGGTGGCCGAGCGGTACGAGGTGGGTTCTGAAATCACCGGCACGGTGACCAACATCACCGATTTCGGTATTTTCGTAGAACTCGAAGAGGGCATCGAGGGCTTGGTCCATGTGTCTGAGATCAGCAAAGAAAAGATCAAGAGCCCCGGGGAAAAGTTCAGTTTGGGGGATGTGATCACCGCCAAGGTGATGAACATCAACACCGATGAACGGCGCATCGGGCTCTCCATCAAACGGCTGGACATGGAAGACGACCAGGCCATCCTGAGCGATTACATCAACAAGATGGGGCCGGCCACGTCCACCTTCGGCGAAATCCTCAGAGAGAACCTTCAGGAAAAGATGAAAGAGGACGACGAGAAATAGCAGGTCCCCAGAAGGGAGATCTTCTTCTTTTTCCGACGGTATCGAAATATACGGGGCGGCCCTTGCGGCCGCCCTTCCTTTTTACGGCCTCGCCCTTCCCTCTCCGCTTTTCGACCACACGGGCGAAGGCATTCGCAAGATTGTAACCATCCCGAGGAAGTTCCCCATGGAAAACAAAACAGACCCCAAAAGCTTCATCCAAACGCTCAACCCGAAGGCTCACGGCAAGACCGCCTTCGGCGGTTGCGACACCTGCTCCCTGTGCTGCGACGGCTCCACCTACACCTGCGCCAATGTGCTTCTGGATGAAATGTTCGACACCGCCAAGCTGTTTCCGGTGGTCTTTTCAAAAACAAACGACCATTTAAGCCTCACCCTGCTGTACACCTTGAAACGGGGTGTCCCCTGCCCCTATCTGGAAAAAGAGACGGGGGACTGTGAGGTTTACGATTCCATTCGACCCCGGGCCTGCAAAATCTATCCATTCAATATCCAGGAAATCCCCTCAGGGCAGGTCGACAACACCGCCTATGCGGTGGTTTTCGATTCGAGATGCCCCGGCATCGGTGAAGGCAAAGAAGACGGCACAAAGCTGATCGGGGATGGCGGCAAGCTGTCCCCGAAGATCACCCGGCAGTTCATCGGCGAGAACATGCTTCGGCGCTACAAGGCCAACCTGGCCAACACCCGGAATTTCCTGAAGTTGATCGAAGATCTCGACCTTCTGGTGGAGACCGAATATGATCTGGGAGAACCCCTCTCCATGGTGGGATATTACGGCCAGAATCTGAGCCTCAAGATCTGGCGGATCAGCCGAAAAAAGCTTCTGGCACTGGATGCCGATGCGGTGATGGAGATTCATCGACATCAGTTCTTCGACGCCGTCTACACCCACTTGAACAGCCTGAGGAACCTCGACAAACTGGTGAAGGTCAAGAAATTATATGATCAAAACAGGGTCGACCTGCTGAGCTTTCACTTTTAGAACCGACATTTCCGCGCCCCGCCGCTTCTTCTGAAAGCCGACCGGGGCGGCTGAATCCTATTCAAAAATACTCACATCCCCCAGACCCTCGCGGATGACCTCCGGTTCATCGTCGTAGAGGGAAATCACGCTGGAGGGCTCTCCCGATACCGGCCCGCCGTCGATGACGATATCGATGCGGTTGCCGAAATAATCATGAATCAGGGAAGGGTCATAGAAGATCTCCCCGTCGGGGGTTGCGGCGCTGGTGGAGATGATCGGGTTGCCCAGCTCCCTGACCAGTTCCATGCAGATGGGATGATCGGGCACCCGAATGCCGGCGGTCTTCCGCTTGGTCAGCATCATTTTTGGCACCATCTTGGAGCCTTCCAGAATAAAGGTATAGGGGCCCGGCAGCATGCGCCGCATGGTTTTATATGCGTAATTGGAGACCTTGGCGTAATCGCTGATGTTTTTCAGGTCCGAACAGATAAAGCTGAAGGGTTTTTTCTGGTCCCGCTGCTTCAGTTGATACACCCGCTGAATCGCCTTCTTGTTCATGATGTCGCACCCGATACCGTAAAAGGTGTCGGTGGGATAGGCGATGACCCCGCCGTCTTCGAGGACGTCCACCACTTTCCGAATTAATCTCATCTGCGGATTTTCAGGATTTATTTTTAAAAGCATCTTTCATCCGAATTTCTATTTTAGAGTAAGTGTTCAGGTTCATTTACAATATTAATTACGATATCCGACCGGTGTCAATATCACAATTTTTAGGATTGATAAAGCGGCCTCCCTTTGGTAATCTGCCGGGATAATTTACCGGTTCTTTTTTTGAATCGTCAACCCGGGCAGGGCCCTTCCGGGTCCTTATCCCCATCCATATATGGAGGCATCCATGGAGACCTTGACTCCGGAAGAGGCATATTCGTTCGACGATCTGCTCCTGGTCCCGAACTACTCGGACGTTCTTCCCAAAGACACCCGGACCCGGACCCGTTTGACCCGCAATCTTTCCTTGAATATTCCCATCGTGAGCGCGGCCATGGATACGGTCACCGAATCCCGCAGCGCCATCACCATGGCCCGGTCCGGCGGCCTCGGGTTCATTCACCGGAACATGAGCCTGGAAAACCAGGCCAAAGCGGTGGACCAGGTCAAGAAGTCCGAAAGCGGCATGATCATCGATCCGGTGACCATCCGGCCCGACCAGCGGATTTCCGAGGTGATGAAGATCATGGAGCGGTATCGGATTTCGGGGCTTCCGGTCACCGAAGGAGACCATCTGGTGGGAATCGTCACCAACCGGGACCTCCGTTTCGAGACCAATCTGATAAAGCGGGTCTCGGATGTGATGACCAGTGAAAACCTGGTGACGGTGTCCGAAGGCATCGAACTGGAAGAATCCAAAAAACTGCTTCATCAGCACCGCATCGAAAAACTATTGGTGGTGGACAAAGACGGCAAACTCACCGGCATGATCACCATCAAGGACATCGAAAAAATCAAAAAATACCCCCACGCCTGTAAAGACAGCCGGGGCCGGCTGCGGGTGGGCGCCGCCGTCGGGGTGGGATCGGACATGATGGAGCGGGCCGAAGCGGTGCTGAAGGCCGGAGCGGATGTGCTCCTGATCGACACCTCCCACGGACATTCCAAAAACGTCATCGAGGCGGTCAAACGGCTCAAGGGGAGTTTTCGAGACATGGAACTGATCGCCGGCAACGTGGGC
>CAZNLT010000276.1:0-5096 GCA_964573705.1 uncultured Desulfobacterales bacterium
GCCGCGGCAGAAATCCCGCCACCGGGGACGACATGATGCTGTCTCCGCGCCAGGTGGTAACATTCAAGTGCTCGGGCAAACTCCGGGATCGTATCAACAAATCCTAAGTCGGGAGTCAAACCATGATTTACAAATCCAGTATCGACAAAAACAGCATTCAACAGGTGATCGGCATTCTGCTGCGGGGGGGACCCTCCAAATCGAGGGATATCGCCCACAAGCTCTCCGGCCGAACCGGTCGGAAAGTCAAAACCGGAACCGTATCCAGCGTTCTTTCCCGCATCAGCGATTCGGAAAAATGCGATCTCGGCCGATTTATTCAAAAAGAAAAATACGGCAAAGCCTGGGTCTACCGATTGGTGGATGAAGCCCGCGCTCTCTCGGAATATCAGGCCTATGGACTGACCCTGAAAACCGGAGAAGACCGGTATCCGCTGGAACGAATCCTGCGGGAATATCCGGGTCTGCGAAAGTATGTTGAACCCAACCCCGAACCGGCCCCTTCTCCCTCCGCTGTTCGGGTCCGCCGCACCCCTGCCGGGGCCATGCCCTCCCATCAGGTGGTCCGCTTTCAACCCGCCCCGAACCGAACTCGATCCGACCGGAAGATGGAAATTTCGTTTCGGTATTCCAGCAAATACGCGGTTTCTCTGACCGCATCCCTTTCCACCATCTTTTTGCTCTGCTGTGCGCTGATACTGACCGTCGCCGCTTGCTCCACAATGATCTATATCTTTTTCTATCCTTTCCTGGTGATCGCCGCAGTGGTGAGCGGCCTCTGTATAGCGGGGACATTGATCTGGAAACTCAGCCGACACCGCCGGTGAAAACCGGCGCAAATTGCTTGAAGCGGTGAAGTATATGGCCAATCCTACAGAACCGCCGGAGTCGGTCTATTGTTGCGCCACCGACATCCTCGACAGCGCTCACCCGGATATTCAGGCCTACGCCTCGGAAAAAACCGGTTGTGCGGGCGATGATCCGGTTACCCGGGCGGTAAAACTCTATTATGCGGTGCGAGACGAGATCCGGTACGACCCGTACCGGCCCTTTTACCGCCCCGAACATTACCGGGCCAGCACCGTTTTAAAAACCGGAAAAGGGTTTTGCATCACCAAAGCGGGGCTCCTGTGCGCTCTGGGTCGGGCCTGCGGTATCCCCTCACGGATCGGGTTCGCCGATGTCCGCAACCATATCGCCACCCGGCGTCTGCTGGACCACCTCGGGTCGGACCGATTCGTCTATCACGGGTATACCGAATTTTTTCTGAACGGCCGGTGGGTCAAATGCACCCCCGCCTTCAACATCGAACTCTGCCGAAAACACCGGGTACCCCCCCTTGAATTCGACGGGCTTGAGGATTCCATTTTCCATGCTTTCAGTGTGGACAATCGAAAATTCATGGAATATCTGGCCTGTCACGGCGAGCGAACCGATATCCCGGTGGATGAAATCGTCACCGCCTGGAAAGCGGAATACGGCCCGGATCGGGTTCAGGGATGGATCGACGATATGGAACGTCTGAAAGGGCGGCTATCGGAAAAGCAGACCGAAAAACGGCGCTGAAGGTCCAGACAAGGAGGCGCATATGATTCAGGATTACGGATTCGGCAAGATCACGGTCGACGGGGAAACCTACTCCAACGACATCAAAATCATCGACGGCAGGGTCGTCCCCGAATGGTGGCGGGATGAAGGCCACCGCATCACTCTCGACGATATTCAGGACATCCTCGACAAAGCCCCGGATATCCTGGTGGTGGGAACCGGCTACTACGGAAACATGAAATCCACCGAGGCTTTCCGCACCGGGGTCCAAGACCGGGGGATCGAGCTGATCGAGGAGAAATCCGGCCAGGCCGTGAAGACCTTCAACCAACTTCATGAAGAAGGCAAGGATGTTGCCGCCGGGTTCCATCTCACCTGTTAGCGGTTCAGCGTGAATATCGATTTATCCATAAAAATTCCCCATCTCACCCGTTTTTCGGGGTAACCCTGCGTCTGCCGCTCTCTGAGCGGCAGTTCCGTCCCTTTTTCTCCGCTTTGCATCATTGACAATCCCGCTCGGTCCTTAGTAAGATCCCTGTTTTAAGATATGAGGCACAATCTTGAGGCATACCATTTTCCGCGCCGGACACACCGCCGGCGCTTGACCCTATTGCGAAAGAAAGGAATGTGACCCATGGCAACTCCATTGCGCGTGCTCATCATCGGCGGCGTGGCCTGCGGACCCAAAACCGGGGCCCGGCTGCGGCGGCTCATGCCGGATGCGGACATTACCATGATCGACAAAGGAGAACTGGTTTCTTACGGGGCCTGCGGACTGCCCTATTATGTGGAAGGGGTCTTTCCCAACATCAAGGCCCTCACCCACACCCAGGTGGGGCTTCCCCGAACCCCGGCCTTTTTTGAAAAGACCAAGGGGTTCAAGGTGATGAACCGAACCGAAGCCCTGAACATCGACCGGGAGAAAAAAACGGTGCGGGTCAAAAACCTCACCACCGGCGAGGAAACCGATCTGCCCTATGACAAACTGGTTCTGGCCACCGGCGGCCGCCCCTTTCGGCCGCCGATTCCGGGGATTCATCTCAAGAATGTCTGGTTTATGACCCATCCCGACGATGCCGACACCCTGGTCCGGGAGGTGGAGGCCCAGGGGCTGAAAAAGGCGGTGATGGTCGGCGCCGGATTTATCGGCATGGAAATGGCGGAAGCCCTGATATACAAAGGACTCGAGGTCACCCTGGTGGAAATGCAGGACCAGATCCTGCCCGGGGTTCTGGACAAGGACATGGCCGATTATGCCCGGATTCACCTGGACGACAACGATGTGGAGGTGGTCCTGAGTGAGCGGGTAACGGCGCTGCTGGGGGATGACGCGGATGATAAACTGAAGGCGGTTCAGACCGACCGGAACACCTATGACGCGGACCTGGCCATCATCGCCGTGGGCACCCGGCCCAACTTCGAACTGGCCGAAGCTGCGGGATTGTCCTGCCGCCGGGGCAGCATCATCAATGAGTACTGTCAGACCAGCGATCCGGATATCTATGCCGGAGGCGACTGCGTGGTCAACCACTACGCCGGAAAAGGCGCCGGCGACTATATGTATGCTCCCTTGGGCTCCACAGCCAACAAGCAGGGCAGAGTCATCGCCAACCACATCGCCGGCCGGCCGTCCCCCTACAGCGGGATTACCGGTACCGGCATCGTCAAGGCATTCGACTTCACCATAGGCCGCACCGGGCTGACCGAAACCCAGGCCCTTCGGCTGAACCTCGACTATGAATCCGTCATCTGGGGCGGACCGGACAAACCCCATTATATGAAAGACGCCCGCTATCTTCTCATCAAGATGCTGGCCAACCGGAAAGACCGCAAGGTCATCGGGGTGCAGGTAGCCGGAATGGGGGCCGGCGACAAACGGCTGGACGTAGCCGCCTCCACCATCTTTTACGGCGGAACCCTGGATGATCTGGCCGACATCGACCTGGCCTACGCCCCGCCCTACAGCCCCCCCATCGACCCGATCGCCACCTGCGCCCAGGTCCTATCCAACAAACTCGACGGCCTGGCCCGCTGCATCTCCCCGGCCGAAGCCAAACGCCGCATGGACCAAGGCGAAGTGGTGCTGCTGGATGTCCGCGAACCCGATGAAAACAAGATGCTCAAGATGGCCTACGACAAGGTCATCCATATCCCCCTTGGCGAGCTTCGGGACCGGATCAGCGAAATTCCCACAGACACCGAAATCCTGCCTTTCTGCAAAATCAGCCTGAGAGGATACGAAGCCCAGCGGATTCTCAATGCCAATGGATACAATCGGGTGTGGTTCATCGAAGGCGGCCACGAGGCCTGGCCGTATGAGCTGGATTATTTGGGGATGTAGGGGTTTGAACCAGGATGGCCGGGATTAAAAAAAGGATGGTCAGGATGATTCCGTGCCATCCTGGATATCCTTCAATTATCCTGGCCATCCTGATTCGGGTTGGTTGTTTTTTGAATCAGGATGGCCGGGATGTAAACGGATGGTCAGGATGGTTGATCCGATTTCGAGATTAATGTTTTCAACTCGGTTATTTCCCTGATTTTCAAATCAGTGGCTTCCGCTATTTGTTCAATGGTCAGCAGATTCATCTTGAGTAACCGAATGGCTATCTCTTTTTTACCGCTTTTCTTGGCCTCATTCAGAAACATGGCCTCATCTCTCAATACTTTTTCCCTTCTTTCCGCCATTTCCCGAATCTTTTCATCCGCACTCAATTCTTCCAAAATTTTCAGCGCCTTGTTGACCATGGGATTTTGGTAATGCTGTTTCATTTTTCTTTCTCCTTTCTCTTATGCGTGATTGAAAATGAAGAGTTAATTCAAGAGATCAACGGTACCACGAACTCCCGGCGCCGGCATTTGTTCCCGGATCCGGGAGAATTCAAGTATATGTAGCGCGAGGTCGTCAGTCAATATGAGATGCAAATACCCGGTTTCCCGCAGATGAAAGCGGTAATGGAAGTCGAGCAAAATCGGGGAAAAGGGTATAGCCAAAAAAATGGATGCCGATGACCGGATGAAGCTCCGAGTAGTCCTCACCGGATTCCAGCTGATCCCCATACATTCTGTATAGGTAAAAAAGCGAGCGCCTGGGGTAGTGTTCGAACCTGCGCACCTGCATTTCGATGTCGTATTCATGGCCGGAGCCGTCCACCGCGCGAATATCCAGGATGATAAACTTTCTTTCGAGTTCGTCAGGCAGTATGTCCGGGTTTTTCACCTCCACGGAAATGATGCGGTCGGAACCCGTCAATTCAAGCGCATTGTTGATCAAATCCGTCAGGATCTCCGTGTCACTGGTGAAGAGCTTTTTGAATACGAAGTCGTTTTTTGGGCTCAGGAGCTTTTCCATGGTGGGGTCAGAATACCACAGGAGTCGGCGCTTTGGCAGTATTTTCTGATATATTGTCCATCCTTATTGTTTGAATCAGGATCGCCGGGATTAAAAAGGATGATCAGGATGATGCCGTGCTATCCTGGATATCCTTCCATTATCCTGGCTATCCTGATTCGAATGGCTCGTTTTTTTGAATCAGGATGGCCGGGAT
>CAZNLT010000277.1:0-5077 GCA_964573705.1 uncultured Desulfobacterales bacterium
AGTGTTCATTGTCGTGACAATAGATGCACAGCAGTTCCCAGTTGCTGCCGTCCGGCGGATTGTTGTCGTGGTTGTGGTCCCGGTGATGGACCGTGAGTTCCCGAAGCTTCTTGCCTGAAAACTCCCGTCCGCAACGCCCGCAGACATGGGGGTACATCTTCAGGGCCCGCTCCCGATAGGTTTTCTCCCGCCGCTCCCGATCCCGCCGGGCTTCGGTCACCACCTGACTTTCCGTTCTCGATTTGTTTTGATTCATATATACGCCCTTCCCTGCATCTTAACGCTTCGGCGGCGAAATCATTTCCCATCACATCACCGATCGGCTCTGCCGATAAGAACCGAGCCGGCATGTTTTCACCCCGCCGCGATTGTATCGTTTTGTCCTGATTTCACCTGATTTCACCTGATTTCAATGATCCGCTTTTTCGATTTGGTCCATTTTTTTGCCTAAAAGATAGCCATCCACCACTCCATAAATCCAGCAAAAAATCAATAAGAAAAGTGATAGATACATCAGGCGACTGTCCGATGCGGTGGACGCCTGAGATACGGCTCGGTATATATCGCCCATATCGATGGGAGACCCGTCCAGTGGAATTTGATTCAAAACACGGAGGGCCTGCTGCACCGCCTTGACCACAATGACCCCCGTGAAGATCAGTGTCATCCCCATCAGGAAAATGCCCCGTGCATACCGTTTGAGGACCACTTGCCCCAACCCCGGCAAAACCAGTCCGGACAGCAGCACCGCTCGAATGGCGTTATTCATCTGCTGAATATCATTCGTATCTGTGAGTTTTTGGTTGAAAGCGAAAATAGACATCCACTTTATCGCTTGAAACAGAATTGGAATCTTTGTATGCTTCTGAGGGTGCCTCTAAAGAAAGTCTTTTATTGTTTTTACACGTTTTTCATCCAATGAAGCGCAGCCAAAACCATTTCGTTGCAATTCAATGATTGTATATCACTATGCTGAATCCAAAAGCAAGGAATGATCAAAAGCGCACTAAAAGATGGAAAAACAATGGAATCCTTTACGGTAAAATACCCTCAATCCTTGTTGGCGGCTAAATCTAAACAGGATGCAGCTCGGGAAGCAGGGTGAATAAAACAGATAAGAACCTGGATCTACAGAACCGAATGGCGGAAAATGATGACAAACTCAAGAGAAACCGATCCACAGGACGAATTGCAGGAGAATCAGCAAACTGAGAATAGGGAATCGGAATCCTTTACGGAAGAGGAAACCTCGGCTTTAGAAGAAAACGAAGAAGAAGAAGAAGAAGAAGAAGAAGAAGAAGAAGAACTCCTGGACCAATTGATGAGAACGGCCTGGGAAAAAGGGGCCACCGATATTCATCTGGACCCGGTGCCGGACGGTTTATTGATCCGGTTTCGGGTGGACGGCGGCATTCGACCCTTTGAAACCCTGGCATGGGACGATGCAAAAAAACTGCTGATTCAGATTCGGGTGCGGACCGAACTCGATTTCGGCAGGGTATTCACCCCCATGGAGGGGCAATTCACCTGGGCGAGCGAGAATGCGGCCAAGGATGTTCGGGTCACTCTTATTCCCATCGGCGCCACCGAGTCGGTTCATCTGCGCATCCTCACCCCGCCGGAAGCGCTCACCGATATCACCCAGCTCGGCTTCGGAGACCGGGACCTGGAGATCGTCCGCCGAAACCTGAGCCGTCCCCAGGGGCTCGTGATCGTCGCCGGCCCCACCGGCGCTGGCAAATCCACCTCTCTTTATTCTTTGGCCTCCACCTTTGATCTGGCCGGCATCATCGCCGTCAGCATTGAAGATCCGGTGGAGTTCGCCATTCCGCACATCCGCCAGCTGGAGGTGGATGATCGCCACGACCTCACCATGTACGAAGGGCTTCGGGTGCTGCTTCGCATGGACCCGGACCTGTTGATGGTCGCGGAAATCCGGGATTCCAAATCGGCGGTCACCTCGGCCCGGGCCGCGGCAGCAGCCAGGTTCGTGCTCGCCACGCTTCACGCCCGGGATGCGGCGGCGGCCGTGGAGGCCTTCCATTACCTGTCGGTTCCCTACAGCATATTGGGCGGATCTCTTCGGGTGATCATCGCTCAAAGCCTGGTTCGAAAACTCTGCACCGAGTGTCGAAGCCCCCGGAAGCTGGATGAGGAAGAGAAAAAATTATTCGAATTCATCCAAATGACCCCGCCCGACACCGTGTATGAAGCCGGCGGATGCGAAATCTGCGATCAATACGGATATCGCGGCCGCACCGGCATTTTCGAGGTGGTCGAAATCGATGAAGACCTCGGCCGGGAAATCGCCGAAGGACGCTCCCAGCTCGAACTGCGCCGGCTGTTTCGGGAGCGCGGTTTTCGAACCATGATCGAAGACGGTCTCGAAAAGGTGGCCAACGGCATCACCTCCCTGGAAGAAATCCTGAATCTCTACTGGCCCGGGGCCCAGGACGGGATCGAATTCGACATCGGCAGCTGGAAGGAAGAATATTTGGGATAGAATAGAGAGGTGGCCGAAACGGTGTTCATGGCCCACATTTAATTTTTTTCTTATGAAATTCTAATCAAATCTTAACATTCGACGGTTATATTCAACCCATCCCAAGGACACATCCCCCCGTGTCCATCCCCCCAAAGGGCGGCCGTTTCGGCCGCCCTTTTTTTTTGCTTCGCCCGGTTCCGAATTCGACCCGATCGGATTTCACATATTTCTAACCCTCTTCTTATACAGCCCTAACATGAAAGCGGTACACCTTTTCCCGTTCAAATTTATGAGATGATTATACCTGTTTATATCCGCTTCCGAAAAGGGAGGAAAAAAGACAATGAAAGCCGACCTTCACGTTCATTCCAAGTATTCCAAGCGACCGTCCCAGTGGGTTCTCCAGAAAATCGACTGTCCCGAAAGTTTTACGGAACCGCTTCAGATCTGCCAGATCGCCCGAACACGGGGAATGGACCTGGTGACCGTCACCGATCACAATTCCATCGATGGCGCCCTGGAAATCGCACACCTGCCCGACACCTTCATCAGCGAAGAGATCACCACCTATTTTCCGGAAGACGGCTGTAAGATCCACGTTCTGGCCCTCAATATCACCGAAGATCAACACCGGGAAATCCAGCGGCTTCGAAGAAACGTTTTTGAACTGGCCGCCTATCTGCACCGGGAAACGATTATTTCGATAGCGGCCCACCCGCTGTATGCGGTAAATGACCGGCTCACCATTCGCCATTTTGAACAGATGCTGCTGCTCTTCCGGAATTTCGAACTGAACGGGGCCCGAAGCGACGAACAAAATCAGAGCCTTGAATGGGTGCTGTCCGGACTGAGGCCTCAGGATATCGACCGGCTTCAGAACCGGTATGATTTTGAAGCCAAATTTGAAAAACCCTGGGAAAAGACCCTCACCGGCGGATCGGACGACCACAGCGGCCTCAACATCGCCCGGACCTACACCCGGGTAGCGGAGGCCCAAACACTGGAGGCATTTCTGGACGGCCTCCGGACCCATCGGACCCGCGTCATGAGCCAGGCATCCACGCCCTTGACCATGGCCCACAACCTCTACGGCATCGCCTATCAGTTTTACCGCAACAAGTTCAATCTGGAGCGCCACATCCATCGGGACCTGCTGCTCAAATATCTCGACCGGTCTTTGCGGCCCGATTCCGAGCCCGACGGAGGGTTCATGTCCAAAATCTACCTGTTTTTAAACCACCGCAGGCGAAACCGGGCCGCCGCCGAAGTGCCGGAGACGCTGATGGGGTTGATCCGCCAGGAGACCGATCGGCTGCTTCGGGAAGACCCGCAGTTGGAGGATATCGCTCAATCCGAAACCGGTTCATTTGAAGAAAGAGAAAGAAAATGGTTCGATTTCGTCAACCAGGTTTCCAATAAGGTTCTCTCCCATTCGGCCAACCACCTGCTGGGGCATCTCTCCGGAGCCAACGTCTTCAACATTTTCCAGACCATCGGCTCGGCCGGAGGACTCTATACCCTGCTGGCGCCTTTTTTCGTCTCCTTTGTCCAGTTTACCAAAGACAAGGCCCTGAACGACAAAATCGTTCAGGCCTATTCCAGAAGCGAATATGAATACCGCCCCCAAACGTGGACCGCACGGGTGGCCCATTTCACCGACACCTTTTACGATGTCAACGGCGTGGCCCAGACCCTTCAGCAGCAGGTGGAGGTCGCCCTCAGAAACGACAAGGAGCTCACTATCATCACCTGCGATGCCGACAACCGGTCCAGCCGGGAAGGGATTCAAAATTTCACCCCCATCGGGGTCTATGAGCTTCCCGAATACCCGGAGCAGAAGCTCTTCTATCCGCCCTTTCTGGAAATGCTCAACTACTGCTACGAACAGAAATTCACTCACATTCAGTCGGCCACGCCGGGACCCATCGGCCTGGCTGCTCTGGCCATCGCCCATATCCTGAAGCTCCCCATCAACGGCACCTATCACACCGCCTTTCCCCAGTATGCCCAGTACCTGACCGGGGATGCGGCCATCGAGGACCTGACCTGGAAATACATGATCTGGTACTACGACCAGATGGACCAGATCTATGTGTCCTCCCGAAGCTCTGCCGAAGAGCTGACCCAAAAAGGCATTCGACCCGACAAGATCCGGCTCCTTCCCCGGGGAATCAACACCGATCTGTTTCATCCGAAAAAACGAAACGGTCTTCTGAAAAAGCGCTACCATATCGAAGAGGAGGTGAAACTGCTCTATGTCGGCCGGGTCTCTAAAGAAAAAAACCTGCCGGTCTTGGCCGAGGCATTCAACTCCCTGAATGCAAGCCTGAAAAACCTCCATCTGATCGTGGTCGGAGACGGCCCCTATCTCAAGGAGATGATCCGCACCATGGGCGGCGCCCGGTGCACCTTCACCGGCTACCTGGAAGGCGAGGAACTCTCGGCGGTGTATGCCTCCAGCGATATATTCGTTTTCCCCAGCACCACCGATACCTTCGGCAACGTCATTCTGGAGGCCCAGGCTTCGGGCCTGCCGGTGATCGTTTCGGATCAGGGCGGCCCCTGCGAAAACATCCTGCCGGATCAAACCGG
>CAZNLT010000278.1:0-5030 GCA_964573705.1 uncultured Desulfobacterales bacterium
ACTGGAGTTCAGACGTGTGCTCTTCCGATCTGCAAGTATGTGGACGCCTTTTCCCGGTTTCCAGGAAAAGGCGTCCACATACTTGCCGAGACTATACCAGCCGCAGTAGAGCGCCGTTTCCCGGCATTCCCCGGGAGCGAACAGGTCCGCCTCCTGGTTAAGCACCACCGACAGGCCCGCCGGCGGTTGCTGCTTCAAATGCCTGGCGGCCCGATGAATGGAGCGGTCATAAAAGGCATACCCGCCCAGCGGTTTATCCCCTTCAGGTTTGGACCAACGGGCGTCGAAACAAGCGGTGCCGGTCAATCCCTGTTTCTCGGCCTGAATGGCATCATCGATGATCCGCCTTACCGTTTCCGGCGTCGGCCCATCCAACCGGCTCACCATCAGGACCCGATCTTTGTCGATGGAAAGCGTCTGTTTCGTATTGCCGAGATAATACGGATTGGGAACCCACCCGCCCAGTACATAAGGCCCCGCCGATACCAGCGCGATCTCCGAATCCACGGAGGCCCACCGGTCATTCCGAAGGCGGGCCGCTCGAATCTCGGCTTCCAGCCCCTTCAGTTGATTCCGAAGTGTGTAAGTCTCCTCTGTCCGGAATGCGGCCCGGGATTGAATCTCCCCTTCAAGCGCCAGCTTTTGCCGAACCAGACGGTCGAGCGCCTCGGCTTCCGCCGGGTCCGCCTTGGGCGGCTCGATTTTAAGGGGAATCCCGTACATTAGAACGATGCACCGAATGCGCCAGGGCGGAAACACCCGGTCGAGATATCGACGCACCGGATCAGCGATTCGGGTTTCATATTCCTGACGGGAACAGACCTCCGCATCGGTGGTTCGAACCCGAATCAATTGGTCGATCGGAATGTTTCGGCGGCGGCAATACGCCTCGGCCAATTGAAGCCCGGCCTTCTGGTTCTGATTGGCCACCACCAGGATTTCCGAGGGTTCCAGCCCCGAAGCGGTCGCCGGAAACCCCCACAGCAGCATCCATAACCAGAAAACGGGGGCAAGGCCCCCGTTGCGATGGGTCAACATTTCTTTCATCGGTTCGAAATCCGGTTCGGCACCCCCGCGCTTAGAGGCGGTTGATAAAATCGAGGTCCTTGGCCTGGGTGTTTTTGGTGCCGATCACCAGCACCTCGACCCGGCCCTCTCTCGACCGAAAATAGAGCCGGCCCTTGTATCCGAAGACCACCTCCAGCACGGTCGGGCCGGTCTTTTTGGAAAACACCTTTCGTTTCACCGGCACCAGCGCGGCATCCTCGTTCAACTGATGGATCACCTCTTCGCATTTGATTTTCAGGTCCTCTTCCAGATCGGTAAAACCGGCCACGGCCCGGTCTTGGACCGTCAGGTTTTTGTACAGCACCTTGAATCGCCGCTGGAGAAGAGCGGCCGCTTTTTTGGCGGGGCCGGACTTGAGGGCTTCCAGGGATCGAATCTGGTCCTTGAGCGAATCGATCTCCGCTTCCTGCTCCTGCTGCCGGGACAAATTCTCCTGAATCTTCTCCTCCAGGGCGATCATCTCGTCCACCATTTCATCTTCGGTGCGCTCGGCCTTGACCTTCTCCTGTTTCAGAGTCTGCTTCAGCCGTCTGAGTTCCTCGATCAGGGCCGACCGCTTGGCGCTCAGGGATTTCAGGTTTTCAAGATGATGCTGTTCCTGGCCGGAAAGCCGTTGAAGTTCCCGATCCTTTTGCTGATCCTCCTGCCGGGCTATTTGAATCCCGCGCCGGTAATAAAAATAGAGAATCCAGGAGGCGGCCGAGACATAAAAGACCAGGACCAGAAATGAGATCCAGGTGTCATACCCCAGCCGCAGGTCGACCTGGACCGTCAAGCCTTCATTCATGAGCCGAAGGTTGTCCACCGCCACTTCCACCGGGTCGATGCGCATCAGATCTTCATGGACATCGAAAAAGGGCGGGTACAGGACCGTGCCCTCATTGGTGATCACCGCCGTCCGGGCGGAAATCCCCGCATCGAGGAGCCATTGGTCCTCCAGATAGGCCTGGATATGCTCGGCGATCGCCTCCTTCAGGCGAATGTTTCCCCGAAGCAGGTGGCGGGTGTCCCCCACCGCGATGTTTTCGATTTCCCGGGCGAATGCGGATTCGAGGTGCGCATCGATGACCAGCCTCTGAATCGCTTCCATGGTCGCAATATAGAAAAACGGCGGCAGCAGAATGGTCAGCAGCAGGATCCGAAACGGAAGGTGTTTCATGCCGGTATATGCCGGCTATTCAGCCAAAATGCGTTTGGCCTCTTCCGCCCCCTCGAAATCGGGGTCCAGTTTGAGGGCCTTTTCCATCTGGGCCTTGGCCTGATCCAACTGCTCGTTTTTGTGGTAGGCCAGCCCGAGATGGTACTGGACCACGGCGTTTTCCGGCAGTTTGGCGGCGCTCTCCACCAGCTCCCGAACGGCGCTGGAATAGAGCCCTCTTTTGTAATAGACCCAGCCGAGGGTGTCCATCACGCTGGCATCGTCGGGCAGGTGCTCCCGGGCGATCTGGGCATAGCTCAGGGCCGCGTTCAGGTCCTTTTCCTGCTCGGCCAGCAGATAGGCCAGGTTGTTGGCGGCCGGTGCGAATTCGGGGTTGATCTCCAGGGCCTCCCGGTAATGCTTCTCGGAGAGGTCGTATTTTTGCTGCATGTCGTAAATCGTCCCCAGCAGCATGTGCGGGCCGGCCTGGTTCGGATTTTTCTCCAGCACCCGCTGATACTGTTCGATGGCCTTGTCCGCCTTCCGGTCGGACAGATAGATGGACGCCAGGGCGTAATAGGGGCGCACCAGGGTGGGGTTCTTTTCCAGGGCCGCCTGAAAGGCCGCTTCGGCCTTCTCCTTGTCGCGTTGGGCCAGATAAAGCCCCCCCATCAGGTTGTGCACCACCGCCTGGGAGGCAGGGGAATCCTCCACCGCCGCCATCTGGGCCTCACAGGCGTTGAGGGCGGTATCGAATTTCTTGTCGGCCGCCAGCAGCAGCACCTTATTGGTAAACACATCCATCAGGCGGGGGTTGAGGGACAAGGCCTTGTCGAAGTGCTTCATGGCCTCATCATAATTCTCCTGAGAGCGCTCCAGGAGACCCAGGCGGTAATACCCCACCGGGTTGTTCGGGGCCTGATCGATCATGCCTTCAAACACCTTTCGGGCCGCGTCGGTCTTGTCCTGGTAGAGATAGCTGTTTCCCAGCACCAACCGGGCCTGGTAGTTGTCGGGCATTCGGTCCAGAACCACCTTGCTCTCGGTCTCCGCCGAGGCGAAGTCGCGTTCCCGAAGATAGATCTCCGCCAGCAGAAGTTTGGCGTTCAATTGATCCGGGTTGAGTTCGATCGCTTTCTGAAATTCCGTCTTGGCGATGTTGGCATCCCCTTTTCCGAGGTGGGCCATGCCCTTGAAATAGTGGGCCGACGCCGAATTGGGCTCTTCCTTGATCAACTGGTCGAAAAGATCGATGGCCTCGCTGAACTCCTTGTTGAGGACCATCATTTCCGCCTTGAGCATGCGGGTGGGAAAAAACTTGGGGTTCTTCTCTAAAATCTCCCCGACATATTTTTGGGCCAACTCAAAATCCTGATGATTAAAATGGTACCGGGCGATGGGGTCCATGATGCGGATGTCATCCGGCTGCTGGGCCAGGGCCTGTTCATACATTTCGAGGGTTTTCTCTTCCGCACCGATAGCCGAATAGAACCGGGCCATGGCCATATAGGGCTTGACATCCTTCGGATCGATATCGATCGCCTGCCGATAGGCCGCCTCCGCTTTCTCCGGCTCCTGACGGCTCAGATAAAAATTGCCGAGCAGGATGCGCAGGTCGATGTTGTCCGGATTGTTTTCGATGACCTTTTCCAGTTCTGCTTCGGCCTGGTCGTAGTCTTGCCGGGAAATGTAGAGGCTGAACAAGGCCAGCTGCGGCTTCAGGGCCTCCGGATCGACGGCGATGGCATCCCGCATGCTCGATTCCGCCGAGGTAAAATCGCCCTGCCGGGCCTGAGTCCGAGCCAGCGCCATCAAAGCCCGGGACTGCTGGCCGTCGGTGTCGATAATCTTCTGAAACACCTCCGCCGCCGCATCCAGCTGGCCCTGCTGTTCTAGAATGCCGGCCTGAAGATAGAGCATGTCGATGTCATCCGGGGCTTTTTCGAGAACCACTTCCACCCGCTTTTGGGCCTCCTCATATCGTTTGCCTAAAAAATAGAAGGTGGCCAGCTTGCGTTTGGCCTCGAGATGATTCGGATCGAGCACCTCCAGTTGGGCGTATTCGCGAAAGGCTTCCTTGGCCTGGCCCAGTTTCAAATAGGTTTCGCCGAGCCGCTCATGGGCCGCGACGAAATTGGGGTCGATCTGAATGGCGTTTCGGTATTCGATTTCGGCTTCCTTGTACTCCCCTTTTTCGAAATAGGTTTTTCCGGTCTCGAGGTGAGAAAGTTTTTTTTCTTCGTCCGACGCGCAGGCGCAGATGGCGAAGGTGACGAACAGAAAGAAGATGCCGGCTTTTTTCAGGTGGTTCATTGAATTTTACCTCCACATACGCTGGTGTTACAGTTTAAGAATTGCGTCTATTTTTTTTGGATTTTCTCAAGTGAACATTTTGGCAGATCGACCTGTTCCGCCGCAGCCGAAGTACATTGTTCAGGGTAAACGGGATATCTATTTTCGGGTGGATCAATGGACCTTGTCAAGCAAAATGTCCTTTACCGGTTTCCTTGGGTCTTGTTCGGATAGTACATCTAATCAGTGCGCCGAACCCGCAGGATGGAAGCAGAGATTCCCTACCACCTGAATACACCTCTTCGAGTATTGACATCCAAAAATATATATTTTTTTTACTTACCTGTAATTATTACATTTTAACAATGCGAATTCCCTCACAGACGGCTTCGAAAACTCGGTGTAGAGAAGTAGAAACCGTCTTCTATGAGAGAGCACTGCCGGACCGCGCTTTCCAAGAAAACTGCTTTTACAAAAGATAAAACAAAATAAAAATGAACATACGAATCGAAAAAAGAGGAACAATCACACA
>CAZNLT010000279.1:0-2755 GCA_964573705.1 uncultured Desulfobacterales bacterium
GGGGTTTTCTTTCCCTGCTGGTGGACCATTGGCGAGCCTTCCTGATCGCCGGGACCCTCAGCGGGCTGGGCTTGATCTCTATGATACTCCAGGCGCGGCGCCATCCGATCCTGGCGACGGTGATCGGAATGACCCTGCTGGCCATCGCCACCGTTGACCTATCCGGCCCGACTCCCGACCCGGCGCCGACGGCATCGGCCGAGATGAAGGCGACCGATCCGGAGCCGAAAGAGGGAATCATCCACCGGGGTCTGGTGGCGACGGGCAGGGCAATGGACTGGGCGCGGGAGGTGATCGATGGATGACCTATTAGCGGCCGCAATCGGCTTGACAATCGCAATCTTGCTTTTCCTGGGCGGGCTCTGGGTCATCGCCGCCGTCTTCGGCGCCGATGACGGGGACGCCACCGAGGAAACTCTGGCACGGATTGAATCGGAATCAGCTCATCGGGGGGAGCTGCTGGAGGTTGTCCGGGAGCTGACCCGGCAAAACGTCGAGCTGGCCACCAAGCGGGTCGAGGCTGCCCAATTCCCCGCCGGTCTGCTGATCCTGGGGGCGATAATCATCGCCCTTATTGTGTCCATCGCCCTGGTGACGGTGGCGGTGATCATCTCCAGGGGCCGGCAACGCCCCGGATATCCGCCGCACTACTTCGGACCCGGCCCGTACTACGACCAAACCATGATCGGCTCCCCCTATTACCTGGGAACCGATCCGAACCAAATGCATCAACATTATTCGATCATCGAGAGGAGATAACCACCATGAGTGACCGAGCGATATCAATCATCATGCTTTCCCTGCTGGTTCCGGTTGCGCTTTCCTTTTCCGCGGTCATGCTTTCCGATGCCTTCGACTGGGGAGCGGCCGGCGGAACCGTTTCGGTAGGGACGTCCGCCGCCGCACCCGACCCGGCCGACGCTATCCGGGCCGAAGCCGACAAAGAACGTCAAGAGGCGATGCTTCAACAGGTGCTCACCGAGCTGAATGAGTACCGGGCCAAAGCCGAGGATCGGATCGGCTTCCCGGTCGGGACAATGGTCTGGGCCATGGTTGCCCTGGTGGCCATACTGACCGCGGCCGCCCTGGGCTATGCCCTGATCAGACGTCGGCACCCGGCGCCGACCCCGGTCGGCCTGGGCTATCCGCCACCGCACCAGCAGTTACCGCCGGCTCCGCCATACTACTACGGATACCCTGGCGCCTATACCGACGCCCAGTATCAAATTGAATCTGACGGCCGCCCGATCCGGCGGATCAACTATCAACCCGACGGGCAGTATCCCGTCATGGTCGAAGGAAGGGGGCCCCGATGAATCCCGCGAAAGCAATGGCAATCTATCTTGACGAGTTCCGGAAGGTCTATCAGGAAAAGGGTGGACCATCACAAGAGAAAGAGCTTCGGAGACAGGCGCGGGAGGAGGCGGAAGAATCCTGGAACAGCCTTTTTGGCGATCCCCTGGAGCGGGAGCACGACCGCGCCCGAGGGTTCCACAAAGCCCGCAAAACGACGCCGGCCGAGTACAACCGGGAGTTCGAGCGGCTTTACAATGACCAGAATCCCTGGAATTGCCATCCGTACAAGTACAAGTAGAACCATCGACCGGGGGCCCCAGCGGCCCCCGACAACCATCGAGGAGACCATCATGAGCCAAACCACCACCGCCATCCAATGCCCCACATGCTCCGCCATCATTACCCTGCCGGCCCCCGGATATGGCGCCGCCGTCTGCCCGGAATGCGAAAACGGCGCCCTGTTGGAATGGCCGACCGGATGGATCGCCATCCCACCGCCGGCCGGTTTCCGCATGCTCCCGACCACCAGGAAAGAGCGGGTTCTCCCCGGTGACATCTATTTTGACTTCGACCGCTACGACGGGCCGACTTTCGCCGGGGAATGGGATATGGCTTATCCAATCCATGAAGAAATGATCACCACAGCCGATTATCCGCTGATCGCCCGGCCCATGGTACCCGAAATCAGCGGACATGAACAAAACGGACCGGAGCAATTGAGGCTCTGGTAGAGGAGATGGAGATGGATATTCCCGAAATTTCTCTGAACGAATGGTTCGAATTCCGCACCGGCCGACGGGTTATGCTCGGCGGCTGCTGGGGGAATCAAAACGGGACTTTTTTCGACCTGTATTGGCCGGCCTACACCGACCGGGAGGGGGATACTGTTTTCGATTCCGAAGTGAGGCCATGGCGAAATGTTATCGCCTGGATTCTTTCCGGGCGGATTAAGCAGATAGAGAAGAAAATTGCACGGCAACGCCAAGAACAATTGACCCTGTGGTCGTAGGAGGTGATGGATGGATGCAATCGGAGCCATTTATTTAGAGATGGAAGACGGTCGGGAATACTGCTGGTCCGTATCCTGTCACCCGAGCCTTGATAATATCGAAACACTCAGAGCCCACGCCTTGAAATGGAAACCGTCCGCGGTCTTCATCGGGGCTGAGATTTGGAGATCAAAGGAGGCCCGAAGCGATGGAGAATAGAGACAAAGAGCTGCTGAAAATTCTATTGGATGCCCGGCGAAACGGCGGAAACCAAAACCCAAGCCCTCCGCCCGGTCTATGGTTTCCGCCCCAGGCAGGCGGCGGATATCATCCCCAGGGCTATCCACCGGGACAACCCCCGGCCCTGCCGGCACCCCATCCGCCCGAGCTGGCGGACTCACCCGAGAACAAGATCATTGACCGGCTGCTGAGGGATGAATCCCCACAACCGGACACCCCGGCATCAAATC
>CAZNLT010000279.1:2855-5009 GCA_964573705.1 uncultured Desulfobacterales bacterium
ATCCTCGGAGGCGCCTATGACTTCGCAGTCGGGACCTGGAAGGCCCGAGCCCATGCCTCCAGAATCCGGGAGGCCGAAGCCCGACGAGCCCACCACGAAGCGGACGTCATCATCCGGGGCGGCGCGGGGGCCGGATACCTGGTACACAGGAGGGACGGGCTGCTGCGATTTTTCGCCCCGCCCCCCAATGGGAAGCTGATGACCCAAGGGGTCGGAGCGGACCCTGACGTGGAAACGCTGCCCGACCTGCTCCCCGTTTTGCTCCAGGCCGACCGGACCCTGCTGGTCGGCGGCATGGGAGCCGGCAAGTCGGAGCTGCTCCGGTGGATTGCGGCCGAACGGCTCCGGGAGGGGCACGTCATCATCATCGATACCCATGGCATACCGGGGGACTGGCCGCCCTATTGCCAAGTGGCCGGCATGGGGAGGCGATACGCGGAAGCCGAGGGCGCCGTCCGGGCCGTGATCAAAGAGATGGATCGACGCTATCGAATTATGGCCGCCGGCATCCGGGCCCCCCATCATCCCATGACTCTGATCATCGACGAGATGACGGTCCTTAACCAGTTCACAAACCTGGGAGACGAGTTCAAGTCCCTCCTGTGTGAATGCCGGAAAGCCAACATCAAGCTTTATGTGGCGGGGCAATCTGACCGGGCCGGTTCCCTGGGCATCAAGGGCAACGCCGACCTGATCGCCGGGTTCGAGATCATCTGTCACCTGGTCAAGGAAGGCGATGGCCGGCGGATCGGCCTGGTGAAGACCCCCACCGACAAAGACGGGCGCCGTCACATTCATCCGGGACCCTACAAAGACCCGACCGGTCCGGGGCGGTGGGGCTCTGAGACGGGCGGACCGGGACCGACATCCGGGCCGGGGCTCCATGCCGGGAAAGACGATGACGAGATCATCAACATCGACCCGGCGCCACCGGGGGAACCGGACCCGCCCCCTAAAACGATCATCGCCGGACTCCTCGACTACTTCCGCCGGCCCCAGGGACTCACCGAAAAACGGGCCGAGATCTGGGAGACCCTGGCACGATCCAGGGAGCCGATGAGCGCCCGTGATCTGGAATCCATGACGGGGATGAAGGGGAGCTATATCCGGAAAACCCTCACCCGATTGAACCGTGACGGGCTCGTCACAAAGGAGGGCCGAGGCCGATATCGGATTGTGACAAATGTGACGGGATGACCGGCAAAAGTGACGAATGTGACAAGGGCACCCGGCGAAAGTGACGCCCGTCACTTTTCAAACCCGGTTTGAAAATCAGGAATTTGAGCGGAAGTGTGACGAAAGTGACGAAAGTGACGAGACCCCCAGAGACCCCCAAAAAACCCCCCGGCGGACGGCCGGGGATGGGGCCGGTCAAGGTCCGTCACATTGTCACTTTCGACGGAGCCGAAGCTGCCGACCAGGTGGCGAAACCATCTACCGCTAATCCGGTTTGACATATACCCCCACCGTTGTTTATCATTAAATACTTTTGCAGCGGCAAAGGGGAGACATGGCGGACCCATTAAAGATAATGGTAGAAAACTGGAAAGAGATCGAAGGTATCTGGAAGGAATCGGGGAGCGGGCGGGAAGCCTACGGGCGGTCCGCTGAGTCCATTCCCGGCTTCGCCGACCAGGTGCCCTATACCCAATACCTGCCTTACATCGAGGCAATGCTGGCCATACGGGAGAAAGATATGGAGCAAGTAGCCACATTGGAGCAAGAGCTGGCAAGAGTGACCCTGATGCTTGAAGAGGTATCCAGGGACCGGGACCGGCTTCTATCCATGGTACCGAACCCCCACAAGATCAAGATAGGGAAATGGAATGTGACCAAATCGGGCAAATACTACCGGGGTTTCCGAAAGCTCGGGGACAAGATGTTTGCCGTTTACCTGGGACCTGAATTCGACGAGGGAGAAGCCTGGGAAAGGATCAAGGCCCGGGAAGAGAGGGAAGACTTCCGGGAGGCGCTGGCCAAATCCAGACAGACATCCTGAACCGCACCTAACTAACTCCTAACCTGCTACCGGCTCCGGCCCGTAGCTTTTTTTTGGCTCTTTCGGTTTTAACGTTAAATTTATTCTTGACAACCCTCACCTGATTGTTTTATTGATTAAGTAACGTTAAACACCAACACGGGAGGTGACACACC
>CAZNLT010000280.1:0-4951 GCA_964573705.1 uncultured Desulfobacterales bacterium
ACCATCGTTGCCCATTAATATCCTTAACATAATTCAGTCCTTTAAATCCCCTTCAGTCCTTGATGAACTTTGTTTTTCTCTGTTCGGGCCGCAAAAACCACCGCCCGCGGCGCCGCTTGTTCCAAGGACGGCGGGACCGAACGAACCTTCGACGCCATCGACCGGCTTGCAAGTCTCGTCATTCATATTTGATGTCCCAATTGTCTGCATCCAATGAGAATCATAGCGTTCTCGAGGCCGGTCCGGTCACCCGGTTTCTGGCCTGGGGCGCGGACCTGGCCTGCATCGGGATCTTGTCGTGACTGTTCCCACCTGGCGGCCCGGCTGCGCCGCCGAACCTTGGTGCAGGAAGCGGAAATCGCCCAATGGGCGATTCTGCGGCAGGATGAACTCGACCCGGCGGCCCACTGCAAGGCCAAGGTGGGCTTTCCGGAGGCGGCGGTGGAAGGGGTTTCCGATGAACAGAACGTCCGCAACGTGGCGGGCGTACTGGATCGCTCCTCGGTCTGAGGCGACGGCTTTAATTCCCGGCCCCTTCTTCCGGCGCCATCTGCTGAATAATCGCCTGAATCTTGGGGTTCTCCATCAATTCCATGAACTTGGGGTTGTCCTGCAGGCTTTCCACATCCCCGGACATGACCATCCCCATGATCTCCGGGTCCTGAAGAATCCGCTGCATATCCGGGTCATTTCGCAGGGAGAAGACCATCCCGAGCAGACCCGGGTTGCTCAGCACCGACTGTTTCATCGCCGCGACGTCTTCCTGGTTGGGGGCTTCCTTCGACTGCCGGGTCAGGGTCTTCGGCGTGACGCCGGCCCCCGGCTCCCGAATGGCCTGAATGGCCGAGTCCTGGACCTCCAGCTCGCCCATGGTTTCGGACCGCAGGGTATAGACGCCTTCTTTATAAGCGACCACCTCCGCCAGAAGGACGCTGCCGTCGCTGAGCACCACTTCCCGCATCTGGCCCGCCGAAACGAACCCGCCCAGGATTAAGAGCACACCGAAAACAGTCGCGAAAAAGCCGATGATGACGAATGAACCGAGAAATTTGCCTTTCTTCATTGGATCTATGACCTCCTTGGGGTGCCCCCTGCCGGGGGCATCTGGATGTTTTTAAGAATGGCCCAATTATAAGACACGGCTCGCCTTATGCAAGCAGATCCTTTCAGTTTCAGGTCAGCACCGGGCCGGGGGCCGTCTGTTTCTGTTCATCATCCTGGGCCTGCGCTACGGTAATGGCCATGACGTTGACGACGTTCTCCATGTCGGTGTTACGCTGGATGACATTGAAGGGCCGACTGATCCCCATCAAAAGCGGCCCCACCGCCTTGAACCCGCCCAGCCGGTCGAGGAGCTTGTAGGCCACGTTGCCGGCGGCCAGCTCCGGAAAAATCAGCACATTGGCCGCCTGCCCCAGCCGGTTGAAGGGAAAATCGCCGTTGAGGATCTCTTCGGTGACCGCCGTGTCCGCCTGCATCTCCCCGTCGATGATCAGATCGGGCCGCCGCTCCAGGGCGATCTCCACGGCCCGGGCCACCCGTTTGGCGTCGGGATGGCGGGTGCGGCCGAAGTTGGAAAACGAGAGCATGGCCACCCGGGGGCTGATGTCGAAAAACTCGGCCATTTCGGCGGTGAGCAGGGCGATTTCGGCCAGGTCCGCGGCCGAGGGGGTAATGTTGACGGTGGCGTCGGCAAACAGCAGGGTCCGGTGGCGGGAGAGCATCAGGTAAACCCCGGCCACCTTGTCGATCCCGGCCCGCCGGGGAATCACCTGAAGCACCGGCCGAATGGCGTTGGGATAGGCATGCATGATGCCGTGGACCTGGCCGTCCACCACCCCTTCCCGCACCATCATGGCGCCGAAGACGTAAGGGTTTTTGAGCTGAAGCCGGGTTTCGTCCATGGACCAGCCTTTTCTGGCCCGCAGGTGAAAGAGCTTGTCCGCGAAGGTTCCGAAGAGGCTGCTCTTGAGGGGGTCGACGATCTCCAGCCCCGAGAGCGGAATGTGCAGGCTCTCGGCCAGGGCCCGGATTTCGGCTTCATTGCCGAGCAGGACCGGATGGGCGATCCCGTCCTGTGCCGCGTGGTGGGCCGCCCGCAGGATGACCGGATGGGTCCCCTCGGGCAGCACGATCCGCTTGGGGTCCTGCTCGGCCCGGAAGATGATCTTCCGCATGATCTCCCGCTCGGGGCCCAGAATCGCCTCCAACCGCTGCATGTACTCGGCCCTGGGCGGCAGACCCACCCGGGCCACCCCGGTCTCCACCGCGGCATTGGCCACCGCCGGCACCACCTTGAGGAGCACCCGGGAGTCGAGGGGCTTGGGAATGATGTACTCGGGCCCGAACCGGATCGGCTTTCCGCCGTAGGCCCGGATTACCGAATCGGGGACATCCTCCCGGGCCAGCTCTGCGATGGCGCGAACGGCGGCGGCCTTCATCTCCACATTAATGGCGGTGGCCCGCACGTCCAGGGCTCCGCGAAAGATGAAGGGGAACCCGAGCACGTTGTTGACCTGGTTAGGGTAATCGGACCGGCCGGTGGCCACGATGGCGTCGGGCCGAGCCTCCTTGGCTTCCTCGTAGCCGATCTCCGGGTCGGGATTGGCCAGGGGGAAGATGATCGGCTTGTCGGCCATCTTCCGAATCAGCGCCGAGGTGAAGGCGCCCTTGACCGAGAGCCCCACCAGCACATGGGCCCCTTCGACGGCGTCCTCCAGGGACCGCAGGGAGGTGTCGGCGGCCACGGCCTCCTTGTAGGGGTTCATGCCGTCGGTGCGGCCTTTGTAGATCACGCCCCGGGAGTCGGCCATGATCAGGTTTTCGGGTTTGACGCCCAGCTCCATATACATCTTGGCGCAGGCGACGGCGGCGGCACCGGCCCCGTTGACTACGACGCGCAGGTCTTCCATCTTCCGGCCGGTCAGTTCGGCGGCGTTGAGCAGGGCCGCGGCGGAGATGATGGCGGTGCCGTGCTGGTCGTCGTGAAAAACCGGAATGTTCATCTGTTCGATCAGCTGCTCTTCGATGTAGAAGCAGTCGGGACCCTTGATGTCTTCGAGGTTGATGCCGCCGAAGGTGGGCTCCAGGAGCTTGACGGTGCGGATGAATTCGTCCGGGTCGGAGGTATCGACTTCGATATCGAAGACGTCGAGGTCGGCGAACCGCTTGAAAAGCACGCCCTTGCCCTCCATCACCGGCTTTCCGGCCAAGGGTCCGATGTTGCCCAGGCCCAGCACCGCGGTGCCGTTTGTGATGACCCCGACCAGGTTGCTTCGGGCGGTGTAGTCGTAGGAGAGATCGGGATTTTCCTGGATCTTGAGACAGGGAATGGCCACCCCGGGGGTGTAGGCCAGGCTGAGATCCGACTGGGACATGCAGGGTTTGCTGGGAACGACCTCGATTTTGCCGGGTCGGGGTTCTTTGTGGTATTTGAGCACTTCTTTTTCGAAGGACATAGGGCACCTCGTTAGATTTAGTGTTGGGGGAAGGGTGTTTCGTATCATATTGGGATGGGTTTATCCAATGGGTTTTGTAGGGGCGGAAATGTCTGAGACACCTTTGCACGGTTAGACGACCACAATTCCAAAGGTCGTCTTGACACCTGACACGTTTCGGGTTACGCTACATATACATGATTCAAAAATTCAAACATAAAGGGCTCAAGCGATTATTCGAATCCGGTATCACAAGTGGTGTAGATCCTCAATATGCGGCTCGGATCAGAAAGATTCTCGCTCTTCTTGAAACAGCTGAAAAACTTGAAGATATGGACCTGCCAGGGATGGGCCTTCATCCACTCAAGGGGAATCGTAAAGGAACTTGGGCGGTCAAAATAAGTGGAAATTGGCGAATTACATTCAAGATACAAGACGGGGATGTCTTTGATGTTGAATATGAAGATTATCATTAGGGGGAAAAATGGCTATGCATAATCCGCCTCATCCAGGCGAAATTATAAGGGAATTTTGTGTAGAACCGCTCAATCTCAGTGTCACCGAAGCGGCAAGATCCCTTGGTGTTACCAGAAAGACTTTTTCGGCACTTTTAAATGGAAGATCGGGAATCAGCCCTGAAATGGCATTGAGACTATCCAAAGTATTTGGCCGGTCGCCCGAAGGATGGCTCAAGCTTCAGCTTCAATACGATCTCTGGAAAACAAAACAGTCCATCGATGTCGGCAATTTGAAGCGGATTGAAGCCGCGTGAGTCCATTTACGCTCCGACCGCCACGTGGAACCCGCACCCGGCTCTTATACAGGATGGTTGAACTTCTCTAAATTCTGAAGTAAACTCTCAGCCAACATGGATTTCCGCTTCTTTCCCGCTCAGCACCATAAGCGCAGCCCAAAAGAAATGGTCGAAACAACGCATAACAAAACAGATGCATCGAACCGATTAACCCCTGAATTCATATTGAATCGGTTGGAGAAGATCGCGCCTGAGGCATTTGATCAGACACCGGTCTTGTTCGCATATCTTTTCGGCAGCTATGCCAAAGGGTTGGCACACCGCTTCAGCGACCTGGATATCGCGGTGTTTATACCTCCGCAGGACACGCGGTCGACCTACCGGCTCGAAATGGGTCTTGGGCTGAAATTCGACGCGCTTTTGGATCATCACGTCTCGGCGGATGTTCGAACTCTTCACACCTTACCGATCGCGGTCGTCGGAGAAATCGTCACCTTCGGCCGGCTCATCTTTTCAAGAGATGAAGCCGCTCGCGTCGATTTCGAGGTATTGGCGCGAAAACGGTATTTCGATTTCAAACCCGTACTGGATAATTACCATCGGGAAATCCTGAAGTCGAAAGCAACCCGATAAAGAAGGTGACTAAGTCGATAATGCCTTTGTTTATCAGGCCCTGACTGAAGATTTGAAGGGCATTCTTGAATTCCAAAAAACCATTTTAGAGACGTTCACACCTTGAATAGAAAATCCCCCACCTATG
>CAZNLT010000281.1:0-4898 GCA_964573705.1 uncultured Desulfobacterales bacterium
TTGGAGACCAGCGGCATCACCTGCACATTGGCGAAGCCCGGCCCTCGAATCCGCATTCGGTAGGCGGCCCCCACCCCGTCGCTCACCACATAGTAGCCCTGCTCGCCGCGCGGAATTTCACAGGAGGCATAGGCCTCTCCGGTGGGAATTCGGGGCCCGCGGGTAACGTTGATGAAATGGTGAATCAGGGTTTCGATGTCTTCGAGCATGTCTTTGCGCTTGGGCACCACATACCGGTAATCCTCGGTGATGTGTCGCCCGGCGGGCATCTGCGCCGCCGCCTGTTGAATGATGGACAGGCTCTGGCGCATCTCCTCCACCCGCACCCGGTACCGGGCGAAGCAGTCGCCTTCCACGGCGGTGGGCACCTCGAAGTCGAACCCGTCGTAGCCGGAATAGGGGATTTTTTTCCGCAGGTCCCAGTCGACCCCGGTGGCCCGAAGGTTCGGCCCGGTCACGCCCCATTCGATGGCGTCGTCCGCGGAGATTTTGCCGATGCCCACGGTCCGGGAGAGAAAGATCGGGTTTTTGGTGGTCAGGGTTTCGTATTCCCGAAGCCGTTCCGGCAGGATTTTGGTGAAGGCATCCACCGCCTCTTTCCACCCGGCCGGCAGATCCGCCGCCACCCCGCCGAGCCGAAACCAGGCCGGATGGAGCCGCCCGCCGGTGATCAGCTCCACGATGTCGAGGAGCATTTCCCGCTCCCGAAAGGCATAAAAATTGGGCGCCATGGCCCCGAGGTCGTGGGCGAAGGTGGAAAACCAGACCAGGTGGTTGGAGAGCCGAAACAGCTCGCTCAGAAGCACCCGAATCACTTGGGCCCGCTCCGGCACCCGAATGCCGGCCAGCTTTTCCACCGCCATCACATAGGGCAGGTTGTTGGCCGCCCCGGCCAGGTAGTCGACCCGGTCGGTGTAGGGGATGAACTGGTGCCAGGTCTGGCGCTCGCCGATTTTTTCGGCGGCCCGGTGGTGGTAGCCGATCTCCATGTCCATGTCGACGATCTCTTCGCCGTGAAGGGTGACGATGTACCGAAGCAGACCGTGGGTGGAGACATGGTGGGGCCCGACATTGAGGACCAGCTCCTCTTCGCCGCCGGTCCGCTTCACATAGACCCCGCCGTCCAGGGGTTGAAGCTTTCGGGCGTCTTCGTGGGTGTAGGGTTCCATCTCGGTGGCCCGGCCCGGGTAGTCTTTTCGAAGCGGATATCCCTGCCAGTGATGGGGCATCAGAATCCGCCGAAGGTTCGGGTGGCCGTCGAACCGGACCCCGAACATGTCGAAGGCTTCCCGCTCGTACCAGTCGGCCGCCGGCCAGAGATCGGTGATGCTGGAAACCGCCGGATCCGGGCCGTCCAGATTCACCTTGAGCCGCACCCGCCGGGCCGATTCCAGGGAGAGCAGGTGGTAGACCATCGTGTAGTCGGAATACTCTTCCCGGGCCCGCCGGGCCGATTGGTCCACCGCCGTCAGATCATCCAGGCGCCGAAACCGGTCGGCGGATTCATTCTTGAGATACCGAAGCACATCCTTGAGCCGGTCTTTGGCCACCTCCACGGTGATCATGTCGGAGGTCGGGGTCACCGGATGAATGTCGTCCTTGAACCGGTCGATCAGGGTTTTGACGAGGTCGGTGTCCGATTTGGTCAGTTCGATGGCCGCCGGGGGCGGGGACCACATGAGATCGGAGCGGCTGTCGGTGAAATAGGGCGGGGTGACCGAGGTGCCGCGAATCTGAATGCCTTCCATGCCGGGGCCGCGGGGATCCCGGCTTTTGGATACCCCGTCTTCCAGAATCGGGGCGACGGTGCCCTGGGTGCCGCCGCCCAGGTGAAAGACCGGGCGGGTCGGCCGCTCTTCGGCGATTTTCTTCTGAAGCGCCACCAGCCCTTCCAGGACCGCTTCGGGCCGGGGCGGGCATCCGGGAATGTAGACATCCACCGGCAGAATCTGGTTGATCCCCTGAACCACGCTGTAGACGTCGTACATCCCGCCGGTATTGGAGCAGGAGCCCATGGAGATGACCCACCGGGGCTCGGCCATCTGTTCATACAGCCTCAGGACGACCGGCGCCACCTTTTTGAAGACGGTGCCGGAAATGATCAACAGGTCCGACTGCCGGGGCGAGGGCCGCAGCACCTCCGCCCCGAACCGGGCGATGTCGTACCGGGAGGTGAATGCGGTGGCCTCCTCCACAAAGCAGCAGGAGAGGCCGAAAAACATGGGCCAGAGGCTTCGGGAGCGCGCCCAGTTGAGGACCATGTCCACCGGGCGGGCCAGTTTGTCGATGTTGTTCAGGATTTTGCCTGGGGTCCCCACTCGAGCCCTCCCTTCACCCAGATATAGACCAGACCCAGCACCAGGACGAAGATGAAAAAGGTGATTTGAAACCAGCCGGACCAGCCGAGGTTTTCACAGGCGATGGCCCAGGAGAAGATAAAGGCCCCTTCCACATCGAAAATGAGGAAAAAGATGGCCACCAGGTAAAAGGGCACCGGGTATCGCAGGCGCGCGGTTCCCGTGGGGATGATGCCGCTTTCGTATACCCGAAGTTTTTCAGGGGAAGGTTTCTTCTGGCCGAGCCAGGAGGAGATAAACAGCAGAACGGCGATCAAGACGGTGACCATGAAGCCGTAGAGGGTCATGCTGAAGATGTTCGGCTCCCAGGGCGAAAGGGGTGCGGCGTTCACAATCGGTTGCATAGGGTCTCCGCGCTGTAATTCGGCTCAAAATTCAGGGATAATTTCACAGATATTGTAAACGGCGGATGCCCGAATGTCAAGGCATCGGCTGCTTCTTTTTGTCCCATCCCCGGTTTTCATAGTACTCCCTGCCGGCGATGGGCGAACCGAACATCCCCAGCTGAAAAAAGGTGAGGAGGGGTGGGGAGGATGGTATATGCAGTAAATGGATAGAATGTGTTCATCGAATGTACAGTTGGAGTTGCAGGTGATGTCTTGGTTGGGAGGGAGGGGTTTGGATTTTTTTTGGATGAATTTGTCTTTGAACTGTGATTCGCCTGATTTTTGTGATTACACTGAGGATGCCGGGATGAATACAGTTTGAACCCCAGATAGGGAGGCTTTGCCATGCCGCAAAAGGCCATTGAGGCGCCGACCGAAAAGGAATACCTCGAACAGGAAAGATCTTCGGAAGTAAAGCACGACTTTTATCGGGGTGAAATCTTTGCCATGACGGCTGCTTCGCGAAAGCATAACCTGATTGTCGCCAACCTGATCGGGGAGTTGCGTACACAGTTGAAAAACACGCCCTGCCGGGTTTATGCCTCCGATATGCGGTTGAAAATTGAAGAAACCGGGTTGTTCACCTATCCGGATGTCATGGTGGTGTGCGGGGAGGAGCGATTCTCCGATGAGAGGCAGGATACGCTTTTGAACCCGGAGGTCATTGTCGAAGTGCTGTCCGATTCTACGGAGGGGTATGACCGGGGGAAAAAGTTTGAGCATTGCCGGAAACTGGCCTCGCTCAGGGAATACGTCCTGGTGTCGCAGAATTCGGAAAAAATGGAGCGTTTTTTAAAAAATGAGAGCGGATATTGGGTTTTGACGGAATCGGATGATGAAAATCCGAGACTTGCGTTGGAATCCATCCCGTGTGAGCTGCATCATGCGGAAGTCTATGAAAAGACGAAATAAGTGTAGCCACTGTTGGCCGTCGTGCATCCTTTCATTTTCTGGTCCCTGCCAGTGTCGCAACGTATTCTCCTCTTCTGAATCGCTCATTGTATCTGAAAATCGTATCCACCAAGCCCTGGTGCAGCTTTCCGAATTTCAGGGCGTATTTTCGGCTGATCCACCGGTAGTAGGTTTCCATGCTTTTCATGTTCTGCGTAAATACAAGGGTGATCAATTCGTCGATCCATTTGTCCGCGTTTTCGTCGAAGAAAGGGGTTTGGAGGGGCGGGGGCGTCTTGCCCTTGCCGATCGGCTGATATTTCTGCACAAACACGTAGGCCCCCGGCAGGGACCGCAGAAACCGGAACCGTTCCACATCTTGGGCGAGGGTGGTGTTGAAACCGTACATGCAGATGAATTCGACATTGTCTTGATTGGTAAAGCCGAACAGATCGTATTTGCTCGCAATGAGCGATAGGCCCTTGTTGTCGTTCAGGCTGAAGTGAAAGTTGGGCCGGGTGAACCGGGTGTTCATACAGTTGATTCTGCGCAGCAGATCGGCCTTTTCCCGGGTGACGAACCGAATATCCAGGGTTTGGGTGAAGTTGACCCGAATATCCCTATCCGCCATCTCCGCCAGAATCGCGGGGGCGTCTTCGTAGGCCAGCAGGTTGTCGTCCAGCAGAATCAGTTTTTTTCGATTTTTTCCGAGCAACGAAGACAGGTTGTTGACCTTTCGGGGCGTTCCCTCTTTGAGGGGCACCACGCAGAACGGGCAATTGCAGGGGCACCCGCGGGTGATGAATCCGATGGCCCGGTCTTTTAACTCGGGGTAGAGATCGTAATCGGCCTCCATTGCTTCTATTTCCGGCGGCAACCGAAGTTGCAGATTCACGCCGGAGCCGCCGATTTGAAGGTCGGGGCCGTAGTATTTTTTCAGGGCCCGAACATGCCCCCTGGAGGACTCGGAATTGAATATGCAGCTTGCGAAAACCTCGCCCGCACCGGGCAGAAAAGCGCGTTTCTTGGCGAGAACCACCTTTTTTCCCCGTTCCTTGTAATACCGGCTCAGTTTCATGAGCGCGAGATTGGGCAGTCTGCTGTCCACGTCGAGCAAAAGGACCGATTTTTTCGGCATGTGGGGCGGTCTTTTGTTCTTAGAGGTCGGGGGCTCCGGTTTCGGGAGGGCCAGTCGGCCGGATTGGATGGCAGCCGGGACCTCTCCCCCGGCTTGATCGGAAAGCGTCATGATGAACTGCATATT
>CAZNLT010000282.1:0-4894 GCA_964573705.1 uncultured Desulfobacterales bacterium
CGGATTTGTTGAAGGAAATGGATTCTGTGTAAGACTAATCCGGTATTTCATGCGCAGGAATTGTCTTGCTTTTGATTGCGGATTCCGTCTGCATTTCGGCTCCTTCGTTCGACTTAAAAGCTGGAGTTGTATCGTTTTCCTGTTTAAACCAGATTAACACCGATGAATCGGCTTTTCAACGGGGAATGGAAGATCGGTCGGGTGGACAAAAGCGGCGCGGCGCCCGCCGTTGAGTTGTTTGGTGAGCAATGATCGAGGAAAATACGGCGGGGACAAAAACCGTGTTCGCCCGAACGATGGAATGGTGAATCAGCCCCTGCTTGAGACCCAAATGGCGGATGTAATTGCGGAAGCGGGACACGGTCAGGTTGTTCAGTTCGTTCACAGCCACGGCGGACAGGAGCAGATCGCCAACAATGAGAAAATTCACTTCTTTTTCACCCAATCTTTGGTTTTTGTATGTTGCGACCACTTTTCCGGCGGTTTCAAACGAAACGCCGGATTGTTTGAGCTCCCAATAAAAGGCTCTTCGATAAATCTGATGGAAATAGCCCGCTCCCAGTGTGACGAGTATCCGGTTGGCCATGACGAGCAGGTCTTTGATGTCATCTTTGCCTTGCAGGCAGATTTTTTCAAAGTCGAAATGGTCTGTCAACGGGGTTTTCTGGTCGGTTTTGTTGGGATAGGTGGCGTGTTCCACCGATCTTGCGCCGAAGTTGGCCAGTATGCCGAGCGGCTTGTCGAATCCCTTGAGATAGGAGATCAGCTGGGCGTGGTGCAGGGGAAGAAGGGGTAGCATTACCCGTTTCTCTATTTTCAGCTTGACCAGGATCAGGTATTGCCCGGGGGAGGGTGGTTAACGATGAGCCCAGACCTCCGAGGTTTTCAAAACCTCGGAGGTCTTCGAGTTTTCGATAAATTCCACCTAATCCATCGCTTGGACTTGATTATTTTATCCGATAGAGAAGCGGGGAATGCTCCCGGAAGAAGGTGGGAGACCGCTTTCAGTTCGACGATGACGGTGTCTTCGACCAAAAGGTCCGTCCGGTATCGGCCGACTCGCTTGTCGAAATAGAACACCTCGAACTCTTTTTGACGCTGAACCGCCAGACCCTGTGAGCGTAGTTCGGATTCGAGGGCTTTTTCATACACGTCCTCGCTCCAGATGTTGCCGATGGCGTTGTAGACCTTGAAAAGGCAGCCGTTTATGGCGTAGGTGAGGGGTTTGTGCATGTATGATCGATACCTACAAGGATTTGGGATAAGCAAGGATTTTTTCCGCCCGGGAGTGGCCGCCGGAGATCAATGAGCCTGCCCCGCAATCCTTGCTTATCCGAAATCCTTGTAGTTGCTTTTTCTCAGCTCAATCATCCGTAACCGGCACATCCGCTTCCACATTGCCCCGCGGATCCAGCGCATGGGCCACCTGGGAAGTGTTTTTCATGGGGAAGAAATCGACCTGCTCCTCTACCGGCACGTGTTTGAGCATTTCCATGTGTCTTAAGAAGAACCCGAGAATCGCATACAGGATGCCGGTGCAGGCGCAGAAACCGAATAGGGCATAAGGGGATTGAAACGCTGTCATAAAAGCGGAGGCCGCAACCGGCCCGATACTTGACCCGAGGCCGTAACACAGAAGCAGGGCCGAACTGATCGCCACCACGTCATGAGACTGGGATACATCATGGGCCCGGGAGACCGCCACCGGGTAGACTGCGAAAATAATTCCGCCGAATACCGCCATGATCACCACCAAGGTCATGTACGGAATGCCGGCTGTGAACATAATGCCGCCTGCGGTCAGAGCGACCAGTATTCCCAAAAAAGATAAAATCAGCGCCCGATCAAAGCGGTCCGAGAGCAGACCTACGGGCCACTGGAAAACCAGCCCTCCGAAAATCGTCAGGGTCATCATCCCGGCCACCGCCGAAACCGATAAGCCGATCTGATTGCCGAACACAGGGCCCATGGCGTAAAAAGAGCTGTTGGTGACCCCGGCGATCAAGCTTCCCATCATGCCCATGGGCGACTGCTTGATCAATGCGATGAGATTGAATTTTTCTGTCGGGGGCAGTTCGGGATGGACCGAATGGGTGACCGCCACCGGCACCAGGCACAGGGAAAGCAAAATGCCGATCACCAAAAAGAGCTCCAGGCCCAGCGGATCCCCCACATTCAGAATCTGCTGCCCGAGCCCCATGCCCAGATAGGAGCAGATCATGTACATCGAAAACACCCGGCCCCGGGAGCCGGGTACGGCACATTCGTTCAGCCAGCTTTCGATCACCATGTAGAGGCCGATGGTGGTGATCCCGCTCACAAGTCGCAGAAAGGCCCAGAAGGGAGCGGATAAGTAAAGACCGTGCATCATGACCACCGCCGTGGCTACGGCGGCGAATGCGGCAAAGGCGCGGATGTGACCGACCCGGTGAATCAGGGGCTGGCAAACGAATGAGCCGATCACGAGTCCGAGAAAATAGGCTGCCATAATCAGGCCGGTCAGCTGGGCTGAAAAACCGGCCATGGTCATCCGCAGGCTCAGCAGGGTACTCAAAGATCCCACGCCCATGAGCATGATGAATACGGCGGTGAAGAGTCCGAAAAAGTTAGAGAGTGTCGAAACCATGTTCCTGAATTCTTGGAGTGAAAGGTCGTGTCAGCGAGGAAGCATGTATCCCCGTTGGGAAAAAATATCAAGCGGAAAGCGGTTGAATTGAGATTCGACTATGACAGAAGAAACCCGCGAAGAGGGTTTGCCGGACGGAAGCAGGGAAGAAAAAGAATCGACCGCCCGGGATTACAGGCGGTCGATCGATGGGGGTTCTATCTACGTCGGAAACGCCGCGTTGTACTTCTTCAGCAGCATGTCCGAAATCCGCTGATGGATGCCGGTGACGGCGTCATCTTCTAACGTTTCCAGGGCGGAGCGATAAATGATCCGGAAGGAGACGCTTTTTCTTCCTTGAGGGATATTTTCCCCTTCGTAAAGATCGAACAGGAACAGATCTTCCACCAGTTCTTCGTTCATCTCCAGCACGCTGCGAAGAAGATCGTCCGCTTCGACGGAACGATCCACAATGATCGTGATGTCCCGGGCCACCGAGGGGAAGCGGGGAATGGGCCGGGCCTGTTTCTCATCGGAGATCAATGGAATAAGGCGATCCAGATTCAATTCGACGATAAAGGCGGTCTGTTTGAGATCGTAGGCCTTCAAGGTCGCGGAATGAACCTCTCCCAACAGCCCGAGGTCCTGGTCGCCGGCGAGGATTCGAGCGGTGTAGCCGGGCCGGGTGTAGGTACAATCGGTATCCTCCATGGCGGTGAATCGAAGGTCGGGAATGGACAGGGCGTTCAGAAGCGCCTCGATATTCCCCTTCAGGTCGAAAAAATCCGCCGGCCGCTCTTCGGTATGCCAGGTCCCATCATGGATGGCGCCGGTCAACAGCCCCGCCAGCGTTTCGGTCTCGTCCGGCAATGCCTCCCAACCGTTGCTGACGAAGGTCTTGCCGACCTCGAACAGCCGCAGGTTTCGCATCTGCCAGGCCAGGTTCCGGCCCATGGCCTCCAGAAGCCCGGGGATGAGGGAGGTGCGCATGACCGTCTGTTCTTCGGTCAAGGGATTGAGAATCTCCAGCAGTCGCCGACGGGGATCGTCTTCTTTCAGCTGCAGTTTGTTGCAGGCCCCTCGATCGATGAAGCTGTAGTTGACCGCTTCGGCAAAGCCGTATCCGGACATCAGGTCCTTGATCCGGTTGCGAGCGGTCATTCGCCGGGCGGGCCGGACCGCCTCCGCCGGCATGGCCGGAGAGGTGACCGGGATTCGGTTGTATCCCCAGAGGCGGGCCACTTCCTCCATCAGATCTTCGGGCCGGGTCACATCCACCCGGAAAGAGGGGACGGTCACGGTGAGCGCATCCGACCCTTCTTTCTCGACGCCGAATTCGATGGACCGAAGCAGATCGCTAATCTGGTCCGCATTCAGATCGATGCCGAGCACCCGGTTGGTGCGGGTGACACTCAGGGTGACCGGTCGGTTTTCAACGATCTTGGGCCGTTCGTCGATCAGCCCGTCCACCAGAACCCCGCCACCAATTTCCGTCATCAACAGAGCCGCCCGGTCCAGGGCGGCGAGGGCGCCGTCCGGGTCTACGCCCCGTTCGAAACGGTGGGAGGCGTCGGTGCCGAGGCCCAGCCGCTTGGCGGTTCGTCGAATGCTGACCGGATCGAAATAGGCGCTTTCGATCAAGACCCGGGTGGTGGTGTTTTCGATTTCGGAGTTGAGGCCGCCCATGACCCCGCCCACCGCCACCGGTTTTTTGCCGTCGCAGATCATCAGCATGTCCGAGGCCAGGGTTCGTTCCTTGCCGTCCAGGGTAGTGAATTTTTCCCCTTCATTGGCGGTGCGGACCACGATCCGGTGTTCTTCCAGATGCTCGAAGTCGAAGGCGTGCAGGGGCTGGCCGGTCTCCATCATCACGAAGTTGGTGATATCGACGATGTTGTTGATGGGGCGAAGCCCCACCGAGAGCAGCCGGTCCTGAAGCCAGAAGGGGGATGGGCCCACGGTGATCCCTTCCACCAGGCGGGCGGCGTACCGGGGGCAATGGTCCGGGTCCTGGATGGTGACCGAGGTTTTTCCGCTGATCTCGCCCGCTTGTTCTGAAAGCCGTGACTCTGGACAGGTGACGCGGTTTTTCTGAATAGCCGCCACCTCCCGGGCGATCCCCAGCAGGCTGAGGCAGTCGGGCCGGTTGGGGGTCAGGTCGATTTCGATGACCGGATCATGCAGATTCAGGGCGTCGGTCAGCGGCGCCCCGACGGAAAGATCCGGGTCCAGGTCCATGATTCCGCTTCGGTCCGGCCCCAGCTCCAGTTCGCCCTCGCTGCACAGCAT
>CAZNLT010000283.1:0-4729 GCA_964573705.1 uncultured Desulfobacterales bacterium
ATGCCCTCGGGTGCGCCTGGCGGCAGTACCACAATTTCACCGGGGTTTTTCTGGATCGGTTTCTGCTTCAGAATACCGAGGACATCGGCAGTATCTCTTACAGCTCCCACGGCAGGTGGAATCTGGACGACGCCATCGACCGTAAGACCGGCGGTGTGGTTCTGATGTCCCACGTCGGCAACTGGGAAATGGCCGCCCACATACTCAAAAAGAAAAGACCGGACCTGCCGCTGCTCCTTTATATGGGGATTAAGCACAAGGAGCGGATTGAGCGGATGCAGAAGGAAAGCCTGGCCCAGAGCGGGATTCGAATCATCGCCGTGGGTGAAGAAGCCTCTCCCTTCGACATCATCGAGGGAATCCAATGGCTGAGATCCGGCGGGCTGGTGTCGATCACCGGGGATGTGGTCTGGCACGAAGACCAGCGCACCGTCCCGACGGAGTTTCTGGGTCACCGAATCCGCCTTCCGGAAACCCCGCATCTCCTGGCCCTGATGTCCGGGGCGCCGTTGTTTCTTCTGTTCACCTTGCGCAATCATGAGGGGCAATATGCCTGTTCCATTTCCGACCCCATCTATGTTCGAGCCGATAACCGGTCCGAACGGGGCGCGGCCATTCAGGAATCGGTTCAGAAATACGCATCGGTTTTGGAAGAAACGGTGCGGGAGCATCCGCTGGAGTGGTACCATTTCAGGCGGTTTTTAGGGGAAAAGGTGAAGGATTTATCAGCAGGAGACGAAAACGTCTGAATGACCACCTTTCTGTGGTTATCATTGACAATGGTATCAATAATGGTATTATTTTTTTGAGGAATAAAATGGAAAAAGGTGATACGGAATCATTTTAGACCTGTTTTCATTTCGCATTGCAGGCAAAAAGGATGTGTATGACCACTTTTGAAAAAGACCGGTATACTTACCGGATTACCTGGTCTCCAGAGGACTGCGAATATGTTGGATTGTGCGCGGAATTTCCAAGTCTGAGCTGGCTTGCGGAGTCCCCGGATACGGCATTGGCCGGAATTCGAAAGCTCGTTTCAGAAGTTGTGGAGGATATGCGTGGAAATGGAGAGGAAATACCTGAAAGCCTTTCTTGCAGGACCTATAGCGGAAAGCTTTCAGTCCGAATTCCTCCGGAATTGCACAAGAAACTAAGTTTAAAAGCCGCGGAAGAAGGTATCAGTTTGAACCGCCTGATCAATGCCAAACTCACTATCTCTTCAGTTCCCTGACTGTTGGCCGGCGTTGGTGTTGATCGCCTTCAGATGACGCTTTCATCTTGACTTTTCAGCCGTTTTCCATTTAAATTTCACTTTTTTTCCGCCCGGAACGGGCGAATTTATTGCCCCTCAATTGAACCCGGGCCTGGATGGACACGCCCGGAGACGGCCGCACCGGAAACCAGGAAAGACACGGATCGAATGGATTTAACCAGGGAACAACTGACGAATGAGCTGATTCGGGTTTTCGAAGAGAATTTCGAAATCGAAAAACCGGGATTGGATGATAACCTTCGGGAAGAATACGAATTCGACAGCATCGACGCCATTGAACTGCTGGTGGAGATCGAACAGATTCTGGGGGTGGCCTTGACCCAGGAGGAGAAAAAGGCGGCGATGCATGTCCGGACCATCAACCAGATCTGCGATTACGTCGAATCCCTGGCCGAGGCCCGGGCCTGACGCCGTTCGCTCCATGCCCGTCCCATGCCGCCCATCGTTGCTCCCGGAGTTGCTCCAAATGACCCATTTCGTATGACCCACTTCGAGGATCGGAAGCCCAATGGATAGAAGAGTCGTCATCACCGCCGGTTCGGCCATTACCCCCATCGGCCATGCCAAAGCGGATATCATCGACAGCCTTACCCGGGGCGTTTCCGGCGTCAAACCCCTGCGCCGGGATGATCTTCTGTCCGAATATATCCATTCCGGGGTGTTCGGAACCGTAGATTACACCGTTGAATACGATTTCAAGCGCAATTTCCGCAAGACCATGGGACCGGTGGCCTATTATGCCTGCCAGGTGGTCAAGGAGGTCCTGGAATCCTCGGGGCTGGACTCCGATTTCATCACCTCGGGGCGCCTGGGGGTCGCCTTCGGATCGACCCACGGCAGCCCCACGGTGCAGCGGGGAATCTACAAAAATTTTTTCAGCGGCTCCCGGACCGAGTTTTCCTCCATCGGGGCGGTGGACTACCTCAAGTCGATGGTCCACACCACCGCGGTCAACATCACCAAAATGTTCGGAATCACCGGCAGAGTGATCTCTTCTTCCACCGCATGCACCACCAGCAGCCAGTCCATCGGCTTTGGCTATGAAATGGTCAAATTCGGGATGCAGGACGCCATGGTCTGCGGCGGCGCCGATGAATACGACACCACCACCGTGGCGGTCTTCGACAACCTGCTGGCCTGTTCCACCGCCTTCAATGACACCCCGCACCTGACCCCCCGGCCCTTTGACGAGCGGCGGGACGGCCTGGTGGTGGGAGAAGGGGGCGGGGCTCTGCTGCTGGAGGAATACGAGTTCGCCAAAAAGCGGGGGGCGACCATCCTGGCCGAGATCATCGGGTTTTCCAACAACAACACCGGCGGAGACCTGATCCTGCCCAATGTGGACGGCATTCGGGCCACCATTCGGCTGGGACTGGAGAGCGCCGGCATCGGCTCGGATGATGTGGATTTCGTCAGCGCCCACGCCACCGGCACCAAAATGGGGGATGTCATCGAGGCCATGGCTATCGGCGGGATCTACGGCAAATCCCCCTACGTGACCGGCCTCAAGAGCTACATGGGCCACACCATGGCCACCTGCGGGGTGATCGAGGTGTTGTTGAGCCTCTATATGATGGAAAACGGGTTCATCGCCCCGACCCTCAACCTGGACCAGGTGGACAAGCGGTGCGCCATGATCCGGCACGTCACCGAACTGGTGGAATCCCCCTTCCGGATCGCCGCGGTTCAGAACTTCGCCTTCGGGGGGGTCAATACCTGTCTCTTGATCAAGCGGTTCGATGGTTGACCACACCTCCGACCGGTTTCCCGGATTCTTCAGGGTCCTCAAACCGGTCGCCGACGTCTTCGTGCCCCTGATCGCATGGACCTGTTTCACCATCGGGTTTGTGATCTTTTTTGCGTCGTTCCAGATCGTGTCGGCTCTCTTTCACCGGGACCGGAAATACACGTTTCAGCGGTTGAATCATCATTTCTTTCGATGGTTTTTCCGGCTCCTGAGGGTCATCACGCCGGGGCTTTCCTATCGAATCCCCGAAGAGGTCCGGGCCATTCGCGGTTCGGTGATCGTGAGCAACCATCTCTCCTATCTCGATCCGATCCTCCTGATTTCCCTCTATCCGTTGCAGAAAACCATCGTAAAGCGCACCTTTTTCCGGGTCCCCATTTTGGGATGGGTGCTGCGCCGGTCGGGGTATCTGGCCTCCGCCACCGAGGGGAAACCGGACCTGCTGATGATCCGGCAGATGGAAAACCTGCCGGAGTATCTGGCGAGGGGGGGAAACCTCTTTGTTTTTCCCGAAGGGACCCGCAGCCGAGACGGTCGAATCGGACCATTCAACAGGGGGGCCTTCAAAATCGCCCGGCGGTGCGACGCACCCATTCAGGTCCTGCGGATTCGAAACACCGAGCGGCTTTTTCCGCCCGGCGGATTCCGGTTCAACACCTGCCTGGCGAATACCATCTCCGTGGAGCGGGTGGGGGCTGTCGAACCTTCGAATGAGACCGGCCCGGGGAAGGCATCCACGTCGGAACTCATGGACCGGGTCAGGGGAATGCTGGAAGGCTGAAACGGTCCTGTCCTATATGGGAGAGGGCGGCGAGTGAATTCGAAAACCCGATTTTCCATTTCGATTATTTCGGGAAGAAAGAGATGTTCATGACGGCTGAAGGAGAATTCTCAGGTTCGACGGATGTGCTGGTGATCGGTTCGGGAATCGGCGGGCTTTCCACGGCGATCTTTCTGGCCCGATCGGGATTGCGGGTGACCGTGGTAGAGAAAAACCCGCTCCCGGGCGGCCTCATGCGGGGATACATCCGCCGCGGGATCGAGTGCGACGTCGGCATCCATTACCTGGGCGCTCTGGGGCCGGGGCAGGTGTTGCGGCGGCTCTTCGAACTGCTCGGGGTGGCCGAATCGATTCCGGTGGAGAGGATGGGGCGGGACGGCGTGATCGACCGGTACCTTTTCGAGGATTTCACCTTCGACCTTCCCGAGGGACTGGACGCGTACGAGGCGAATCTGAGGGCCGCATTTCCCGGCGAGGGGTCTCAAATTACCGGGATCATGGACCGGCTGCGGCCGGCGACCGACCGCTTGAACCGCCTGGAATTCCTGTTATCAGGCGGCCGGGGGGAGTGGCCGACCGAGGAATTCGAGGGGATGGGCGATTTTCTCTCCCGGATCGGGTGCTCCCCGGGGCTCAAGGCGGTGCTCACCGTGCCCTGCGGCTGGATCGGGGTCCCACCGGATATATGCCCGGTCTTTTACCACAACATGGCCCTCGGCAGCTACCTGCTCTCTTCCTGGCGATTGAAGCGGGGCGGCTCCCATATGGCGGATGTCCTGGCCGAGCGCTTTCAGGAACTGGGCGGCTGTTTGCGGACGGGCGAGGCGGTCACGGAGATTCTGGTGGAGGGACGGCGGGCCAGGGGGATCCGGTTGGCTTCCGGCCGCACCCTGGCCGCGCCGGCGATCGTCGGGGCGGTTCATCCGCA
>CAZNLT010000284.1:0-4536 GCA_964573705.1 uncultured Desulfobacterales bacterium
GTTTGAACCCGTAAGCCCTCGATCTTAAATCTAAAATCATAAATCTAAAATCGAGGTAATAAGATATGGCTAAGCCTGAAACGGAAGTGGATCCGCCCGAGAGCGACCTTGTCATGACACCGGACCCGTCCGCGCCATCCCATTATGTCTGCGTCGGGGCATCAGCCGGCGGGCTGTCGCCCATCGAGGAATTCTTTTCGAGCACGCCGCCGAATACGGGAATGGCCTTTATCGTGATCCAGCATCTCTCCCCGGACCACAAGAGCATGATGGCGGAGCTGATTTCCAAGCGGACCCGGATGCCGGTCTGCCGGGTCGGCGAGGGGATGCGGGCTGATGCCGACGCTATTTTCGTGATCCCCCCCAAGAAGAACCTGAAGATCTTTCACGGTAAGCTCCTCCTGGACGACCAGGACCCCGACCGGGGGATCAATCTGCCCATTGATATCTTTCTCCAGTCCCTGGCCGAAGACCAGGGAGAAAAGGCGGTGGCGATCATCCTTTCCGGGACCGGCTCCGACGGCACCCGGGGTATCCGGACCATCAAGGAGTGGGGCGGCATGGTGATGGTTCAGGAGCCTGATTCGGCTAAATTCGACGGGATGCCGGTCAACGCCATTGCCACCGGTCTGGCGGACTTCATTCTCCGGCCGGAGGAGATGCCCCGGCAACTGGTGGGCTTTGCCAAGCACCTTTACGCGGCCAAAAACGACACCCCGGAGATCCTCCTCACCGAAGAAGACCGGCTCAACCGGATTTTCTCTCTGCTCCGGGAAAAGACCGGCGTCGATTTCACTCACTATAAGCCCACCACCGTGGCGCGGCGGATCGAGCGGCGGATGTCGGTCAACCAGATCCGGGAGCTGGCCGATTACGTCAAATATCTCGAGCGCTACCCGGAGGAGCGGCAGATTCTCTACCGGGAGATGCTCATCGGCGTCACCAGCTTTTTCCGGGACCCCACCGCGTTCGAGATTCTCGGGGAGACCCACCTCCCGGCCATGCTCCGGGAAAAGGACGGCGGCGAGGCCCGGTTCTGGGTGACCGGCTGCTCCAGCGGCGAGGAAGCCTACGGCCTGGCGATCCTCACCCGGAAATGCCTGGAACGGGAAAACCTCGACGTCAACATCAAAATCTTCGCCACCGACGTGGATCGGAATGCCATTGCCCACGCGGGTCAGGGGATTTATCCGGAAAGCATCGCCGCCGACATGCCCGGCGAAACCCTCTCCCGGTTTTTCGTCCGGAAGGGCGACCGGTTTCAGATCGGTCGCGAAATCCGGGAGATGGTGGTCTTTGCCCAGCACAATTTGATCAAGGACCCGCCGTTTACCAACATCGAGCTGGTGAGCTGCCGGAACCTCCTCATCTATCTCCAGCCGGTGCTCCAGAACAAGGTCCTGAGCCTCTTCAACTTCTCCCTCAACCCCACCGGCATCCTTTTTCTGGGGACCTCCGAGTCCACCGGCGAGATGTCCGACTATTTCGAGCCGCTCCACCACAAATGGAAGCTCTACCGGTCACTGGGCAAGCGCCGACATCCTTCGGAAACGGGGATGGAGGTCATGATGGGAGCCGAAACCGCCCGCCAACCGTCGATCGGCCATCGGGAGCGCCACCATCCGGCGTACCGGGTTCAGCGGGAGGAGCAGGTCCTGAGCCGGCTGATGGACGGGGTGGTGTCGAGCTACATGCCGTTGACGGTGGTGGTCAACGACCGGATGGAGCTGGCTTACATCCTGGGGGAGACCGATGGGCTCTTCAAGCTCCCGACCGGGCGGATGCACAACGACGTCACCAAGATGGCGGTGCCCGATCTCGCGGTGCCCCTGGCCACCGGTCTAAGAAAGACGTTCAAGACCGATGTGGCTCAGTATTACACCAACGTCCGGGTGGGGGGCGCCGGGGGCGATCGGCTTTTCAACATCGGGTTCCGGCCGCTGCCCAGACGCCGGGACCAGGATGCCATGGTGGCGGTGATCATCGAGCCCACCGAGCGATCCCCGGTCCCGGCTGAGACCGTCGATGGGGTTTCGTTCGACATGGACCGTGAGGCCCAGGAGCGGATTCAGGACCTGGAAAGCGAGCTTCAATACACCCGGGAGAACCTCCAGGCCACCATCGAGGAGCTGGAGACCTCCAACGAGGAGCTTCAGGCCACCAACGAGGAGCTGATGGCCTCGAACGAGGAGCTCCAGAGCACCAACGAGGAGCTCCAGTCGGTCAACGAGGAGCTTTACACGGTCAACTCCGAGTACCAGAGCAAGATCATGGAGCTGACCGAGCTCAACAACGACATGAACAACCTTCTGGCCTCCACCCGGATTGCCACTTTCTTTCTCGACGAGAACCTGGAGATCCGGAAGATCACGCCCGAGGCGGACCAAATCTATCAGGTCATCAGCAGTGACGTCGGCCGCCCCATGTCCCACCTGAGCCACCGGCTCGAGAACGTGGATCCCCTGAAGGCGGTGGACGCGGTCCAGCGGACTGGCGAGCCGGTGGAGCACGAGGTCCGGAACACCGACGGCCGCTGGTTTCTCATGCGGGTGTTGCCCTACCAGGTCGGGCCCCGGGATGTCTCCGGCATCGTCCTCACGTTTATCGACATCGACCCGCTCAAACGGACCCGCCACGCTCTGGAAAAAAGCCGCCGTCAGCTCAAGGAGACGGCCCGGCTGGCCGATGTCGGCAGTTGGGAGTACCGGCCCGACGCCGACCGGCTGACCTGGTCCGATGAAATCCACCGGATGCTCGCCCTGGACCCGAAAACCGAGGTCGATCTCGCTTCCTGGACCGCCCGGTTCGCGTCCGACTCCCGAAAGGACTTTGCCGACGCGATCCGCCGGGCATCCGATCCCGACGGCGGAGAGGGATTTGACCAGGTGCTTCGGATCGAGACCGCCGACGGCCAGTGGCGATGGGTCCGGGTCATCGGCCGGCCCAACGCCGGGAAGGATGGTACGATCCGGGTCACCGGGGCCTTCCAGGACGTCAGCCAGATCAAGGAAGCCGAGGCGGCTCGGGCGGAAAGCGAGGAGCGCTACCGGCTGCTTTTCGAGCGGATGCTCAACGGGTTTGCCCTCCACGAAATCGTGACGGATGACGCGGGCGGTCCGGTGGACTACGTCTTTCTGGAGGTCAATGCGGCATTCGAAGCCCTCACCGGGCTCAAGCGCGACGATATTATCGGGCACCGGGCCTCCGGGGTGATCCCCGGTGTCCGTGAGGGCGATACCGACTGGATCGATCTCTATGGCCGGGTGGCGCTGACCGGCGAGTCGATTCGGTTCGAGCGGTACTCGGAGAGCTTCGGGAAGTGGTATTCGGTTTCGGCCTACAGCCCCTCGACAGGCCGGTTCGTCACGCTCTTCGAGGATATCACCGAGCGGGTCCGGGCTGAGGAGAAACGGCGGGAGACCCAGGCGGTGCTCGAGGGGGTCCTCGGAACCTCGCCCTTGAGCATCATGGTCTTTTCCGCCGTCCGGGGCTCCGCCGGGCGGATCGTCGATTTCGAGTGGGTTATGGCCAACCCGGCGGCGGCCCGGAGCGTGGGCCGGACCCCGGAGGACCTCGTGGGCCGGCGGCTCCTCGACCTCACCCCCGGCAACCGGGATACCGGCCTCTTCGATGCCTACGTGAACGTGGTCGAGTCAGGGGCTCCCTGGCGGACCGAGCAATACTACGAGCACGACGGGATCGTGGCCTGGTTCGACATCGCCGCCGTGAAGCTCGGGGACGGGTTCGTGGTGACCTACGACGACGTGACTGGTCGGAAGGAGTCGGAGCGAGGGTTGAAGCGGGCCAACCAGTTGTTCCGGACCCTGGGCCGATGGAACCAGGCTCTGGTCCGATCCCAGGACCCGGTCCGGCTGGTAACGGAACAGTGCCGGAGCGTGGTCGAGGTGGGGGGATATGCCATGTGCTGGATCGGAATAGCTGAAACCGATGGCGAGGACCGCCCCATCCGGCCCATGGCCTTGTGGGGCGTTGACGACGACTACCTCGCCGGCGTCCGGATCACCTGGGATGATGCCGAGACCGGACGCGGGCCGGCGGGAACGGCGGTCCGGACCGCGAAGCCGGCCGTCATGCGCCGCCTCGACCGGGAAACCGACTTCGCCCCCTGGCGAAAGCGGGCCATGTCCAAAGGCTTTGCCGCCGCCATCGGGCTCCCGTTGCGGTCCGGAGACGGGGCCTTCGGCGTCATGGGCATCTATTCGGCCGATGGCGAGGCCTTTGACGAGGCCGAAGTGGAGATGCTCCAGAACCTGGCGGACAGCATGGCCTTCGGACTCGCCTGCCTCGCCCATCATCACGGAAGAGACGCCCATGGCGAAACGGATTCGGTCTGCAAGGCACTGAGCGGACAGAGGACTGAGGATTTGTGATTGGTGATTGGTGATTTGTGATTGGTGATTTGTGACTTTTTCTCGTAATTGGTTTGAACCGGTAAACCCGCGAGCATAAATCTAAAATCCAAAATCTAAAATCGAACACTCATTTATGTGCGGGACGGATGACATGACTGACGGG
>CAZNLT010000285.1:0-4520 GCA_964573705.1 uncultured Desulfobacterales bacterium
GCGCATGAAATACCGGATTAGTCTTACACAGAATCCATTTCCTTCAACAAATCCGGATGACGCTCCAGCAACTTCAATAGCTTTACCACCGGCGCCGGCGGGCGCGTTTCTCCGCGCTCATACCGGGAGAACGCCGCTTTGCCGACGCCGAACACCTCGGCCAATTGCGCCTGGGTCAGGTTCAAACCCTTCCGTATCCGCCGGATTTCTCTGCCCGCATCTCCTTTTACGGATCTCAGCAGCGCTGTCTGAGCTTCAGAATAGCGGCGGTAACTTTCAGCGTCCCACACCCCCTCGCCGCATACCGGACAGAATTCACCGCGCATCCCGTGAAGCGTCAGCGACTGGTTGCCGTAAGAAAGCGTTTCATCTATCGTTTTCAACACCATCTCAGAACGGCCGCAGACCGGACATCTCATGGTCTCACCTCACTTGGCCTTGAATTGTATGACGGGGGGCCGATCGTCGGCAAAGGCAGAGATTTTGATGTAAACAGGTATGCCGTCCTCGGTCACGCCATGATAGACATCCTGCCACACCCGATGATCGACATGGGTTGTCATCGCCTTGTAGTGCGGTTTTCGCTTTTCCATATATCACAAATTAATCAATCTGATCAAATTGATCAACAGAAACTACAAGGATTCCATACCGACGCGTTCGGACTTCAGATATCAGGCCAACCTTATGGCTTGACGCCCGAACCCCGGCGGAGATATGATTTGAGACGCCTTCGAGGGAAGCGGAACCGGAAGTGATGCGGATAGGCTCGAAACGGAGCGATCAAAATGTCCACCGGAATGGAAAACCACGGAATGACCATGAAACTTGCGTCCACTCTGGGATGGCGGGCACGGGTCTTTTGGGTTATTTTTCTCCTTCTGATGTTCGCAGGAACCGCTCCAGCCGATACTGCCGACTTCCGAAGAGCCGACCCCGCCCCGACCGACCCGGATGAGGAGTGGGAAATCATGGTCGACACGATCCATGGCGATATTTCCCGCCGATTTCTGTCCACCGCCGAATGGCTCGACTCGTTTTTCGACGACGAGCGGTTCAAAAGCGAAGAGAACCGTAGCAGCATGCGGCTTTACTTCAAGAACAGCCTGATCGACGCCGAGGGCGCCGATGTCGATGTCCACGCCCGGCTCAGAATCGTCCTGCCGGAGCTGGAGGAGCGGCTTTCCTTTGAAATTTCCGGCGATACCCGCGACGAATTCGAGGATGTTCCGACCCGAAGCCCGGTCGACAGAGAAACTTACGACCGGGATGAAAGCGGTCTGCGCGCCGGTTTCCGGTACCTGGTCCGAGGCACCGACCGCCTCAATCTGCAATTGTCGTCCGGTCTGCGAATCCGGGACTATGTGCCGGTATTCTATCTGGAACCGCGGCACCGCTTCACTCGGAATTTCGTCCCCTGGACCCTCCGGCTCACCCAGCGGGTCCGATGGTATTCGGATGAGGGATGGGAGCCGAGATCCCGGATCGACCTGGAGCGGATGATCTTCCGAACCTGCTTCTTCCGGTCGACCGCAGAAGTCCAATGGTATGAACGAAAGACGGGGATTTTCTACAATATCGATTTCGCCGTCTCCCGCCCGCTGAATCTTCGAAGCGCCGTGGAGCTGCAATGGAACAACCGGTTCGAGACCCGGCCCCGGCATCGGCTGGACACCAGCTATTTCCAGTTGCGATACCGACAGCGCATCTGGAGGGAATGGCTCTCCTTCGAAATCGCTCCCCAACTCGCCTTCCCCGAAGAGCGGGACTTCCACCCGACCCTCGGAATCTTTTTCAGCCTGAATGCGGTGTTCGGATATACCGGACCCTGATTTCCGGACCGGCGTTCCGATTCAGTCTCATCCTCACGCCCGCCGATCAAAATCAAAAACCACCTTCGGCACCCCATCCCCTTTATCTTCCAGCTTCAGCCGCGCTGAAAACGAACTCCCCTTGCGGGAGATGAACCCGAACAGTTCCTCGGTCGCGCCTTGGGTCAGCAGCTTTTTGGCAATCGGGGTGGTGAGCTCCTTTTGGGCCACCGTTTTCCAGATGACGAATTTGCAGCCGCCGTCTTCCTGTTTCCAGTTGATGCAGCCGTATCCCTTATTTCCTTCGACCACGTTGCCGCCGCAGGCCGGGCATTTGCCGAGGGCCTCGGCGTTGGTCGGCTGATCCCCGAATTCGAAAACGGTGCGCCAGGTGCTGTCCTCTTCCTGGACCAACCGGAGTTTGGCGGAGAAGGGTTTTCCTTTTTTGGACATGAACCCGTCCAGCGGGCCGATCTCCCTCTTTTCGGTCAATTCCTGGATCATTTCAGGCGGCAGGGTCTTGCCTGCGACCGTCTTCCAGATCACGAAGCGGCAGCCGCCGTCGGTTTTCCGCCAGTTGCCGCAGCCGAAGCCGCGTTTGCCTTCGATGATTTTGCCGCCGCAGGCCGGACAGGTGCCCAAGTCCTGTACTTGCTTTTTTTCAGGTGCTTCGGATTTTTGAGAGTCCTGATTTTGAGGCTCCGCCTGGGGGCCGTTTTTGAATTCGTCCACGATTTTCCTCACGAGCTGTTTGATTTCTTCCAAAAAGGTGTCTTCCGATCCGTCGCCGTGGGCGATCCGCTCCAGGTTCATCTCCCACCGGGCGGTCTCCTCCGGGGATGCCAGCACACTCGCTTCCTTGAATCCTCGTAGGGTTTCGATGAGACGGCATCCCTTGTCGGTGGCGATCAGGAATTTCTTCTTTCGAACAATATACTTGCGGGTCAACAGGGTTTCGATGATCTGGGCCCGGGTGGCCTGGGTGCCGAGCCCCACATCTCCCCGATAGATTTTCTTGAGTTCATCCTCCTGAACATACCGGCCGGGATTGGTCATGTCTTTGAGCAGCCGGGCGTCATTGTAGTCCGGGGGCGGCTGGGTCATCTTTTTTTCCAGTTTTGCCTCGTCCACCCGGGCCGGATCTCCTTGGGCCAGCGGCGGCAGGGATTCGGATTCGGGCTCGTCGTCTCCGCTCTTGGGTGCATCCGAATCCCCGGTGGATTCCGTGCCGTATACCGCCCGCCATCCGGGTTTAAGGATGCGTTTCCCCTTGGTGCGAAAGGTCTCCTTCTCGGCTTCGGTGATAATCTCGGTCTGTTCGAATTCACAATCGGGATGAAACGCCGCGGCAAACCGCTTCAGAACCAGATCGTAGACCCTTTTTCCATCGGCCGAGGCCGCACCGGGCAGCGGCGCCAAAGGAATCAGGGCGTGATGGTCGGTGAGTCCGGCATCGTTGAAGACCCGTTTGTTGGTCGGTGCAATCAGTTCGGATACCACCCCGCCGAAGATATCCGGATACACCCCGGAGAGCGTCCCCACCAGGTTTCGGGCCAGGTCCACGGTCTGGGTCCCCAGCACCCGGGAATCGGTCCGGGGATAGGAAAGGCATTTTTTCTGTTCATAGAGTTTCTGGGCGACTGCCAGGGTGGACTTGGCGGTGAGGCCGTACTTCTGGTTGGCATCCCGTTGAAGGTCGGTCAGGGAATAGAGCCACGGCGGCGGCTGGCGCTTTTTCTGCTTTCGGACCGATTGCACCGTGCCGGCGGCCCCGTCAATTTTGGCGCGTACCGCCGTCGCCTCGGCCTCTGTGTCGAAACGGGTCCGCTCCTTCTGAAACCAGGTTCCCCGCCAGGCCCCCTTTTCATTGGAAAACAGCGCCCGAAGCAGCCAGTAGGGTTCGGGCCGAAAATGCTCCCGCTCCCGCCGACGGTCCACGATCAGCGCCAGAAGGGCGGTTTGAACCCGGCCCACGCTGTACAGGTCGTCCATCCGCTTGGTGGCGGCCCGGGTGCCGTTCATCCCCACCAGCCAATCGGCAATCTGCCGGGCCTGACCGGCCCGCCACAATCGGTCATAGCGGGCGGCCGGGGCCAAGGTCTCCATCCCTTTTCGGACCACCTCGGGCGTGAGGGCCTGACTGGTCCAGAAACGCCGAAGCCGATCATCCTCCGGCACCCGGGCGTCCAACAGAATGGTCCGGGCGATGACTTCGCCTTCCCGGCCGGCATCGGTGGCGATCACCACCCGTTCGAGCGGGGATTTCAGGAGTTTTTTGACGATGCGAAGCTGTTTTCGGGTTTTGGAGATCGGCTTGTATTGAAACCGATCCGGCAGAATCGGCAGGGCGCTCAGGCGCCAGGTCTTCCACCTAGGATCATAGTCCTGAGGCTCCAGCAGCTCCAGCAGATGGCCCAGGGCCCAGGTGATGACGGTGTCTCCGTCCGCCATATAGCCGTCGTGCCGGGTCTTCACGCCCAACGCTTTGGCAAAATCCCGGGCCACGGAGGGTTTTTCGGTGAGAATCAGTGTTTTCAAAAGCGTTGAATTATCCTGCTTTTCTCCATAAAGTGATCGGTCCAAAATTCCGGCGACCATCTTACGCGGTCGTACCGAATTTATCAACCCGCTGATAGAACCCGCCCAGGATTTGATTAGTTAGAAGCCTTTGATTATCGTTCCGGCCGAGCCTGGCCGAGCCTGAATGAC
>CAZNLT010000286.1:0-4460 GCA_964573705.1 uncultured Desulfobacterales bacterium
AGCCCGAGGCCGAGCGATGCGCGTCCGGCGCCCGGATTGTTCCCATCCGGCAGGAGCAATTGAAGGACCGGCTGGGCGACCGGTTCCGGGAACTCGACGTCCTAACGCATCAAATACTCTGAATTCATAGATGTTTACGCGGGCTTGAGCGACGAGGAAACAGCCCGTTACAGGGAAATATATCTTAAAAACGACCCTGGAAAGGAGGCTCTTATGGGACTAACACAAATATTGAGGGAAGAAGGATGGCGGGAAGGACAGCGGGAAGGACTCATCGAAGGCATCGAACTCGCTTTGAGCCTTAAATTCGGGGACGAAAGCCGGCACCTGGCGGAACGATAGGGGCATGATTTCGAAGGACAGGCTCCTTCCCCGAAGGGCAGTGGCGATCTCGGTTGATAAAAACCGGGCGTTGGACCCGGTCAGGAAAATGTGGCGGGTATGCGTGTCGTACACCCGCCGAATGAATTTCTCCCAGCCGGGCAGTTCCTGGATTTCGTCGAAAAACAGATAGCATATAGAGAGATCTCCATCGGGATACAGCGAAAGATAGGCGTCGATGATGCGGTCATAGCCGCCGGACAGTTCGAGACGTTCGTCCTCGAAATTGAGGTAGATGATCCGCTTTCGTTCCACCCTCCGGTGTTCCAGTTCCTTCATGAGCTGGAACAGAAAACAGGTTTTACCCGCCCGCCGGGGTCCTATGATGGTGATGATCTTTTCAATATCCAGTCAATATCCAGTCAATATCCAGGGGGACCTGTTTAAGGCGGGTTTTCAGGTCCGGATAGGGCCGCTGGTGGAAATCAGCGATAATGCGCTGGAGGATGTTTTCCATATTTTCCTTCTTTCAAGGAAAATTTTTATCAGGTCAGCGCCTCGATCTCCGGCAACGCCCGCCGCATCTGCCGCAGGGCCTGGCGGATGCGGTGTTCGTTTTCCACCAGGGCCAGTCGGAGATAGCCTTCGCCCTCCTGGCCGAAACCGATGCCGGGGGCCACGGAGACGTTGCCCCGCTCCATCATCTCCATGGCGAATTTCATGGAGCCGAGGCGGCTGTAGGGTTCGGGGATTTTAAGCCAGGCGAACATGCCGGCGCCCGGCGGGTCTACCGGCCATCCCATGGCTTCCAGGCCGCGGCAGAGAACATCCCGGCGGCTCTGGTAGACCTCCACCTGCTTTTGGACGTCCGATTCGCAGTCCCGCAGGGCCACGATGCCGGCGATCTGGATGGGCGAAAAGATCCCGTAATCGTAATATCCCTTGATCTTGGCCAGGGCCTGGATGATCTGGCGGTTTCCCACCCCGTATCCCAGGCGCCACCCGGCCATATTGTAGGACTTGGAAAAGGAGCCGAACTCGATCCCCACATCCCGGGCCCCTTCGGCCTGCATGAAGCTCGGCGCCACATACCCGTCGAAGGTGATCTTGGAATAGGCGAAATCATGAACCACGATAAAGCCGTATTGTTTGGCCAGCCGGACGATCTCACGGAAGAGATCCAGGCTTCCGAGCCGGGCCGTGGGGTTGTGGGGGTAGTTGAGGATCAATACCTTGGGCTTGGGGGTGAGGGATTCGCACATCTCGGCCACCCGCTTGACAAAGGTCTCCTCTTCGGAGATGGGAAACCGAATGACGTTGCCCCCGGCGATGGTGACCGCATAGATGTGGATGGGAAAGGCCGGGGCCGGCACCAGAATGGTGTCCCCCGGTCCCACGATGGCCAGACCGAGGTGGGAAATCCCTTCTTTGGAACCGATGGTGCAGATCACCTCGGCGGATTCATCCACCTCGACGCCGTAGTCTTTGGCATATTGTTTGGCGATCTCCCGGCGCAGGTTCCGCAGGCCCATGGCCACCGGATACCGGTGGCTTTTGGGGTCCCGGACCACCTCGGTCAGCTTGTTGACGATCGGCTCCGGCGTCGGGTCGACCGGATTGCCCATGCCCAGATCGATCACGTCGTCTCCCTGCAGCCGTTTTTCGGCCTTTCGCTGGTTGATCATACCGAACAGATAGGGCGGCAGCTGGTGCATTCGCTGGGCCAACTGGATGGGGGTGTCGCTGTTCATGAAGTCCTCCTGATACGCAAACAAAAAACCCCGGGGCTTGTCGGCCCGGGGCGAAAACAGAAAGCGCCGCGGGCCGGAGTCACCGATCCGTGGCGTCTTGTCTGCTGAAGTGTTGTTTTATTCGCAGCAGGTGTCGGTCGCCAGGACGGTGCGGGTCGCGGCGGCCGCGGCTGCGGGGTGCATGATTTTGCAGTTCATCATTTCTCCCGATGGTGGCTTGTTCTGAGTTTCAGATTACCAACGGGGTGTCTGTTTGTCAAGCGGAGACCGACTATCGCATCGTCCGGAAGCACTATCCACATCGGATGCTTCATACCTTTGAAGCATCCAATCGTGTGAAAAAGGGGGTTCGGCACCTCCCGAGCAAACCGTTCACGAGTGTTTTTCGATCTTTGTAGAAGAGTAAAAGACTTGAATTTGTAGAAAGTTTAATGTATAGATTTTTTTTTCATCGAGAGTGACGCTTCGGACAGTTTCTACCAGACACAAACTGATAATGGAGTATCGGAATCCTATTTGAAGAAAGTCAAACACCACCCCATGAGAAGAAGCACACCGCCCGTAATTTATTTACTCCACTGCTTACTTTTAACTGTTTACTTTGCGCTTTCCGCTTCATCGGCGTTCACCCAGAAATCCCCGCCTGCCGATTTCTCTGAACATGCGCCAAGAACGACCCTCACCCTGGTCTACCCCGGTCTGGAGTGCGAAATCTGCCATGAACTGGCCCGAAATTTATATGCGGAAGCTTTCGGCCGCCTGGGCTACGCCATTCGGATTGTTTCTCTTCCAAGTGAGCGATCCCTCATCGAGACCAATGCCGGAAAATATGACGGCCAGGTCAGCCGAGCAAAAGGATTCGACCCGGAAAACCGATATCCCAACCTGGTCATCGTTCCGGAACCGCTGCTGCCTCTTGAGGTTGCGGCATTCGCCCTGGATCAGGATTTGACAATAGGATGGATGGGATACGCTTTCCGGAACTCCCTACCGGATCACTTACCAGAGGGGGGTAAAAATGATCGAGCAGAGGCTCTTTCGATACATTGCTTCGGCGCGGTTGATCCAGGCCGACAACCTGGTCCATGCCGCCAGGCTTCTGGTATCCGGAAGGGTACGTATACTTTGAGCTTCAGCTTCAAGGGTTGCTCAACTTCACCGGCATTGTCTACGCCGAGGTTCGAGAAGACAAAGAGAGCTACCGGTATGAAAAAGCGGTCGGTGATGCCGATCAAACCGTCAACATCGAGAAAAGATATGAGTTGGTACATCCGGGAGGCCCCGGTTCTCAACCCATTTCCCTGGGCCATTTGAGGCTTCTGGGCAACTATGCCGCCATTTACGGACGTCTGGGGGAATCGGCCCGGATCATCGCCCTCACGACATTTTCTCAGATTTTTATCATCGCTTTTGTTGTTTTGATGGTGGTTCAATTTTCAGTGACCCGGCATCTGGTCCGAATGGCGGATTATGCAAACCGGCTGAAGCCGTCCAATCTGGAGGAAGCCCTACTTCTTCCCCGCAAACGGGTCTTTTTCCGGGAACCCGATGAAATCGACCAGGTGGCATGCGCATTCGAAAACTTTCGAATGCGGCTTCGTGAGGACATTCGAAGGCGCGAAAGAGCCAAAAAGAGGCTGGAAGAAAGCGAGGCACGGTTTCGCAGCCTGACCGACAATCTTCCGGTCGGAGTCTATCGGCTGTCGATGGAAGGTCAGATTCTGTTCGCCAACCCGGCCATGGCACGAATGTTCGGGTATAAATCCCCAAACGAAATAGAAGGTATTTTCACAAAGGAATTGTACGCGGATCGTAAAGATCGGGAACGAGTGCTGCCGCTTTATACCCGCACCCCTCCCAGGAGCGCCATGGAATTCCGCTACCGGAAAAAAGACGACACCCTGTTTTGGGGATCCATTCAGGCCAGGCCCCTGGAGGACCAGGATGGCAAACTTCTGGCCATCGACGGCACCATCGAAGATATCACCGCCAGAAAATCAGCCGAGGAAACCGTACTCAAAAGAACACGGGAACTGGAATCTCTGTATCACCTGGGCCAGGGGGCCGCGGACGGGTTTTCCCTGGAAAGAACATTCCATTCGACCATTCACCACCTTCAGGCATTTCTTGAAACCGACCTGATCGTCATTTTTCTGCAAGAGGGAACTAACTTGCGGCTCAAGGCCCATTCTCAGCTTCATTCCCCCCATTCGTGGGACGAGAGCGTCCCGCATAAGGTGGGCCAATGCCTCTGCGGCCTGGCCGTACAGGGAGAAAAGCCGATCTTCAGCTCCGACATCCACAGCGACCCCCGGTGCACCCTGGAGGAATGCAAAAAGGCCGGCCTGCGGTCCTATGCGGCCTTTCCGATGGTCTGTCGAAAAGAAT
>CAZNLT010000287.1:0-4425 GCA_964573705.1 uncultured Desulfobacterales bacterium
ATGTGATTTCAGCAGGTTAACTGCATTCATATACCCACAGCTGTCGAACACAGGTGAAGGATGGGGCAAATCGGTTGTGAGAGGTTGTCCGAAGATCTGCGGCAAGAGTTTCCCGGTGTGGGCGGTTTTTCCGTTCAGAACCTTTGGAACATGCGGCAGTTTTATCAGGAATACCCTGAATCGCCAAAACTCCAACCGCTGGTTGGAGAACTTTTGAAGAGCCGAATGGGGTGCCAAAAAAAATGGTGTCCGGCTCCGGTTTCCGGACCAAACAAAAAAAGGGTTACACAAGGTAACCCTTAGAATTTACTGGCGTCCCCAAGGGGATTTGAACCCCTGTTGCCGGCGTGAAAGGCCGGTGTCCTGGACCAGGCTAGACGATGGGGACGGATGTCAAAGTGGGCCGTGTTGGGCTCGAACCAACGACTCTCTGCTTAAAAGGCAGATACTCTACCGACTGAGTTAACGGCCCGTAGCAGCGATTCCCGCCAAATGAAAAAACATTTATACTCAGAACGGATGGGGTTGTCAACAGAAATTTGAATTCAAATTTCTTTTTTTTCAACCTTTTTTTGATTTTTGTATCCACTTGATATTCCATAGCATTCCCTCTTATTTGCGCCAGAACTCCGGCACCACCAGGATGATCACGGTGTAAATTTCCAATCGGCCCAGGAGCATGCACCAGATCAGGAGCCATTTACCGACGGTGGGAATACCGGCGAAGTTCTCGGCCGGCCCCACCATGCCGATGCCCGGGCCGATATTGCCGATGGTGGCGGCCACGGCCCCGAAGGCGGTCAGAAGATCCACCCCGATCCCCGCCAGAAGAACGGCGCACAGGCCGTATAGCAGCATATAAAGGGCCAGAAACCCGAGAACACTCCGCATTACGTCTTCGGGCACGGATTTTCCGGCGATCTTGACATGGGTGACCGCATGGGGATGAATGAGCGAAAACAACTCCTTGTAGCAGTATTTCAGACAGAGCATGATCCGCAGGCACTTCATGCCGCCGCCGGTGGACCCGGCCGACCCGCCGATAAACATGCAGATCAGCAGAATGATCTGGCTCATGGCCGGCCACTGCTCGTAGTCGGCGGTGGCATATCCGGTGGTGGTCAGGATGGAGGCGATCTGAAAGGCCCCGTACCGCAACGCACCGCCGATGGTGTCGTAAACCGTGCCGAAAATATCGAAGCTGACAATCGCCGTTAAGAGGACTACCAGCCCCAGAAAAAACCGGCATTCGGAATCCTTCCAGAAGGCCAGGGTCTTCCCCCGAAGCACCTGGTAGTGGAGCGAAAAATTGATACCGGCTAAAACCATAAAAACAATGAAGACAATATCGAAATAGACGCTGTCGTAATGGGCGACCGAGGTGTTCTTTGTGGAAAACCCGCCGGTGGGCATGGTGGTGAAGGCGTGGTTCAGGGCGTCGAAAAGGTCCATGCCGCCGATCATGAGCAGCGCCACCTGGGCCGCGGAAAACCCGGCATAGACCTTCCAGAGGATCATGGCGGTATCCCGAATCCGGGGCTTGAGCTTGTCCGGCACCGGGCTGGGCACCTCGGCCTTGTAGAGCTGCATTCCGCCCACCCCGAGAAACGGCAGGATGGCCAGGGAAAGCACGATAATCCCCATGCCGCCGAACCACTGAATGATCGACCGCCAGAAAAGCAGCCCTTTGGAGATCGACTCGATCTCCGTCAGAATGGAGGAACCGGTGGTGGTGAATCCGGACACCGATTCGAAAAAGGCATCGGTGAACGGGCCGAATTCTTCGCTCAGATAAAAGGGCAAGGCCCCGAAAAAACCGACGGCGATCCACCCCAGGGCCACAATGGCCATGCCTTCCCGCTGACTGATGTGCTCCGCCTTTTTTCCGGTTCTGGAAATCAGGCAAAGAAGTCCGCCCGAGGCCACGGTGATGCTGATGGACTTCAGAATCGAATGGATGCTGCTCTCTCGATAGATCAGGCCCACCACCAGAGGCAGGAGCATGAAAAGACCCAGAAAAAAAACCAGCACCCCCACCACATTGAGGATGGTCCGCCAGCGCACTTAGAAATACTCCAGCTTGACCGCCAGGATCTTTTCGATCTTGGGGATGGCCTCCCGTTTGGCGAAGATGACGATCCGGTCATTGGGTTCCACGATGCTGTCGCCGGTGGGAATGATCACATGCTCATCCCGCAGAATGGCAGTCACCAGCACCCCTTTGGGAAAGGAGATGTCCTTGAGCGGTTTCCCGACGATGTCGGCGGTTTCCATGGCCACCGCCTCCATCACCTCGGCCTCTTCCCCCTTGATGGAGACCGCCGATAACACCTTGCCCCGGCGGATGTGCTGCAAAATGGTGTTGATGGCCGACAACCGGGGGTCCACCACCTGTTCGATGCCGATGGTCAGCATCAAAGGAAAATAGCTGAACTTGCTGATTTTGGTGATGCTCTTTCGGGCCCCCAGACGCTTGGCCAGAAGGGAGGCGAGGATGTTGGTCTCTTCGTCGCTGGTGAGGGTGACCACCAGATCGACGTCCTGTATATTCTCCTCCCGAAGCAGGTCCTGATCCGACCCGTCGCCGCACAGCACCACCGTTTTGCGGAGTATATCCGCCAGTTCGGTGCAGCGATCCGGGCTCTTTTCGATGATCTTGACCGAAAGCGATTTATCCTCCAGCCGCTGGGCCAGCCGGGTGCCGATGCGACCGCCCCCGATGATCAAGACCCGTTTGACCGGTTCGCCGCGTTTGTCGAAAGCCTTGAGGGTGTTGAGCATCTGGCCCTCTTCGCTGATGAAATAGACCAGATCTCCGGCCTTGAGCCGGTCGTTGCCGGTGGGGATGATCAGCCGTTCTTCCCGAAGGATGGAGGCGATCAGGGGCCGGGCCCCTTTGAATTTGGCGCCGAGTTCATGAAGCCGGACCCCGGCCAGCGGGTTGTCTTCACCCAGGCGAATGCCCACCAATTTGACCCGGCCGTCGGCGAATTCGCCCACATCCACCGCGCCGGGAACCGTCATCAGCCGTTCAATCGTCTTCACCACCTCGATTTCCGGGTTGATGACCGTCTCGATGTGAGGCGGATTGTCCCGAAAGATCTCATGGTATCCGTCATAATCGGCATCCCGGATTCGGGCCAGCTTTTTGGTGGTGGGAGAAAGGGTATCGGCCATGAGGCAGGCCACCAGGTTGGTTTCATCCCGGTTGGTCACCGCCAGAAGAATCTCGGCTTCCCGAATGCCCGCATCCTCCAGCACCAGCGGGCTACTGCCGGAGCCGAGGATGGTCTGCGCGTCGATGCTGTCCGACACCCGTCGAATGGCCACCGGATCGGTGTCCACTACCACCACTTCCTTATTCTCCCGAGTGAGGTGGCTGGCAATATGGAACCCGACCTCACCGGCCCCCACGATGACGATCTTCACGTCGTGACTCCTTCACTTGAAATGGGTTGAACCGGGGATGGGTGTACTATAGCCGGTGGGATGTGTCAATTGCCGACTGAGTCACAAAAAGCGGATCATCAGAATCGACGCCGTCACCGCCGGGAGGGCAATCCAGTCGCGCCGGTGCCAGCAAAGATCCGGACCGGTGCGGTCTTCGGAATAGCAGCGGGCCTCCATGGCGATCACCAGCTCATCGGCATCCTGAAAAATCCGGCGCATCAACGGCACGGCAAGTGCGGTCAACCGAAAAACCGGATTCTTCCGGGCCTCGATTCCCCGAGCCCGCTGGGCCTCGCCGGTTTCCCGGGCCTGATGGGTGATCACCGGAATGAACCGGACCACCAGGCTGATCATGGTGGCCACCCGCTTTTCCGGGATCAGGGGGATGGGCCCCAGAAACCGGATAATGGTGCCGCGCACCTCGGCCGGTCGCGTCACCGCCACGAAGATCAGCCCCCAGAGGACCACCGCCAGCAGTCGACCGGACACCAGGAGCCCTTCATAGAGCCCTTCCCGGGTCAGGGCCACGGACCAGACGGCCCACACCGGGGTTCCCGGCACCGATACCGCCCGCGCCAAAAACACAATCGCCAACAGAAACAGCAGATAGCGGATTTCCCGAATTACCGAAGATAGCGACAGGGGAATCATCCGAAGGGCGGCCCAATACAGCAGAAACAGAATAGCCAACCCGGACGGACCCGCCCCCAGACTGCCGATGCTGATCAGGACCAGGGAGATCAGCTTGGTGCGGGGATCGAGCCGGTGAAGGAGGGACCGGCCGGACCGGTACCCGAAGGCGGTCAGCTCAGCCATGAATCCAACGGGAGCCCCTGCCGGGAGGCCCAGGGTTCGCGCACCCCGAAGGGGTCGAGCCCCTTGACCGCAGCCTCGGGGGGGCCGTCCCGAAGAATGCGTCCGTGCCCCATAGATCGGAAGAGCACACGTCTGAACTCCAGTCACGTGAAACGATCT
>CAZNLT010000288.1:0-4357 GCA_964573705.1 uncultured Desulfobacterales bacterium
GCAGAACCAATCCCGGCCGCCTCCTTGGATCCGTTTGACGGTCATGTCCAATGGGATGGTCTTTCCATCGCCTGAAACGCCCTCCGCTTCCACGCTGAAACATTCATCAATTTCCAGCTCCCCAAGAGCCTGATCAATCCGCTGGCGATCGGACTCGGCCAAAAGGCGGCGGAACGCCACGCCCACCATGTCCCGTGCAAAGATGTCGCCCATCCGATCATTGACTTCCAGGATGACGCCGTCGGCTCCCATGAACAACACGCCGTCGCCAGTGTCCATGTAAAGCGCCCTCAGCATCGTCCGGTAAGATTCAAAGGTGATGGTCGCGGGGTTGTTCATGTCGTTTGCCCTGGCCGCTCGGCGGCCCCTGCCGCAACCGCCGGACGGCCTCTTCGATGGTCACGGGGATGGTTTCTCGATGGCCTTCCGCGTCTGCGAGTTGCTGAAACAACCGCGTCAGAATGGGAGGCTCCAGCCGGGCGGACCCAAGCAAATCCATGTCCGTGAAGATTTGACGGGCCGGCCCGTCGGCCATGATCTCGCCGTTGTTTAATATAATGATGCGTTTTGCGATGTCGGCGGCCAAATTGATGTCGTGGGTGACGATAACAAGGGTGTAGCCGTGATGGCTGTTAAGATGCCGGATGATGTCGATGAGATGCCGGGCCGAGGCCGGGTCCAGGCTGACGGTGGGTTCGTCCAGCAAGAGCAAAGGGGGGCGCATGGCGATGAGGCCGGCCAAGCCCACCCGCTTCATTTCCCCGTGACTAAGCCGGTGAATGGGGCGGTCCGCCAAGTGGGAGACTTCCATCAGTTCCATGGCGGTGTTGATCAGGCGGTCGATTTCCGGAGACGCCAGCCCCAGATTGGCCGGGCCATAAGCGATGTCGGCTCGGACGTGGGTGCAGAACAACTGGTCGTTGGGGTCCTGGAACAAAATTCCCGTCCGGCGGAACGCTTCCCGGCGGCCTTTGCGGTCCAGTTTCCGACCAAAATGGAACACCTCGCCGCCGCAAGGGGGCGCCAAGCCCGCGATCAGTTTCAACAGGGTGGTCTTGCCCGCTCCATTGGGTCCGCACAGCGCCACGACCTCCCCTTTTTCCACCGTCATGGAAACCGACTTGAGGGACCGTTCCCCTTTGTAAACATGGGACACGCGGTCGCAGACCAGGGCCGGACCGGCTTCATGGGCGTCAGCGGGCGTGATGTCGCAGTGGTTGGGACAGGCGTCCTCAAAGCCGCCGGAAGGCGGTCGGGGGGTTTGGCTGTTTTCGCCCCGCGCGGTCATGGCGTCCTGGATTCTCGATGTTCGGTCATAGGATCTGAGGATGATTTGGGACAATATCAGCCCGGAGCTTTGGGAGGCTGATGGAAAATTTCGGCGTCCCCCTTTCATCCAGGCGGCGGTTTTCATCCTGCCGTATTCGTCCAAAAGCGCTCCCCCATAGCGGTAGGCAATGGCGGCGGCGTCAACCAGCACTGTGGGAACACGGAAGAATTTCAGGGCGGCCAGGACATCGGGAAAAGCGGTGGTGGTGAACACCGCCGCCAGCCAAGCCATGTCGCAGGCAACTCGACTTGCGGCTGAAACGCCCTGCCAGACGCCATCGCCCATGGCTTCGGTGTCCAGATAAGGGGATCGGGCCGGCTTGCCGGCGTCCGCCGCGAGGCGTTCATTGACGGCTTCGTCCATGCCGGCGAATTTTTCGTGGATGTCATCTTCCGCTTGCGACAAAGCGGGCGACAGGGTCAGGAACGCGGGCAGCAAAAACAGGACAACCATTGTTTTGCCCCTGTTTTTCCCCGGGACGCCGCCAACAATCCCCAGGGATTCCAGGACTTCCGGCCGCTGGTTAAAAGCGTGGTGAAGGGTCAGGCCGGTGAACAGCGTTTCCGCGACGGCAATTGGCAGTTGGGTGGGCAGATAGGCCGCCGGCGCAACCCGCGATCCATAGCGTAGTTCCAGCCAGACGGAACAGCCGGAAAACCGCCCATCCTGAAAAACATCCGAAAAATCCCAGCGCGACCACGTTGGCGCCCCAGGTGCCGAACCCGCCATGGGCGAAAAAAGCGGCCTGGAGCAAAAGACTAATGCCGGTCAAAGCTCCGCCAATGAGCGGTCCCAGCAAAATCCCAATGAGCGGCGTTCCGCAGGGATGGGAGCAGGTGCCGGTAAAGGCTGGAATCGGGATCAGGGAGATGAAAAAAATCATGGCCCCGCCCATGCCCAGCAAGGGCTTTTTTTCAGGATGATCCGCGATGAATCTTTTCATCCGGGCCGCGCCCACGCCCATGACGACCAGCCCGGCCGCGGTGTGGCCGATTGCGGCGGTCCCGGTGATCACGCCTTCAGAAATGTGAATGGCTATCCTTTTTCCTGGCGGGCCGTGATATAAGCGGCGGCGTGATGGGCGGCCCTGGCCCCGTCGGCGCAGGCCGCGAGAACCTGACGCAGATCCGTGTCCCGGACGTCGCCTGCCGCAAAAAGGCCGGGAACCGAACTCATCAGGCAAGCGTTGGTTTTGATGGCGCCGTCGTCAGTGGCGTCAATGGGAAAATCGATCATGTCGGTGTTGGGTTTCCAGCCAATGGCGAGAAAAACGCCGTTCACCGGGATTTGCCGGTCCGGCCGGCCCGGGGACCGGACCTCGACGGCCTCGACGCAATCTCCGCCAACGAATCGCAAAACCTCGGTTTCCGGGATTGTTTGGATGTTGTCGCGCTCGGACAGGAGGGTTTTGTGGACCTGATCATTATGAGCGTCGGGGCCGCGGTGGATCAACAACACCGTTTTCGCAATGCTTGAAAGGGTCAAGGCGTGTTGAGCCGCGACGTTGTCGCCGCCCACCACCGCCAAAACGGCGTTCTGATTGCGATACAGCGGACCGTTGCACACTGAGCAAAAATTGACCCCGTTGAGCGGTTCCTCCTGACCTGGAAGGGGTTTGGGCGACCGACCGCTGGCCACAATGACTGCGGGGGCGGTCCATGCGCCGCCATTGCCGTCAGTTGCCTGAAATTGTCCATTGCGCCGGCTGACGCTGGCGAGACGGGTCATGGTGAACCGCGTCCCCGCTGCCTGGGCCTGCTGAAACAGCTTGAGGCCGAATTCCGTCCCGCCAATCCCATCGGCAAACGCTGGAAAATTGTTCAGACGCTCCACCATGTAAAGATTGCCGCCCGGGGTGTCGCCAAAGACGACCGTTGAAAGTCCCAGGCGTTGACCATAAAGGGCCGCCGCAAGGCCAGCCGGTCCTGATCCCACAATAATGACGTCTGCGGCTTCTTTGGACATTGGTTGCCTCCTGTTTTTAAGGATTTCAGGAAACAAGGGCGGTCGTTACTTGCTCGTTTATTGGTCTTTCGCCTGGTATGGCTGATAAACGCCCAGGTTTTCCCATTGCCCTTCCCGAGTCAAATTTTCAACTTTTTTAATGATGTCGGGCGGGCCGATAAAAACAATGACGTTCTGATGTTCCACGCTCTCATGGTCCAGGCGGGAAGCCGCCAGGGTCCAATCGCCCATCACATAATTGAAGACATGTTGGGCGCCGTTTTCCCGGACAAAGCCTTTGGCTCGGATCAAACCTCGGGGCAGGGTCTTTGCCATATCTTCGATTTCCGAAAGATCCGCGCCTTTCCATTGATAAGCGGCCGACACCAGAAGATCGGGAGGCGTCATCTCCAAATTCGGGCTGTCCAGCAAATCATCGATAAAAGCGTCCAATTCTTCGGGGGACATGACCGCCATTTCCGGCAAATCTTGCCCGCCCTCCGGCCTAGCCATGTCAAAATCAAAAAAGCGGTCCAGCGGAATGTCGGCGTACATGGTTTCATGAAACACGGGGTCGGGATGGAACCGATGGACAACGTCTTTGATTTCAGCTATTTGTTCCGGGGACGCGACGTCGGTTTTATTGAGGATGAACACGGTTGACGAAGCGATCTGTTTTTCCAAAGAAGCGTAAACATTATATGCGTCCAGGAAATGGGCCGCGTCAATAAGGCAAAACTGCTCTTTGAACTGAAAACGGTCGTTGAAAATGGGCAGCTTTAAATCTTTTTTAAGGTCCGTGGGGTTGGCCACGCCGGTGGATTCAATGAGCATCACGTCGGGTTTGATCGTTGTGTTGAGTTCGTACAAACCTTTAATAAAGTCGGTCTTGACGCAAACGCAAAAGATGGAGCCTTTGCTGATTTCCATCATGTCGATGTCGTCGCCTTCCACCAGCACACCGTCAACCCCCACTTCTCCGAATTCATTCACCAAAAGCGTCAGCTTCAAGTCTTTTGGAAAGACATGGATGACGCGGTTTAAAAAAGTGGTTTTTCCAGATCCGAGAAAGCCGGTGATCAG
>CAZNLT010000289.1:0-4316 GCA_964573705.1 uncultured Desulfobacterales bacterium
TGGGCTGGCTCCTGACCTTCATCGCCCTGCCGCTGATTTGGATTACCTTCGGCCTTTTCAAGCTGGTGATCAACGCGGTCTTGCTCTGGATGACCGACCAGCTCGTGGACGACTTCAAAATCAAGGGGATCGGATCAACCCTCGTCGCGGCCGTCCTGATCACGGTGATCGATTCGATTTTGAAGTGGATGGTGTTTTAGGGGGTGACGGGGTCGGCGTTTTTATGATACCGGAAAGAGATTAAAAAAGGAGGCCGCTGATGGATGACACAAGAGTCTATGTTTCCATGTCGGATGACATTCTCGCGTGGATGACCGATAATGACTTGTCGATTCAGGATGTCCTCGACAAAGCCGGCATTGACGCCGAAGTGTATGAGGGGGTGATACCGGAGTCCGTTGACGCCGGAAGCCGGACAAAGGACGTGGTTCCCATCATCCTGGCGGACGCGGCCGCGATTACGGCGGTGCTCTTTGCGATTTCCCATTTTATGCGATCCTGGTGGAACCGGCCGATTTACGAATCCTGGGAGGAGCTGGAAGAGATCCGTGATCAGAACGGAAATGTCTTGCTGGATAAAGACGGCAACCCGCGGATGAAAATGGTCCGAAAGCATGTCCTGATCGAGCCGGGGAAAAACGACCGGAAAGAGAAAATCAATCTGCAGGCCGGTTTGAAGGGATTGATTTTCGGCATCAGCTCGGAGCAGAAGCAGGTCCAAGAGGCTCCGCCGTCATCGACAACCCATTAGCTTCAAAAGGGAACGGATCGACCATGGCCAACAAGGCGTTTATCATCGGGGCCAAGACCCTGGGGCTGGAATACGCGGACAATGACGTTAAGCTGATGCGTGAATGTCTGGAAAAATATGATTACCTGCTTTTCGGAACCGCTGGCGGCCGTAATGAGATCCAGACCGCGTTGAATGATTTTTTCAGCGGGTGCTCGAAAAACGATACAGTCATCATCTACTTTACCGGGCACGCCGACCTGTCCGGGAGCGATCTCTTTTTCATCCTGGGAGAGAAAACCCAGTCCGAGCGCCTGCCTTCGCATGTCCTGACGGAAGAGCTCAAAACCTGCAGGGCGAAACATAAGCTGCTGATCCTGGATTGCTGCCATGCGGGCGGCTCGGTTAATGATCAGTGGCCCATCCATTTATCAGATGCATTCCCCGTGCTCGTGGCCGGGGAGAAGATGGAAAGGACCAAGGAGCTGGACCCGCTGAAAGCGAGCTTCCTGACCTACCACTTTCATGATGCCATGGTGAACCCGCCTCCCGAGTTGATCGACGAAGACGGCGCCATCCGGATCGACAGGCTGGCAGTCCTTCTCGAGCAGCGCGCGCAAGACCACAACGCCCAGCCGAACGCCGACAAGATTCCGATCCCTTACCTTTACCGAACCAGCAAAGTCAGGTTTTCCATCGCCGATACCCGGTTGGTTTTCACCAAGCTCCGGGAAACCGTCGAATTGCTCACCCAACAACTTGGCGAGGCGCCCGAGATTCCGCTCAGGGGCTGGCCCTACCCCATTCAGGCCGCCCTTGACCGCCTGCAACACCCGAACCAGGTTTCGGACCACCTCAACCTCTTCGAGGCATTTGTCCATTTCCATTTCGTGACCCTGGCGAGCCAGTTTTACTGGAGCCTTTCGGAAGAAGAGATCAGGCACCCCGCTTCGGCGCTCCGCCCCGGCCTGGCAGTCATCCGGGAAACCCTGACCGACGGGCATTGTTGCGGCGGGATTTCCTGGACCAACCGGAGCGCGATTCTCTCCAAATCCGGGGCGGAAGTGAAAGACCGGATGCCATTTCCGGAGATGGCGGATATCTTTCAGCCGGATACCATCGAGCTGGTGGAATCCCTGACCGACGAAGCGGATGCCCCCTTGGGGTGCTGGGGGGTTAAATCCGCTGGTCCCGTGTGGCGCTGGGCATCGGCGGTGGCTCGGGTGCGGAGGTTTCTGAGCTCCAACCAAGAGCCGGAAATCCCGGATGATGCCACCGCCAAGATACTCGATCAATTGGATGATGGGATGGGCCATCTGTTCGCGCCGTTCCACACCCGCCAACTGGCGATGGTGTCCGAATATGAGATTTCCGAAAACCAGCGGCATACGGGGATTCACTGTTATTGGGACGAAACCCGCTTTTTCTGCGTGACCAACTCAAAAAGCAAACGAGCGCTCAAGGATACCTGGAGCCAACCCGGACCGGAAGGCGCGGACCTTCTGTCCGCGCCGGAGCCCCCCCGGGCGGACTGGCGGTGGGATGAGTCCCTGCTGCTCTATGACCCCGAGCAACCCTATGCGAAAAGCGTGTATCTCATGCCGCTGGGGTATCGATATCGGCACGCGACAATCCCCGAGACCGATCCGGTTCCGGGGCTCCTTGATACCGTCCGCTGGAAGGAGCGGCAGGTCGCCAGCGTATTTCAGCGGGCTTACAAGGGCCGGCTGCGGGAGTCCGCCTGGCCGTCCGATTACACGGACGATGAAGGAGCCAAAGCCCCAAGCCTTCTCGAATGCGTCAAACGGCTCTGCCACAGCTTTGCCTTCAAATTGCCCGCGTCAGACACGCCACCCGCCAGAGTACCCCGGGAATTCGACCTCGGACATGACCGGATTGCTGAGCAACATCTCGAAAACACAATTCCTCGCGACAATGAACGGGAACGCCTGATCCAATTGCTCCGATCTGGAAACGCCGGGCGACTGCTCCTGGAAGGGCCGTCCGGCGCGGGGAAAAGTGTGTTGCTCTCCCAGATCTACACGGCTCACAAAACCCGGGCCGTGTTTATCAGCAATGACGTGAAACTGGACCCCTTGACGGATTGGGACGCCGATAGAGGCAACGCTGATTTTAGGGACGCCGATATGCCGGGACTTTCCCGAACCGGCACGCCATCGACTGAGACGGCGCCAAAAGCCACCATTTCTCTGCGGGTGGGCATGTACGTCCTGACCGTGATCAACCGGCTGATGGGCTTTCCGCCGCCCAACCGCGAGCTGTCACTGAGGAATGTTCAGGATGCGCTGAGGGACAACCTGGCCGATTTCAAGGCCCGGCGGCCGGATGAGTGGTTCATGGTCCTGGTGGACGGCCTGAACCAGGCCACGGACCCCGGCGATCTGCTGGGGGCTCTGCCCGACCCCTTGCCGGACAACCTGTTCGTCCTGGCCGGCAGTCAGCGGCAGGAGCGGGTTAGAGGCCCTCTGACCCGCTACGGCAGACAGAAGTGGGAGATCACCGACATTGTCCAGTTGCGGCGAACGGAGGCGGAAGCGATTGTCAAACAATTCTGGACCCGGCCCATTGACGGCCGGGATACGCCGTCATGGGATGACTTTCCGGGACCGCTTTTCGGAAAGCTCCTGGAACGGAGCAACGGGCTGCCCATTTTGCTGCGGGACTGGACTGAGCGTCTGCGCAAACGCTGGCAACACGATCCAGCACATTTCCGGATGAACGCGGAATCCGATTTCGACCGGCGATACGCCGAGCTGATTCCGGAAACCCTGAAAACCGGTTTCGAGGCGGTGAAGGCCGATTTCGAGCCGCCGGCGCTGCTGGACGCGCTCATGTGGTGTTTCAGCATGGTTCCCCGCTCCCTCACCGTGGATGAGCTCTATGGGGCAAGCCTGATGCTCCGGCGAAAGGGATTGATACCCGGACTACCCGTGCTCTCCCGCCCCCAGGTGGAAGATGCGGTCACCCAAGGCCGTCTGGGGGGCTTTTTAGATCAGTTGGATACCGGGCTGGATCACGCCTACCGCCTTGCCCATGAGATCATCGGCCATTGGTTTTGTCATCAGTACCGGCAACCAGAACAAATCCCCGAGATTCGTCTGGCCCTGGTGCCCATGGGGGCGATTCCGCTGCCGGAAAACGCCGGCGACGGAGAATTCGAGCAGTGGTATGACTGGGTGGAAAACGAGGATTACGACCACTATCAACGCCTTGAGCCCCGGCCGCGAATCAGCCTTTGCGAGAGCCTGTTGACCCGCTATGAAGCCGGAACACCGGAATATGCCCTGATTACCGCCCGGCTGGTCGATAATTTTCTAAATGGCACCGGCGAGCAGGACCGCACCCTGATCCACGTCCCGGTTCTTGAAACGGCGGCTGAAAAGGAGATGATGCCGCCCCGGATCTTGTCGGAAGTGTGGCAGACTCTGGGGGACGTCTCTCAAGCCGCAAACAACCCCTATGCCGCACGGGACCGGTATCAGCGCTCCCTGGAGATGAGCGAGGCGCTCTTGGCGGCTTCCGACACGCCCCAAAATCGACGGGCTGTCGCCATTGCCCTCAACCG
>CAZNLT010000290.1:0-4314 GCA_964573705.1 uncultured Desulfobacterales bacterium
GTCTTTCCGATTCCCGTATTGAATCATCAGCCGCTCCAGCTCCCGGCTGACCCGGGGAACCTGGCGGCTGGTTCCGTCCACGAAGGGTTCAATGGCCACCAAGACCGTTTTTCCCGATAGTGCGCCGCCGTCCTTGGAAATGTATCCGACGACTTCGTCGGTCACCTGTTTCACGGCCGCATCCAATGAGATCGGTTCAACAGTGGGATGTTTCCCGAACAGGGCGCAACCGGTGAAAGTGACGGCCAGGATGAGTGCTGCGAAAAAACGGGTCTGATGATGAATCTGTGTTTTCATATCGTCTTTCTCCTTCATAAAAATGGTTTTTTTTGATTATCGAATCTTACACGCCAACCGGTCCGGTGCCACATCCACCACCTCTAACGAACGATCCGCCAGCGTCTTGTTGTGGAGAAGTCTGGCCAGCTCTTCGCTGGTTCCCCGGAAGCGAAGATCGAGAATCAGCAGACCGCCGGTCTGATGCCACCCCTCTTTTCTCACATGGACCGTCCGGTCCAGCCCCGCGATAAGATCGGTCACGTCGGTGTTTCGGTCAAAGGTCGTGACCCCATTGATCTGTATCTTAATGGGAGCGCCGTTGTTGAGAAAATCCTGAAAGGAGTGGGTAATGGAGTCGATGAGGTAATCATCGCAGGCTTTTTGAACCGCTTTGGAGACCGCCATGGATGCCCCGGTGATGGGGCTGGCATGGGCCGCCGCAGCGGTTTTGACGGTGGAGCCGAGAAGCCGTCCGGTTCGGGTCTGGATAATCCGTGCCTGAAGGCTCGCCTGCATGGACCGGAGCCCCGACCCGGCATACACCTCTCCGATATCCTGAACCGCCGCTTTGCCGGTGATGACGTATTGGGCGCCCAGCTGAAGGCCCAACTGCCTGGCCGCTTCGAGGTCGCCGTTTAAAATGGCCTGGGCCGAAGCAAGGGTTCGAATGCGCTCAATCTGGGCCGAGTCTACCAGGTCGAACCGCTTGGCTTTAAGCAGACCGATCAGCTCGGCCTCAGCGAAATTCATGTCCATACCGGCTGCCGGGTAGGATTCCTCCATCAGCACCATGACCGTAGGCCGCTCCATGCTGATCAGAAGCGTTTCCATAGCCTTTAGATCATCCTTGATCTTATCGGTGGAGACCTGGGCCCGAATTCCGACGATGTACTGATCATCGGCATTTATCTCTTTGATGACCTTGTAGCGGGTGACGTATCCTTCGCTTTGGGAGAGGATCCGGTCCTTTTTGACTTCATAATCCTCCATTTCAGTTAAAGATTGGACAAAAACACCTAGTGCCTGCTCCACTGCGGCTCGCTGGGCCTGGCGGACGGCGTCTTCGCGGGAAAGAAAGCTCATCCCTTCCACCTCCACCGTCTTTTCAGTCGATGCGTTCGATGTGTCAACCGGGACGGTTTCCGTTTCGGTTGGTCGATTTCCAGACCGGAGTGCGTCGATTTTTTCTTGGTAAGAGCGGTCAAGGGCAGTCGCCTGGCTGAAAAATGCCTCGGATTTTTGATGGTCGCCCTCGTCCCAGGCCGCAACTCCGTTCGAGAAATGGACCGCCGCATCGATATTGCCGCCGCCGGCGGTCGCCGGGCTGAACCGTGCATGGAGCGATTCCGCGATCTTGCCCCCCAGTTGCTGGATCAGATCCATAAACCGGTCATGCTCCCCTGTAATCGATTCGGCCATGATTACCTCCCCGGTTTCCAGGCCGATGATTCGACTGTCGATTCGGACCTGATCCCCCAGAACCATGAAGGATCCGAAGGCGATGGAATCCGCTCCGAGAAGTTTGCCCGCTTGAATGGCCGTCGATTCATCAACGCCCCCCATCTGGGTGAAGGCGGTTTCCTTTAAAACGGAGGAAATTCGGGATCGCTCAATGAGCTTTAAAGAAGAGGCCGACCGGCTCAGATCGGTAATCAGCATGGCCGGGATGCCTTTTTCCAGTGGCGCGTATCGAGCGGAATCGGTAATGGAGTTGTTTTCGAAGTTAAAGATTGCGAGGGTTTTCGGGGTTTGTGTCGGGGTGGAGGACACGCGACTGACAAGGGGTTGTTTCGATACAGGAGAAGACGCCGGTGGTTTAGGATTGGCGCATCCTATGATTAAGATGAACAGGGCGACCACCGAAAATATGGGAATCCTCCAAAGGTACGGCATGATTTTTTTCCTCCGTTTATGGAATGAGCAGCCTGCTGAAATGCTGAGGATACTGCCCGGCAGGGATAATTTGATGAATCTGATTCTTAAACTGAATATCAAAGAAAAGTATATTGAAATTTAAAATGCATATGGCAAGATTTTGCTAATGTGTCAAGTATTACAAACTTTCGGATCAACAATATCACTCAATTGATATACTCGAACCGATTCTGTCGAAATAGCCTCTCGGCTTCTATGAAAAACCTAAATGCAGGATTTGCCACCTTTCTCCGAGGTCTTACATTTGGAAAGTGCCTGGGAAGAAGGTCCATTTTTTTTCAGTCCGCCGCCGATCCGGCGATTCAGCCTCGCACCATCCCCGGTAATCATCATACTTCTACTTCACCTGTTTTACGCTATGCGTTTCATTCGAAATGTTCCTTCATAAAGCGCAGGCGGCGAACCCAGGGTAATTCTTCGCCTGTGAATACAGGCACCCTTCACAAATCCCACCAAAGGAGGCTTCTTATGACTTTAGAAAAAAATATGCTTTCATCACCGGCAGTTCTCGGGGCATCGGCAGAGGCATCTCGCTGGTACTGGCCGAACGGGGGGTTCACATAGCCGTTCATTATTATGAGAAAGAAAAGGTTGCCCGGGATACCTTGGCCCAGATTCAGGAGCGCGGGGCGGACGGTTGTTTGGTCCAGGGTGACGTCCGGAATCCGAAGGAGATCAAACGTATGTTCAAGACAGTACAAGAGGTATTCGGCGCCCTGGATATTTTCGTGAGCAATGCCCGGCCCGAACTTTCGGCTTTTTACAAACCGCCCATGGACGTCACCCTGGAAGAATGGGATACGGCCTTTGATTCTCAGGCCAAAGCGTTTCTGGTGGGCGTTCGCCAGGCCGCCTCTCTGCTGCGGGACGGCGGCCGAATCATCGCTATCAGCTACAGTACGGGTAGCCGCACCGGCAGTTTACAGCCGTGGATGGGGATGGGAGCTGCGAAATCGGCTATGGAGACGATGGTTCGCTATTTTGCGGTGGCGCTGGCCAAACGCGGCATCACTGTCAACGTCACAAGCCCCGGGTGGACCGAAAATACCGTCTTCGATACCCTTCCGTCGGAAGCAAAGGAATTGATGCGAACCTGGCATGCCCGCGGATGGACCCCGATGGGACGCATGGGGACACCGGCGGATATCGGAAATGTGGTCTCCCTGCTGTGTTCTGAAGAGGCGGGCTGGATCACGGGTCAGATCATCTATGCGGATGGCGGCGCGTCGCTGATGAATCCGGAACTGCCTCCTGAGATTCAGTTCGGGTAACTATGCTGCTGCTGTATACTTGATGAGCATTCCCGCCGGCAGTAGGCTTGCCGGCGGCCGATTAAATTTTATCGAAAATCCCGGAATCAAGTAATTTTTTTCATCCGGCCAAATCTCACCATTTTTGGCCCCAAGCTTTAGTTGCTATCCTCAAATCACCCGCATCAGCCTATCAGCCTTTTACCCCGATTCTCATGCCGATTGCGGTTATGCTTCATTGTTGCCGCAGGATGGTTTCACCACTCAAGCGGTGCCGATCTTTCCTCTTTTCCTTTAGGGATGGCTTGATTAGAAGATAATCTGACACGTGGACCTTTCAATCAGAGGAGGATATTCAATGGAGGCGGCGGAATTATGGAAAGAGGCCGGAAAGTGGCTGCATTTTTATATCGGATCGAGTGCGGATACCATTCTCTGGTGGCAAACCTATCCTACCGCCAAAGCAAAATCGGCCATCTGATCAAGGGAAAGAGATCCAGCTGGTGAATGATGGTCAAATCCTCTGGGAAAACATGAAAACCGCCAATGTGACGGAACATGATCTTCGGGAGGCGATGCGGAGCAATGCCAAAATGTCGGAGATCGAAAAGATCAAAGCCGCCTATCTGGAAAGGAGCGGGGATATCAGTTTTATTACCTGACTTGCTCGGTTTCCCATCTGCAGGTAATTGTAGCGGCCTGCAATCATCCGAGCCCCGGCCTGCAATCATCGCTCAATCCGGGCCGGAATTAAATGACTCTATAAATTTTCACGGGCCAGGATTATTTGCGAATGGGCCAGAATTATTTGCCACTGGCCAAGATTAAATGACAATGGGCCGGGGTTAAC
>CAZNLT010000291.1:0-4204 GCA_964573705.1 uncultured Desulfobacterales bacterium
AGCGCAATAAGTGGAAACTTTCCATGTTATCACCTTATATGATACCCGGAATTTCTACCTATTGCGATATAGTTGCTAAAAAGTGGAAAAAGACCATCCCCTTTATACTTCCGGGGGTAATACTTTCCAATACCATGGAATTCCGAAAATATCCAATCTAAATCTCAAATCTTTTTCCCTTGAACGAGCTGACTCTCAACCCGATCGATCGCTTACCTCAAACCACTACACCATCGCAAACCGAAAATCACAAAACCCCGCCCCCTCCATAATCGTCTGTGTCCGCGCCAGCCGAATCCTCGGGTTAAACCCCTCCCCAAACGACCCATCCCGACAGCACGACAAACAAAACCCCAGGTCCCGCATCCCCAGTTTCTCATACATTTCCGCATACCGGCATCGGGTCACATCGAAATAGAGGCGCTGATCGGTCTCTTCGATAAATCGAACGGTCAGGGCATCCCCGGCGGCCCAGATCTCCCGGACCACCCGGGCCAGGGTTTTCAGGGAGTTGTCGCCGTACATGTCGGCCACCGCCCGCCCGCCCTGCATGGCATCGGACTGAATCGCCCGGCCGGCGATTTCCAGGGCTTTTTCTCGGCCCATCTCCTCGGCAAACGCCCGGATCAGACAGGCTGCAATGGGCGCCTGAATGGCCCGTCGGGTCAAATGGTCGACATCCGCACCCAAACCGCTTCCCCCCTGCCCTTCTGGTTTTTTATTCTGCCCGCCGCTCATGCATCCGCTCCCTGATCTGTTCTAATTTTAAGAAATTCCTGAATTTCAATTCCAAACCTCTCGAAGGTATCCAGCTTGTTTTGAAAAATGCCGAACGCCAGTTCACGATCGGCATTTTCGATCGATTTCATTATTTTGTCTCTGAACTCCGCCATCATCCGGTATTCCGGAACCGAACGCCATCCGATGATCCCTTTTTCCGCCAGCAAAGTTAAAGCATCCTCGCACGAGACAGGCGACCGCAATCCTTCTTCAGAGATGATGAAGTGAACGACCTTGAAGCAACATTCGATCGCGATATGAATTGTCCTTTCCACAAACCGCTGAGAACGGATGTCCCTCAGGAATTTCTCCCGGGTGATATCACTCGCGGATCGAAGGTCGTGGACATATCCCTCCAAACTCCCGAGCAGATGGTAAATAGGATGGCCCATGAATAAGAAATACCCCACCCCTACCCCGATTGCAAACCCAAATCCACCCTCTATCCACCCGTTTTGCCCCAAGAGATCGGTTTACAAACCGCCGCCGGGTGTACTAAAAAGGGAGCGTTTCAACCAACGCCCATGCATCCCGACAAAGGAGCCCTATGTTCACCTTCATTCACACCGCCGATCTTCATCTCGACAGCCCCCTGCAGAAGCTGGAACAGTATGAGGGCGCACCGGTCGAGGCCCTGCGCGGAGCCACCCGCCGGGCTCTGGAAAACCTGGTGGCCCTGGCACTGGAGCGGTCCGTCGATTTCGTGCTGATCGCCGGGGACCTTTTCGACCGGGAGTGGAAGGACTACAACACCGGCCTTTTTTTCGCGGCCCAGATGGCCAAGCTTCGAGAGGCCGATATCCCGGTCTTTCTGATCGGCGGCAACCACGACGCGGCCAGCCGCATCACCAAAACCCTCCAGTTTCCGGAGAACGTCCGGCAGTTTCCCGTGGACCGGCCCGACACCCTGGTGCTGGAGGACCTGGGCGCCGCGGTCCACGGCCAGGGATACGCCACCCAGTCGATCACCCACGATCTCTCCCTGGCCTATCCGGCCGCCCTGCCCGGCTATTTCAACATCGGCCTGCTTCACACCGCCGCCACCGGCCGGGAAGGCCACGACACCTATGCCCCTTGCACCGTGGAAGGGCTGGTCGGCAAAGGGTACGACTACTGGGCCCTGGGCCATATCCACACCCGGGAGATCCTTCACGAGCGGCCCTTCATCGTCTTTCCCGGCAACATCCAGGGCCGCCACATTCGGGAATGCGATTCGAAGGGATGCATGGTAGTCTCCGTGGACGTCCACGGCGACGCCACCCTCGAGTTTCAGCCCCTGGACGTGATGCGGTGGACCCGGCTGGAGATCGACATGACCGCCGTCGCGGACGGATTCGACGCCGCCGAAAAGGTCTGCGAAGCCCTGGAAGCGGCCCTGGAAACCCAGGACGGTCTGCCGCTGGCCGCCCGGGTGGCGCTGATCGGCCCCTGCAAGGCCCACGACATTCTTGCCGGTGATCCGGAGCGCTGGATCAGCCAGATCCGGGCCGCAGCCACCGATGCCGGGGCCGGGCGGATCTGGGTGGAAAAGGTGCTCCTCAGCACCGAACCGCCCCCCCGCAAAACCAGGGACGCCGTTCCGGACGGGCCGGTGGGCGAAATCCTCTCCTTTTTCGATGCGGTTCAGGACGACCCGGACCTGCGCGGCTCCCTGGGGACCGTCCTGGAGGACCTTCGGCGCAAGCTGCCCTCGGAGTTTCGGCAGGATTCCGACGTTATGCGGCCCGAAGACGACGACTGGCTGGCGGACATCCTGACCCGGGTCCGCCCCCTGCTGCTTCACCGGCTGTTAGACCGGGGGGACCGACGATGAAGATTCTGCGCCTCGACCTTCTCGCCTTCGGCCCCTTCACCGATCTGTCCCTGGATCTCTCCGATGGGAACGAAGGCCTCCACCTGATCTACGGCCCCAACGAGGCGGGGAAAAGCTCCACCCTGCGGGCCCTGAGCCAGATGCTCTACGGCATTCCGGTGCGATCCCCGGACGACTTCATCCACCCCTACACCCGCATGCGGATCGGCGGCACCCTGCGTCGGCCGGACGGCGCCCGCTTCTCCTTCATCCGCCGAAAAGGCCGCGCCAACACCCTGCGCGGGCCAGACGACACCGAAGTCATCGACGAAACCGAGCTGCTCACCTGCCTGGCCGGTGTGGACGAGGCCCTTTTCGCCACCATGTTCGGGATCGACCACGGGCGCCTGGTGCGGGGCGGAGAGGAGATCATTCAGGGCGGCGGGGATGTGGGCCGGATTCTGTTTGCCGCCGGCTCCGGCATCGCCGATCTGCGCAAAATTCAGGCCGACCTTCAGGCCGAGGCCGAGGACCTGTTCAAGCCCTCGGGCCAGAAACCCCGCATCAACGAGGGGATTCGAAACCTCAAGCGCATGCAAAAGGCGATCAGCGAGGCCGAACTGCCCGGCCGGGAGTGGGACCGCCACGACAAAGCCCTTCGCACCGCCCTTCACCAAAAAGTGAATGTGGAAACCGATCTGGAGGAAAAACAGTCGGAGCTGAACCGGCTGGAGCGGATCACCAAGGCCCTTCCCTTGATCGCCCGCCGCAAAGAGCTGCTCGATGCACACGGACAGCTCGCGGACGCGATGCTCCTTCCCGAGGATTTTCCCAAACGCAGGACCGAGGCATTTGAGGCGCTCAAAGTCGCCCAGAATCTGGCGGAACAGGCCCAAGCAAACCTGGCGGAGATCCAACAGAATCGAGAGAACCTGAAAGTGGACGACCGGCTCCTGGCCCAGGCCGACCGCATCGAGGCCTTTTACCAGGAGCTGGGCAGCCACCGAAAGGCCCGCAACGACCGCCCTCGGCTGGAGGGGCTGTTGAGCGGGGCCCGGGCCGAGGCAAAGGATATCCTCAAAGGACTGGGTGGAGACCGCTCCGCGGACGGCGAAGACCTTCGGCTGGAGAAGACGGCCGTGATTCGAGTGCGGGAGCTGGGCGGCGCTTATGAAGGGCTGACAGCCCGCAAGGAAACCGCCGAGGAGGCGATCGAAAATCGATCCCGCCAGGTCAGGGATTTGACCGAGCAGCTGGCCGACACCGATGATCCGCCGGACACCGCCGAACTGGAGGCGGCCCTGGAGCGGGTCCGGTCCAAAGGAGACCTGGAGGCCCGGTTTCAGACCGAAACCCAGGAAATTCGCAATACCGAGCAGGACCTTCAGCGGGCGATCGAAAAACTCCCGCTCTGGTCCGGCGCCCCGACGGAACTGGCGGCCCTGAAGATACCGCCGATGGAAACCATCGATGCCTTTGAAACCCGACTCGGCGATGCCGCGGACACGGTGAAGCGGCTTCAAACGGAACAGGAGGAGCTGGACCGAAACCGGTCCGAGGTGGAGGAGCAGATTCACCGAATCCGGCTATCCGGGGATGTGCCCACCGAGGCCGATCTTGAGGCGGCCCGGG
>CAZNLT010000292.1:0-3381 GCA_964573705.1 uncultured Desulfobacterales bacterium
GGGGCCGTTCGGGACCGAATCGGACGGTTCCAGGCGGCGGAGGGCGGCACCCTGTTCCTGGATGAAATCGGTGAGATCAGCCCCTACATTCAGTTGAAACTGCTGCGGGTCCTTCAGGAGCGCACAGTGGAACGGGTGGGAGAAACCCGGCCCCGGAAGGTGGATATCCGTATCATTACCGCCACCCATCAGGATCTTTTTCAACAGATCCGGACCGGACAATTCCGGGAAGACCTCTATTATCGGCTCAAGGTCTTTCCCATTCATCTGCCGCCTCTGAGGGACCGAAAAGAAGACATCCCCCTGCTGCTAAGTCATTTCATTCGGAATCAGCGCCGGGAAACCGGCAAGGATATCCATGGGCTATCCCCGGCGGCCATGCGGCTGTGCATGGATTATCCCTGGCCCGGCAACATCCGGGAGCTGGAAAACGCCGTCGCCCATGCCTTTGTCCTCTGCGCCGAAGCCCAGATCGACATCTTTGACTTGCCGGTGGAGATCCGCCAGAGCCCGTACCCGCCCTTCCGCGAACCGGGGGTGCACGGCCGGTTTCCTGTTCCGGGTATGCCCCCGGACCCGCCGCTGACCCGGGAACGCCTGCACCGGGTCCTTACCGAATGCGGCTGGAACAAGGCGGAAGCGGCCCGGCGGCTCGGAAAAAGCCGCACCTCGGTGTGGAAATACATGAAAAAATGGAAAATTCCCCTGAAGCCCGATTGAATCGGTCGAACCCTGATCTTACAACGTATCCTTTTTATTCAGCGGGCATCGCCTCTCCTCCCATTCTCAGGGGACCGGACGCGCCGAGGAGACATTTCAGCGCCACCGTTCGCTGGGTTTACGCCGCTTTGGCTGCCAGCAGCGCCTTGACGCCGGGAAAAGCCTTCAGATCGGTATGGGGCAGGAACCGGGCCGATGTAAATTCTTCCATAAACCCCGGATTGGAACTGAAATCGACATAGGTCATCGCGTTGGAGACCTGCATCGCTTCCCGGCGGTATTTTTCGGACAGCAGCGCCAAGTAAGCACCGGCCGCCGAGCTGTTTCCCAGGTAGGTAAACCGGTTTCGGGCGATGTCCGGCAGCAGGCCGATGGTCACCGCCCGGTCCACATCCAGGTGCTGGCCGAATCCGCCGCTGATCAGGACCCGGTCCACCTGTGAAAAATCCATCCCCGCCTGCTTGAGCAGGACCGAGAAGCCGGCATAGACCGCAGCCTTGCTCCGTATGAAATTGTCGATATCCGATCCGGTGAACACGATATCCTCCCCCATCGGCGTTTCATCGGCGGACACCAGGACATAGGCCGGCTCATCTCCGAGCTGTTTCATCCGCGGGTGGTCGGTTGTCAACCGTAGCTTGCCGTTGGGATCGATCACCCCGGTGACCAGCATTTCAGCCAGCAGGTCGATCATCCCGGAACCGCAGATCCCCCGGGGCGGCTGATCCCCGACCGTGGCGACCGCAGGTTCATGGTTTCGGGGATCGATGTTCACCCCCTCGATGGCCCCCTCCTCGGCCCGCATGCCCCAGCGGATTCCGCCCCCTTCGAATGCCGGGCCCGCCGAACAGGAAGCGGTCATCAGCCATTCCTTGTTGCCGAGCACGATCTCGCCGTTGGTCCCCACATCGATAAACAGGGTCATGGGATCTTCCCGGTGAAATCCGGCGTAAATCATGCCCGAAACGATGTCGCCGCCCACATAACCGGCCGGACCGGGCATGAGGAACACCCCGGCCGTGGAGTCGATGTCCAGACCGATCTCTCCGGCTTGAAGGGTGGGGAATTCGGACACCGTGGGGAGATAGGGTTCCCGGCGGATGTACCGGGGTTCCATGCCCAAAAGCAGATGGACCATGGTGGTATTGCCGGAGATGACCACATTATGGATCTGGCCGGGATCGGCATCGGCCCCGGCCACCGCCTCTGAGATCAGGGCGTTGATGGTGGACAGCGCCATGGCGCTCAATTTTTTCACGCCGTCCTTTTCCGCGCAGATCATTCGATTGATGACATCGTCTCCACATCGGCATTGCCGGTTGTGGCCCGAGGTGGCCGCCAGGATCGCGCCGTCGCTCATGTCGACCAGGTAGACCACGATGGAGGTGGTGCCCAGGTCCACGGCCAGGCCCAGAGAAACGGGGGTTCCGTCTCCGGGTCGGACATCCAGAATTTCGGCATGGCATTTGCGCTGAAGTACTCGAACCGAAACCCGCCAGTCCTCCTCCCGCTCGGCCCTTGCCAGTCCCCGCACCACCGGCAGACTGATGGTGAGGCGGTCGGTATCCAGGCCCGCCTTTTTCAACTCCCGCCGAAGCCGGTCCAGATCCGATACCGAATCATCCAGACTCGGGGGCGGCAGGGTCAGGTTTATCTCCCGAACGATGGGGCGGATGTCCTGCACCAGGCCCTGAAGCTGTCGGGTGACCGCCTCGCCCATCCCCGCTACCTGGAGTTTTTTTTCAATGGTTTCGGCCGGCGCCCGAACCACCGCATCCCCTTCCACAAGCGTCTGGCAGGCCAAAACATAGCCCCGTTCCTTTTCCCCGTCGCTCAACAGCGGGCTTGGATTTTCTCGGATACTGCCGGATTCCACAATGAGTTTGCACTTGCCGCAGGACCCTTTGCCGTTGCAGGAGGCGTTCAGGTGCACCTTCGCCCGGTGGGCCGCCCCCAGCAGGCTTTCCCCCCGGGGAACCGAGACCGTGTTCCCATCCGGTTCAAACCTTACCTGACAGGATGTTTCCTCGCTTGCCGTCTCCGGGTCCAGGCCCTTTCGCCGCTTGTCCATAAACCAGATGGGGCAGGAACCGCGAAACTTGCAATAAAGTTCCGGGTCCCGGCACTTGAGGCATTCTTCGCAGAGGTATTGGTTGTGCTTCATGCATAAAAAACGGGTTTCCCGTTCCGGGTGGTGGATACATCGCCCCATGCTCAACAGACTCCTTTCCTTGTTATTCGATCAGTTTCTCCAATGCCCCGGCCAGGGTGTCTTCCGATTGAAGCCCCACCAATCGCCCGACTTCCCGTCCCGATTTGAACAGGAGCAGGGTGGGAACATAATGAATACCCTTTGCGCCGGCCCGGGGGCGGTGAGATTCGATATTCAATCGCCCGATGAAAGCTCTCCCGCGGTATTTTCCGGATAAGGACTCCAGAATCGGTTGTTGAAGACGGCAAGGGGCGCACCACGGCGCAAGAAATCCGATCAGGGACACCGGGGATTTCATCGCCATTTTCCAGATGATTCGACCGGCTTGACGATCCTCATGTTCTTGCATGGGCGCCCCCTTCTGCTTCCGGGTAAATTCGAAGCGTTGCCATCAGAAGCGTTGCCATCAGAAGCGTTGCCATCAGAAGCGTTGCCATCAGAAGCGTTGC
>CAZNLT010000292.1:3481-4203 GCA_964573705.1 uncultured Desulfobacterales bacterium
CATCAAAGGGATTCAAGATTCATGCCAAAGGGCTGGTACGGAGAGGCGCCCGGTTCGGCAGGGCTACTGCAGTGTCATCGGACAGGTGGAATCGTGGCGGGATATCGTTCCTGCCGTTCAAAGGAACGGTACGGTAACGTTACCGAGACCCTTGTGGAACCAGGATGGTCCGGCCGGGTTTCTCCTCCGGGATCATCCTCCACCACAAGAATGGTTTCCGATCCCGGTTCGGTCTCGTCATCTTGAATCCTCCCGGCACGACCCGTTTGAATCGGAACTGGCCGACGGCGGTTTTTCATCCAGCACCTCCCGCACTTTGGTCGCCAAATCCTTCACAGTGAACGGCTTCTGGATAAAGTGGACCCCTGAATCGAGAACCCCTCGATTAGCGATGACATTGTCGGTGTACCCGGACATGAAGAGCACCCTGAGATTCGAACACCGGGGGCCAATCCGCTTGAAGAGTTCCTTTCCGTTCATGTCGGGCATGACCACATCGGTGAGAAGCAGGTGAATCGGGTGAGAGCAGCCGTCTACAATGTCCATGGCCGATTGCCCGCTGTCGGCGACCCGCACAGTATACCCGTACCGCTCCAGAATGCTCCGGGATAATGCCCTCACTCCGTCATCATCCTCCACCAGCAGGATGGTTTCGCTCCCGGACTGATCGGCGGCGCTCTCGGGAATCACTTCCTCGGCAGTACCGGCCGCCTCGGATACCG
>CAZNLT010000293.1:0-4180 GCA_964573705.1 uncultured Desulfobacterales bacterium
GTTGACATTCACCATTGATATCATTCGTTATAAATTTTCATGCGTCAGCACTGTCATTCTGACCCCGCAGAACTGCCCCAAACACCCCTCCAACTGCACCGAGGCTTGGATTCGCCAAGACATGGACAGAGGCGTGAACTTTTTCATCCTCACCGAAAAGGATCGTGCCAAAGGATGCGTGGCCATTGAAAAGGCATATGCCGATCTTTGCTATCTGGAACGGCTTGCTGTGCTGCCGTCGGAACGGGGGCGGGGGCTGGGTCGGCGCTTGGCCGAACATGCCTGCCGAGAGGCACAGATGTTGGGCGGGCGGCGGATCAGCATCGGGATCATCGCCGCCGATGGGTGGCTGAAAAGATGGGATCAGCGGATGGGTTTCGTCGCGGGGGAGACCAAGACCTTTCCCCACCTCCCGTTCGAAGTCACCTTTCTGATGCGGGAACTCAACCCCGTAGCTTCATCGTGATCTCCGCCACCCGCTTGCCGTGGGCTTCGGCGATGGCCAGATCTTCCGCCGTCGGCTGAAGCTCTCCCCGGGAGCCGGCGATGGTGGAGGGGCCGTAGGGCGTGCCGCCGCGGGCCTCGGTGTGGATCATGCCGGGGACCGAGTAGGGGACTCCCACAATGATCATGCCCAGGTGGATGAGCGGGGCCATCATGGTGAGCAGGGTGGTCTCCTGCCCGCCGTGGGTGGAGGCGGTGGAGGTGAAAACCCCTGCCGGTTTGCCCTCCAGCTGGCCGTTCATCCAGAGATCGGCGGTGGAGTCGATCAACTGCTTCATCTGGGCGGTCATATTGCCGTACCGGGTCGGGGAACCGAAGATCACGCCGTCCGCCTCCCGCAGATCATCCAGGGAGCAGACCGGAATATCCTTCTGCTGATCCCGGACTTTTCGGGCCGCTTCGTTGTCGTCGATGATCTTATCCACAATTTCCAGTTCCCGGACCCGGCGCAGAACGAGTTCGGCGCCGTCCACCGACTGGACCCCTTCCGCCGCCGCCCGGGCCATCTGATAGGTGTGACCGTACATGGAATAATAGACGACGAGTACCTTCATGGGAAACCTCCTTGTGTGTGGGAAAGGTGATCTTTCCGATTGCAATTTGGACCAATAATTATTTCAACATAAGAATTGGGCGCAGGGAAGTCTATCTTTTTTCAATTTTTCCCCGAACGTGAACCGCTATTGATCCAATGGCCGCACCGCCCGTATTGTAAAAAATATCCAACACATCGGGATTTCGGGAATAGGTGAACTGCTGCAAAAATTCAAAGGAAAAGCTGATCCCGAACCCGATCAGAACCGGTATCAGACAGGTCTTCAGCCATGCCGGGCGGCGCGGGGCTGAAAAATTCAGTGCGACCAGAATTTCCACCGGTCCCCAGCCGAAGCGTCCATTTGGCGTTCATGTGCGCAGATCTTCGGCCCTAATTAAAATCTAACCCAATCATGATCAAATGCTAACATTTCGGCTGTAATCTCTGGTCGTCATTCAGGTTCATGGGTCTGCCAAGGGGCGAGTGTCCCGATGTTCAACAACTCCGGAAAAGGAAAGGACGGTATGAGAAAGCACAAAATCTTCGGTTTGGCAAGGCGATTGGTTCCGGTGATCTTTCTGATCACATCTTTGGCGATCGGATGGCATCCGGCACCGGTTTCGGCCAAAACGGAAAAGGGGAAAACGGCCAGGTATGTCCTCTTTTTTATCGGCGACGGCATGGGCATGCCCCAGCGGACCGCGGCCGAGCAGTATATCAAGGAGCAGCAGGGCGACCCGGAGGCCACCCTGCTGATGAACCGGTTCCCGGCCCAGGGGGTCACCACCACCCATGCCAATGACCGATTCATCACCGGTTCGGCCGCTTCGGCCACGGCACTGGCCTGCGGAATCAAGACCAACATCAACTTTATCGGGGTGGACCCGAATCTTCAGCCGGTGGAGACGATGGCGGAGCTGGCCAAAAAACAGGGCAAGAAAGTGGGCATTGTTTCGAGCGTCTCCATCGATCATGCCACCCCGGCCGGTTTTTATGCCCACCAGCCCACCCGAAAGATGTACCATGAAATCGGCATGGACCTGGCCCGAAGCGGGTTCGATTTTTTCGGCGGCGGCGGATTAATGGATCCGGAAGGAAAAAAATCGAAGCAGCTCCTGGGCAATGTCCTGGAAGAAGCCGAAAAAAACGGGTATCAAATCGTCACGGAGAAAGAAACCTTCATGGCCCTGAAGCCGGAGGATGGGAAGGTGCTCGCCTACAATGAGCGGCTGCCGGACGGAAAGGCCCTGCCCTATGCCATGGACCAGGAGGAGAAGGACATCTCCCTGGCCGAGTTCACCCGCAAAGCCATCGAAATGCTCGACAACGAAGACGGTTTTTTTCTGATGGTGGAGGGAGGCAAGGTCGACTGGGCCTGCCATGCCAATGACGCGGTGGGGGCGATTCAGGATACCCTGGCTTTTGAAGACGCCCTGCGGGCCGGGTATGAGTTTTATCTTAAACATCCGGACGAGACCCTGGTGGTGGCCACCGGCGACCATGAGTGCGGCGGACTTACCATCGGATTCGCCGGTACGGTCTACGGCACCTATTTCGAGGCGTTGAAACACCAGACCAAATCCTTTCAATATTTTACCGACGAAGTCATGGCCGGATACAAAAAAAGCCGGGCCGGAAAGGCCCGGTTCGAGGACATGATCCCCCTGCTCAAGGAATACTTCGGGCTGGAGGTCGGCGGGGAGGGGCTGATGGTCCTGAAAGACTATGAATTGTCCGACCTGAAGCAGGCCTTTTTGCAGTCCATGGCCGGGGTCAAAGTCAACCAGGATACCCGGGAATACCTGCTGTACGGCGGCTATGACCCCTTTGTGGTGAAGATCACCCATATTCTCAACAACAAGGCCGGTCTGGGATGGACCTCCTTCTCCCATACCGGGGTGCCGGTCACCACATCGGCGGTGGGAGTCGGGTGCGAGCAGTTCAACGGCTACTACGACAATACCGATATCGGCAAAAAAATCATGGCCGTTATGGGCGTGACCTCCAGAGCATTGGCGCAAAAATAGGAGATGAGGTGGACGGCATTCGCTCGGCGGCCGCCGGGCGAATGCCGTTCGGCCGGATTCTGTATGGTACGAAAAAAAGGATTTGGAAACAGACGGGATGCCGCCCTTGTGGCGGTATTTTTATTGCTGAGCATTTTTCTCTGGTATCTTCCCACCGGTTTTGAAAACCGCCTGCCTCAAAATTCCCTTCGAGTGCGCGGCAAAGTCTTGGAGGTGGACAATTCCGACGTCAAACAGTTCGGAATCGTTCGGGTCGGGGTGCAGGGTCTCAGCCTCACCCTTCTGGACGGCCCTTTTGCCGGACGGGTGGTGGAGGCCACCAACACCCTGAGCGGAAAAATGGAGCTGGACAAGGTCTTTGCGCCGGCGGATATCGTCTTGGTGGTGCTGACCCTGCGGGACGGCGACATCCTCTACGCCAATGCCCAGGACCACTATCGCCTGCGCACCGAGGCGATTCTGCTGGGCTGCTTCGCCCTGTTCCTGGTCGGCTTCGGCGGATGGACCGGCGCCAAGGCCCTTCTCTCTTTTCTCTTTTCAGCCCTGATGATCTGGAAGGTCTTGGTTCCCTGTTTCCTCAAGGGATATGATCCGATTCCGGTCTCCCTCGGGGTGGTGATGGTGCTGACCGGCGCCATTATCCTGCTGGTGGCCGGGGTCTCCCGGCGGGGACTGACCGCTTTTTCGGGCTCGGTCCTGGGGATCGGGGTGACCTGCGCACTGGCCCTGATCTTTTCCCGCGGGTTTCACCTGCACGGCGCCATCAAGCCTTTTTCCGAAACCCTGCTCTATTCCGGGTTCGCCCACCTCAACCTCACCCGAATCTTTCTGGCCAGCATCTTCATGGCCTCCTCTGGCGCGGTCATGGATATCGCCATGGACATCGCCGCCAGTATGGATGAGGTGGCCGAAAAGAAGCCGGATCTCAGCTTTAAAGACGCCCTCGGCTCCGGGTTTCAGGTGGGACGGGCGGTGGTGGGCACCATGACCACCACCCTGCTGCTGGCCTATTCCGGGGGATATGTGACCTTGTTGATGGTCTTCATGGCCCAGGGGGTTCCCCTGGTCAATCTGTTCAACCTCAATTATGTGGCGGCCGAGGTGCTCTATACCC
>CAZNLT010000294.1:0-4163 GCA_964573705.1 uncultured Desulfobacterales bacterium
CAACGAAAGGAGGCAGGCCATGACCAACGCAGGCGCTCTTGTTATTCAGGCAGGTCGGGCGGGTATCGCCGTCGCCGTGGGCGGTGTGTCCACCGGGGCGGCCGGGGCCGCTACGGTTATTCTGGCAACGGGCGCCGCGGTGGCGCTGGCCGGGGTCGGCATCTGGGTCCTTCGGGACAGCCTGCCCTGGGGCGACGCCGACACCGACCGATCTATCCCAACCACCCATTCATCCTAAGGAGTCCGACATGAACGCTCCCAAACCCGCAGCGGCCGCGCCGCAGGGTTCTTCGGCAAACGCCCGCACCTGGTCACCGGTGCGCATCACCCAAAACCCCGATGCGAATGCTTCCGGCGCCGGCGTCTCTTTCCGGCAGCTTCCCGGTGAACTGGACGAGCTGATCCAGGGAAACCGGTGGCAGGAGATGGTGGACCGGTTCTACCCGGTGGAAGAGAAACTGGCCGACATGAAGGCCGACGGGCTGAAGGTGCAGGTGCGCTCCAAGCTCGCCTTCGCCCTGGGCCAGCTCAGCCGGTTCGATGAGGCCATCGCGGAACTCACCTGGTGCGTGGACCGGTTTCCGGATAACTTCGTCTACCGGTCCGGGCTGGCCTACAACGCCTACAATTCCCTGTACGCGGCCCGGGACAGCAAACAGTTTCTCCGGGGCGAGGCCCGGCGGGAGCGGATCGAACTGGCCCACACCCATTTCAGGGAAACCCGGCGCCTGCGGCCCGACGGGGTGACCTGTTTCTACCGGCAGGGGATGCTCTTCTACCGGATCGAGGACAAACCCCGGGAGGGACTCCCCCTGTTTCAGCAGGCCATCCGCAACTGGGACCGGCTGGATGCATCGGCCCGGGAGACAAGGCATCAGGAGCGGAAGAACTATGTCAAGTCGCTCTACCAGGCGGCCAGCGCCTCGCTCCATCTGGGGCAGGCGGATGCGGCTTTCGAACTGATTCAGCGGTGTCTGACCGAGGATGAGGCCAGCAACCACCTGCACCGGCTGTTCAAGTATTTCGCCCTGGGCAAGGTGCAGTTTGCCCGGGGTCGGTATGCCGAAGCCCGGGACGCCTGCCGGTTCGCCCTGCGGTGCAAAGAAAAGCACCAGAACGCCGATTTCGTGCAGGAGCTCCTCGCCCGGTCCCTGCTGGCCATGGAGCGGGTCGGGGACGCCCTGGCCGCCGTGGAGGCGGTGCCGGAACACCGCCGCCGGCCCTATATCCGCTGGACCGAGGCCGACATCCTCTGCGTGCTCGGCCGGGTCGACGATGCCCGGCGGATCCTGGTGCAGAGCGCCGACCGGGACCGGATGTCGCGCCACAAGACCCTGATCCTGCTGGCCCGGATCGAGTTCTGGGACGGCCGGTTCGACCGGGCCCTTCAGTGCGCCGAGGTCGCCGACCGGTTCTTTCGGGAAAAATGGGGCAACCCCTACATCGAGGGCTGTTTCTGGCAGGCCATGAGCGCCCTGAAACTGGGCCGGCGGGCCCCGGCTGAAAAGGCGGCCCGCATCCTCGAAACCGAGTTCCCCAACAGCCGCCGGTGGGCCGAGCTGAAAGCGGCCCTGGACCCGCCGGAGAAAGCGGTTGACGAATGACACAGCCTCAACTCAAAACCGGCCCCCGGGCGCCCGCCCCCGATTTTCGGCTGGTGCTGCGGATGCTGGAGCAGAAAATCCTGAAAGGCGAATCCCCGGACCAGTGCCGCCGGATTCTGGATCGCGCCGACATCTGGCCCAGGCTGACCCCGGACCAGCAGACCGCCTGGGCCCGGCTGGCCCAGATGGCCGGCGCCCTCGATACCGCACTGGCGGTGCTGGCCGGGCTCAACCGGACTCATCCGGACCGGGCCGATGCCTGGCGGACCCGGCTGGACATTCTATCCCTTCTGGACCGGCCTGAAGAGCGGGCCCGGGTGGCCGAGGCGTACCGCAAGGCGGGCGGCCCGCCGCCGGGGCCTTCTGAAAAGGGCCCGGCGCCGCCGCCCCCGGCCGGGGATGCCGACCTGGAGGCGGCCGCCGAACCGTTTGCCGAGCGCCGCCGGCAGGAAGCGGCCTTGTCCCGCTACCTGGCCCTGTTTGCCGGCCGGGAAGACTGTTTCGCCCGGCAGTGGGCGGACAAAACCGGGTCCAGGCAGGGCTACGCCCCGGTCCACCGGGCCCTGACCCTTCCGGATGCCGCCGACCATATCGCCGGCCGCCGAACCTACGGCATCTATCTGCTGAGGACCGACGGCCGGGTCCGGACCGGGGTGCTCGACGCTGACCTGGTCAAGGACTACCGGGGCCGCCGGCTCACCGCGGCCGACAAACAGGTCATCCGCCGGGAGCAGACCTTTCTGTTTTCCCGGGTGCGGGAGCTGTCCGAAGCGCAGGGAATTGCGCCATTGCTCGAATTCAGCGGCGGCAAGGGGTACCATTTCTGGTATTTCTTCGACCCCCCGGTGGCGGCGGGCCGGGTCAAGGCCCTTCTGGAAACCATCCGGGAGGGGGTGGCCGGGGACCTCTCCGTCTTCGGTCTGGAGGTGTTTCCCAAGCAGGACCGCCTCTCGGGCAAGGGGTTCGGCAACCTGGTCAAGCTCCCTCTGGGGGTACACCGGCTCACCGGAAAGCCGTCCTATTTCGTGGATTGCAAAACCCGGTCCGCCGAGGCCCAGCTCGCCTGTCTGGCAAAGGTGAGGCCGGCTGACCCGGACCGTATTCGATGGGCCGAAAATTCGCCGCCCGCGGCGGTGGTGGCCCATCCCACCCTCGGGAAAACCGGGGGCGACTTTCCGGAATTGACCGCCCTTGCGGCCGCCTGCACCCCGCTGGCCCGGGCCGTGTCCATCTGCCGGAGCGGAAAAGAGATCACCCAGCGGGAAGAAAAGGTGCTGCTTCAGACCCTCGGGTTTCTGCCCAACGCCAAGCCCCTGATTCATCACCTGATGGCCGGCCAGCCCGATTACAATCCCCATCTGGTCGATTACAAGCTGACCCGGCTTCGGGGCACGCCCCTCGGGTGCCGGCGGATTCACACCCTGACCGGCTACGAGGGGCCGATGTGCGGGTTCGATCCCGGCGGCGGGTATGGACACCCCCTGCGGCATCTCGGGCACGGGGCGGGTGAGCCGCCGCCCAAATCCGAAAAAGTCGAACACCTGTCGGCGGCCCTGGGCAACCTGAAGCTGGCCATCGCACAGGTGGAAAGGTTTCTTCGCTGATGGAATCGATCTATGTGCTGGAGCCGGGCGCCTACCTGCGCCGGGAAGGGAATTCCCTCAAGGTGGTCAAGGAGGGTGCGGTGGTCGACCGGATTCCGGCGGCCGGGCTGAAGCGGCTGCTCCTGGTGGGGTATGTCACCCTGACCGGGGCGGTGCTCGATTTTCTGATCCGCAACCGGGTGGAGACGGTCTTCGTCACCCCCACGGGCCGGTTTCGGGCCCGACTGGGGCTGGACGAGCACCGGCATGTGGCCCTTCGCCGGGATCAGTATCTTCGATTGACCGACAAGACGGCGGCCCTGGATGCCGCCCGCCGGGTGGTCCGGGGCAAGCTGGACAATCTCGGGCGGTTTCTGCGGCTTCGGGCCGGTACCGACCGGGATGAAGCCTTGCGAACCGCCGCCCTCAAACTGCGCGCCATGTCGGCCCATGCGGTTGAATCCAAAAACCCGGAGGTCCTGCGCGGGGTGGAAGGGGCCGGCGCCCGGGTCTATTTTTCGGTCTTTCCAAGGCTTATCAAAAACGAGTCATTCTCGTTCAACGGCCGCAACCGGCGCCCCCCGAGGGACCCGGTCAACGCCCTGCTCTCGTTCGTCTACACCCTGCTCACCAACGAGGTGCTCTCGGCCATTCAGGTGGCGGGGCTCGACCCGTACCTGGGGGCCCTGCACGAGATCAGCTACGGCCGCCCCTCGCTGGCCTGTGATCTGGTGGAAGAATACCGCTCCTTTCTGGGCGACCGGCTGGTGCTGGGCCTGATCAACCGCCGGATGATCGGCCCCGACGACTTCATTTTTCGATCGGATGCGCCCCGGGCCTACCGGGATGAGGCGGAACTCAAGGCCCGCCGGCCGGTGGAGATGAAACCGGCCGTGGCCCGGGACCTGATCGCGGCCTACGAGACCATGATGAACCAGTCGATTTACTATCCGCCCCTGGAGAAAAAGGTGACCCA
>CAZNLT010000295.1:0-4047 GCA_964573705.1 uncultured Desulfobacterales bacterium
GATGGACCATCGAGGAGTTATGCGGGCATTACGTCAATTATCGAAAGCAGATCAGTCCGTCTTTTGATAAACTGCTGCCTGCGGAGGATTTCCGCCTGTATGCGGTCAGCACCCGTTATCCGGAAAAGCTTGCGGATCAGGTAAATTTCATACCCGCCGCACCCGGCATTTTTGATGTCCAATGGGGAATCCGGACCATTCGGGTCATCGTACTGAGCCGGATCAGGCAGTCGGAAGCAAACGCACCATGGCTGATGTTCAGCGCCGAGTCGGAAAAAGTGAAATTCGGTGCGGCGACTTATCAATGGAACATTCCGATCAGCATGTGCAAAGACCACGGCAAGTACATTTGTATAATGGCCAGCCTTAGAATAATTTGAAATAAAGCACACTTGCCGGGCCTTGCGATTATCCCGGCAGACAGCTTCCCCCGCCCCTACCTCTCCGCAATCTATAATATCCCTTGTAATAACAGCCTCTCCGGCGGCTTACCGCTTCACCTTCCCTTTCAAATGTGCCTTCACACAGATCGACATAATCGGTGAGGGTCCTTTCCTCGCTGGAAGAGATAAACCCTATTCACTTTTTTCATGAGCGTTGAATACATAAAATTTCTGGTGAAATTTAGTTTCATTTGCGGTAGTGTTATCGGGTAGATCAATTTTTCCACTCAAAAATAAAAGGAGTTGAAAGGCTATGAAAATCAGAATAGCTCTTTTGATCTTTCTGCTTGGCGACTGTTTTTTAATCACGTCCACCTATGCTCAGGAGATCAGCGCCACCCGGGTAAAGGAAAAAACCGAAAAGTCGGCTCGATTTCTCCAGAAGGAAGGCGAAGCCGGACTGGCCGCCATCAGTGATCCGGAGAGCGAATGGGCCAAAGAACCCTATCTGTTTGTCTATGACCTGGACGGAAACATCATCGCCCACCCGAACAACAAGCTGATCGGCAAAAAATTCCTCGGCATCAAGGATCTCAAGGGCAAGATGTTTCCGGCCGAGTTCGTCATGGTGGCCAAAAGCGACAAGGGAAAAGGATGGGTGACAGCATTATCAACCCAGCCGCGGAGGAGAAATGAACCGAACCATACGGGCCAAAATCTGGAACCTGCTGATATTCGCTCTCGTCATCACCATATTCTTGACAGCGATCAATCTGTTTTCTCTGAACGTGTCGTCGGATATAGTCAGCCGGAACAACCGGGTCAATGACATCTCCCGGGACATTCTTCAGGGAGAAGCCCTCAAGAACGCTTTTCTGGAAAAAATGGAGCCGGCTCTGGCGGATCAGACCTTGACCGTCCTCGGCGGGATTCGGCAGACCCTGGAGACCGCCCGGACTGAATTCGCCGCTGCCGACCGGATCGCCTCGGTGATGACCCGGTATATGGATTTCTTCAGGCAACTGGTCGCCCAGACCCTGGCCTTGAGAGATCAGCTGATGGATCAGAAAAACAGCATGATGCACCTGTTTCGCATGGTCAACCAGGACCTGGTCACCGCCATCGAAACCAAGCGGGCCATGGCCACCATGGAAGGCGATGAATTTGATCCCAACAAAGCGAGCCTTCTGGATGCCTCCCGCTCGGCCCTGGAACTGATCGAACGATGGCAGCTGAACGTCCTCAATCTGGTCATGTTTCGGAATATGGATGAATACAGGGAGCAGGATGCGATCATCCAGGAGCGCCTGGAGGTGACCCAAAACAACCTGACGGTGATTCTCAAGCTGATCGATGATCCGCAGCTGATTGCGGCCGGCCGGGAGGTGATCGACACCATCGCGGACCAACGGACCTTCACCGAACAGACCATCGCGGCCTGGGAGAAGCAGCAATCCCTCAACCGGGAACTGGAAACCATTTCCGGAGAAGTGAACACCTACACCCGGGAATTCAGGACCGCGGCCGAGACGAGCATCGACCGAACCACCCGAAAAACCCGCACCACCGTCCTGGTCGGCTCCACCCTCATGATCCTGTTCATTCTTCTTTTCGGAATGTCCAATATCCGCGCCGTCACTCGAGTGCTCAACGGCGCCATCTATAATCTGAGGACCGTGTCCGACAGAACCTCCTCGGCCTCCAAACAGTTTTCATCCACCAGCCAGGACCTGGCCGGCGCCGCCTCGGAGCAGGCGGCTTCGGTGGAAGAGACCTCCTCGTCCATGGAGGAGATGGCCTCCATGACCCGGCAGAACGCGGAAAACGCCAATTTATCCGAAAAGATCATGGCCGAGACCAGCGCCGCCTTTGAGAAGGCGGAGAACCACCTCAAAGACATGGTCGGGGCGGTGGACGAAATCACCCGTAACAGCGAAGAGACCGAGCGGATCGTCAAGACCATCGACGAAATCGCTTTCCAGACCAATTTATTGGCTTTAAATGCCGCGGTGGAGGCGGCCCGGGCCGGGCAGGCCGAGGCCGGGTTTGCGGTGGTAGCCGATGAGGTGCGAAACCTGGCGATTCGCGCCGCGGAAGCGGCCAAAAACACCTCTGAACTGATTCAGAAAACGATCGTTTCGGTCCGAAACGGCAATGAATTGACCCGATCCACCCAGAACGCGAAAACAGGGAATCGACTCAGAAAATTCAGGAGCTGGTTCAGGAGATCGCCGCCGCGTCCAACGATCAGGCCCAGGGAATTGAAAACGTCAATCAGGTGCTGACCGAGGTCGATAAAATCACCCAGCAGAATGCGGCCTATGCCGAAGAAACCGCTTCCGCCTCCGCGGAAATGAACACCCAGGCGGACCGGATGAAGGAGATCGTGGAAGAACTGGTGGAACTGGTCGGCGGCAAGTTCCACCGGGACGGCCGAAAACAGGCCGCGATAGATGAACCGGAGGAAAAGGAATTGGAACTGGATCTCAAACCTCTCCCCAAACAGACCAGACAGCAGAAACGGATCACCCCGGAACAGGTCATTCCCCAGGACGACGATGATTTCAAGGAGTTCTGAAGCGCCTATTCCGTAAACCCCGGGGGCAGTCCCTCAGCATCAGGTCCTTCGGAATCGAATCCGCCCGTCTCAGGTCCCGTGCCTTGGCCGTAGGGACCGGGTGCCGGTTCTTTTTCTCCGGATTCGGAAAGCCGAAGCTCCAGCCCGATCGCCCGAGCGGTCTCGCGGTAAGATCCTTCCGCCAGTCGAAGCGCCTCCATGGGTTCAACCACAATGGCCGATTCGGCCTGGACCGGGCAGTGGTGTTCACAGAAGCCGCATCCGCTGCACCGGTGCTCATAGATAAAGGGCACCGGCGCCGACCCGCCCTCGACCGACTTCAGATCGATGGCGTTGTAGGGGCAGACCTCGTCGCAGACCAGACACTCTCGGTCGAACTCCCAGGCCAGGCATTTATGCCGCAGCACGTAAGCGGTGCCGACCTTGGCCCATTGCTTTTCCTCGGGCGGCAGGGGGCGAATGGCGCCGGTGGGGCAGACCTGGCCGCAACCGTTGCACAGGGGTTCGCAGGGTCCCCGCCGAGGCGTGATGCGGGGGCTGAAAAAGGCATAGAATCCGGCTGTCAGGCCGATCGGCTGAAGGGTGTTGGTGGGGCAGACCTTCATGCACTCTCCGCACCGAATGCACCGGGTCAGAAAATCGTGCTCCGGCAAAGCCCCCGGCGGGCGGATCAGTCCGGCATGGAGAATTTTTCCGGTTGATTCCCGAGCCGGGCGGTAATTGACCCCGGTGATGGAGACGATCGCCGCCCCGGCGCCGGCGGCTCCCGCCAGCATCAGGCGGCGGCGCTCCCGGGAAACGGGCTGGATATTCGGCGCCGGCCCGGCGTGATCGGTAAAGGCGAAGCGGACGGCCTCCACCGGGCAGATTCGCACACAGGTTTCGCAGACGATGCATTCCTCGTGAACGGTGGCCAGGGGATCTTCCGGAATGGCCGCCATGGGACAGGCCTTTTGACATTTCCCGCAATGAATGCAGTCTTCAGACACCCGCCTTCGAATCAGGGGCTTTCGGGAAAATACCGCGAAGAGCCCGCCGGCGGGGCAGAGATTCCGGCACCAGAACCGGGGGGATACGACCGCCAGG
>CAZNLT010000296.1:0-4039 GCA_964573705.1 uncultured Desulfobacterales bacterium
GGCTATCCGTCGGAAACCCATGTAAAGCGCGGCATGCAAATCGTTCATGGCGATAAGGAGCTTTGTGAAAAACTCGGCAGAAACGATCTATGCCCTTGCGGATCACGTCACAAGTTCAAAAACTGTTGCTTAAGAACCGGAAAATATGAAGGTTCACTACGGCACCATTACTTTTAGGGAAAAATGAAAGGAGCCGAATCATGCCAAGAGTCGAATACCCAGAAGGACACTGGCCACGACTGATATTCGATTATGTAATCCATGTACCCAAGGAGAAATGTTTTGGAATATATCGAAAAGGCATTCCGAACGATCGGATCCCGATTAAAAATGGGCGATATCCGGCAAGGGAACAGCCGTTTCAGAAGATTCGTCCATCGCTCGAGTAGAAGAAAGGCCCCCTTTGTTGTCGACATCGCGAAAGATAACAAGGGAGAATTTTTTAAAATTGATACGGATGGCTCCGTTGAATTTCACATTATGGGCGTCGATAAGATCAATCACCATCTGCTTTTATTTGCCCGCGACAACCGAAATGCCAAATACCGGTTTTTATGCGGGCTGGACGAAAAAGGGTGGTTTGCGGCAGCCGTTCCTGAGGCCGTTTCCAGTGTTGCGGATGCGATGGATGCATTAAAGCCTGGATCAATCAAAGATGCCCAGAAACATCTGAAACCGAAGCATAAAAATAAAAGAAAGAATGCAGCTTTCCGGCGTCAGGGAGAATGGTTCTTCATTCCTGCCCCCGGCATTCAGCCGAACCCGATGCTGATTGTAAAGAATGAACCGATCCGAAGGGGCAGCGGCTCACCACATATGGTTGAGGAAGTCTACCGATCAGGTGGAGAGACGGTATATGTTTGTAACAAATACCCCAGCGGCATCAGTGCCGCCCGGTATCAGAAGTTGATGAAGGATCATCCCCTATCAAGAAGTTGGGGCTGGCGGCTCATGCGCCGCAACATGTCCGTGTACGGCAGGGGACGCGTATCGCACAGGGACCATAAAACCATTGTTTTAAGAGGATGGCACTCCATTGTTCCCAATCGCGAAGCCGATGCGTGGTTTATTGAGGAAACCCTGCAATTTTTAGACTAACCCATTTAGCGAACATGCTGGCAGGCGTTCAATGGATACGTGCAGCGCCTGCCAGCATCAAACTTGTATAATGGGTTACGATATATTACATCTCATTCATCAAAACCCCGGACACTTCCCGATCCTCAATCCCCAGATATCGCATGGTGATCGCCGGATTCGAATGATTGAACCTCTTGACCAGAATCTCAAACCCCACCCCGTAATGAGTGCGCTGAATGTAGCTGAAGGTTTTTCGTAAGGTGTGCGCCCCGTAGTTGCCTTTGATGTTGATGGACCGGGTCCATTTTTTGATTAAGCCATTCACCGCCTGGATGGTCAGGGGCTTTCCGGCCTTCCGGCTGGGAAACAGTGGGTATCACCTTCTGAAAACCGGTGCACAGTGCGCGGTGGACCTCCATGGCGTAGCCGATGATTCGGCCTGCGAATTCGGAGTGTTTATATTTTTTTGTTAATCATGGTTGATTGTCTGAACTGGAATTTTTGTGATTCAAGTGATTTTCATGATGGTCTCTGCAAAAATCATGGACATCACGAGAATCACACGAATCACAGTTCAGGAAACGCGATTCACCGACCCCGCGATCGCCTTGGCCGGAATCAGGCCGGTGGCGGCCGCCGAAACGATATTGCCGGCCACGCCGGGGCCGTCGCCGGCCACGTAGAGGCCCTTGATTCGGGTTTCGAGGGTGTCGCCGGTTTTGACTTGGGTGGCGAAGAATTTGATTTCGGGGGCGTAGAGCAGGGTTTCGTCGTTGGAGACCCCCGGCACCACGTGGTTGAGCTTGTTGAGGCCCTCGATGATGTTGGTCAGGATTCGGTCGGGCAGGGCCATGGCGATGTCGCCGCAGACCACGTCGGTGAAGGTGGGTTCGATATAGCCCTTGCGGATGCGGTTCCAGGTGGACCGCCGGCCCCGCTTGAGATCCCCGAATCGCTGAAGGATCGGCTTGCGGCCGCCGATCAGGGAGGCCAGATTGCCGATGGCTTCGCCGTAGGCCTGGTTGTCGGTGACCGGTTCGGTGAGGATCACCTTGGATAAAAAGGCGAAATTGCTGTTTTCCGACTTCTTGTCCCGGTAGGCGTGGCCGTTGACGCAGACGAAGGTGGCGTAGTTTTCCTGAGCCACGTATCCGCCGTAGTTGGTGCAGAAGGTTCGGGTCTGGTCGTCGTACTTCTGGGTCTGGATAAAAAAGGTGGGGTCGTAGATCACCTCGCAGAGATCCTGAAGGATGTCGTTGTGAACCTCCACCCGCACCCCTACCTCGATCCCCCGGTGGGTCAGTCCCATCCCGTATTTCTGGGCCATCTTTCCCATCCAGTCGGCTCCCACCCGGCCCGGGGCGAGAATGACATGCGGGGCCAGGTATTGCCCGGCCTCGGTGGTCACCCCCCGCACGCTCCCGTTTTCCACGATCAGATCCGATACCGCCTCTTTGGTGCGAAAGGTCACCCCCTTTTCCCGAATCGCATCGGCCATGCCCGCGATGTAGCCGGGCAGGGAGTCGCTTCCCAGGTGCTTCTGTTTGATCAGCAGCAGGTCGATCCCGTATTTTTTGGCGTTTTTGCGGTACTCCCGGGCTTCCTTCATGTTGGTGGGATAGACCGGGCCGTCCATCCCGAATGCGTCGAAAATGGCTTCGGTTTCATCGATCAGGGCCTGGGCCCGGGACCGGGGCATGAACTGGGTCAGGTCGGTCTTGCCGAGCTTGGGGATGAAGTTGAGCTTGCCGTCCGAAAACAGCCCGGCCCCGCCGATTCCGCAGAGGATGTTGCACGGGGTGCAGGCGATGCATTTTCTGGTTTCGCTGATGGGGCAGCGCCGTTTGAGGGAGGGTTTGCCTTTTTCAAGCAGCAGCACCCGTTTGTTCGAGTGCTCGCACAGGTAATGCGCGGCGAACAGCCCGGCCGGGCCGCCCCCCACGATGATCGCGTCATAGGTTCCGCCGACTGCGACGGAATGAGTTTCCGGCATAACCGCTCCTGAATGGGGGAAGAATGCCCCCGCGTGATTGCACACACAAAAGGTTGTCATGGACGGGGTCCGTCTGTGGCGCCGACAGATCGAGATCCGCAGGGACCATCCATACCACAGCTTGGGGCGCAAGCACACCTTGAAAAATAAGATGTTGATGAATCGGCCCGATGATTTTATGCTTCTTTTTTGGAATATGAACCCCAAACGCCCTTCGGTCGGGTTTGCTGACGACAGTATTCCCCGCTCCACACGGGCAGACGGGCATTCGGATTCCGGACCGCATCTCCGGAACCGCTTACAGAAAGGATAACGCCGCCGAATGAAGTCGGATATGAAGATCGTATTGACCAATGACGACGGGGTTCATGCCCCGGGTTTGGAAACCCTGCTGCAGATCGCACAAAAACTGGGCACGCCCATCATCGTAGCCCCCAAGGAAGAGCAATCGGGCGTAGCCCACCGGGTGACCAAACGGTCGCCCATCCAGATCGAGGAACTCTCCGAACACCGATACTGCATCACCGGCACCCCGGCCGACTGCGCCCGGGTGGCCCTCAAGCATATCGTGCCGGATGCCGACTGGGTCCTCTCCGGCATCAACCCCGGGGCCAACCTCGGCTCTGACGTCTACAACTCCGGCACCGTGGCCGCGGCCAGAGAAGCCGCCATCCTGGGGTGCCGGGGAATCGCCGTCTCCCAGTACATTTCCCGGGACCGGACCATCGACTGGGAGATCACCCGACACCACGCCGACATCATCCTTCGGATGCTCATGACCCGGGACCTTCCCAACGGCTATTTCTGGAACATCAATCTACCCCACCCCATCGAACACCAAACCCCGCTCGAATACGAATTCTGCGATCTCGATATCAACCCCCACCGGTTCCGCTACCGGAAGGAGCCGGAAGGTCTGATCTACGAAGGGATCATCCACGACCGGCCCAAAACCGACGGCCGGGA
>CAZNLT010000297.1:0-3932 GCA_964573705.1 uncultured Desulfobacterales bacterium
GCCCTCAGCCCTCTGCCCTCAGCCCTCAGCCCTCAGCCCTCAGCCCTCTGCCCTCAGCCCTCAGCCCTCAGCCCTCTGCCCTCAGCCCTCAGCCCTGTTTCCCCATCGACCCTTGCACCTGGGCCCTTGTCTCACCTCCCCTTTAACTTCTCCGCCAACACCCTCCGCGCCGGTGCCTCGCCGTGGACGAGGCGGATTTTTTTGGGCTGGATGGCCTCGGCCCAGTCCACGAGGTCTTTCTGGTCGGCGTGGGCGGAGTAGCCGGTGAGCCGGTGGATGTCGGCTTTAATCGGATAGCGCTCGCCCTCGAGAATGACGTAGCCGCCGGGCTGGTCTCCGTATCTGAGGATGTCCCGGCCCGGGGTACCCCGGGCCTGGTAGCCGACGAAGAAGACATCGTTTTGGGCCTTCCCGATGCCGGCCTTGAGGTGGTCGAGAATGCGGCCGCCGGTGCACATGCCGGAGCCGGCGATGATCACGGCCGGTTCTTTGAGGTCGAGAAGCTTCAGGTGGGCAGGGTAGCTTTCCACCGCATACAGGTTTTCGAAATCGATGGGGTGATCGCCCTGTTGAAGCCGGTCGGCGGCCTCCTTGTCCCAGAATTCGGAAAGACGGCTGTAGATGCCGGTGATTTCCAGCCCCAGGGGCGAATCGATAAAAACCGGCACCGGGGTTTTTCCGGAAAAGATCCGGTCCATTTCATAGATCAGCTCCTGGGTGCGGCCCAGGGCGAAGGCCGGAATCAAGACTTTGCCGCCGTCGGCCAGTGCCCGGTTCAGAATCCGAGCCAGCCGCTCCACCCGTTGAGTGCGGTCTTCGTGAAGCCGGTCCCCGTAGGTCGATTCCAGGATCAGCAGATCACAGGGATCGGGAATGTCCGGGTCGGGCAGAATCGGGGTGTGCCGGGCCCCCAGGTCTCCGGAAAAGACGATGGATTCGCCCTCCGGCAGGTCGAACCGAATCCAGGAAGACCCCAGAATGTGTCCGGCCCGGCCCAACCTGAACCGAATGCCGCGGGCCATGTCGAACGGCTGGTTGTATTCGAATCCCCACGAGTTCTCATCGATGCTGTTCAGCAGCCGGTGTTTTTCGCCCGCCCGCCGATCCGAAAAGTCGAGGGCGTCGGTCAACATCGGGCCGAGCAGCGCCTTGGTGCCGTGGGAGACGATGATCTCCCCTGCAAACCCCGCTGCGATCAGGTCCGGAATCCGGCCGATGTGGTCTATATGGGCATGGGTGACGAACAGATAGTCGATCTTCGCGGGAGAAACCGGCCACCGGTCCATGGCCTCCACCCGGTCCCCGCCCTGGGCCATCCCGCAGTCGATCAGCAGGTTCAGCCCGGCGGATTGAAGCAGGTGGCAGGAGCCGGTGACGGTCTCCGCCCCTCCCAAATGAGTTAGGTTGAAGGTCATGTTCTGTTCCTTACATCAGGGTAGAGGGCAGAGGTTCAAGTGCCCAGTGCCCAGGGGGGAACAGGGCAGAGGGCAGAGGGCAGAGGGCAGAGGAACAGTAGGCGATGGGCTATGGGCACTGGTTTCCTCCTCGGCCCTCGGCCCTCGGCCCTGATTTCCCTTGAACCTGGGCACTGGGCACTTGTCCCTGGGCACTTGCACCTGGGCACTTGCACCTAATATCCTTCATAAGTCCCCTCAATCCCCTCCGCCAGCGAAATTGTGGCCGTCCATCCCATCCGATGGATCAGCGACACATCCAGCAGTTTTCGGGGGGTGCCGTCGGGTTTGGTGCGGTCCCAGATGACCGGGCCGTCGTAGCCCACGGCCTGTTGCACCAGTTCGGCCAGGTGGGCGATGGTGACGTCCCGGCCGACCCCGATGTTGACATGGGAGCGCATGGGCTCGGTGTGGGTCCGGTATTCGGATGCCGGCAGATTCATGATAAAGAGGCAGGCCGCGGCCAGGTCGTCGACGTGAAGGAATTCCCGGCGGGGGGCGCCGGTGCCCCAGAGGACCACGGCCGGATCGCCGCCGGTAAGCGTGTCTTTCAGGTCCGGCGGAATGGGGCCGTGGGCTGCGGCGTCGGCTTCGATGGCGGCCCAATCCTTTTTCCGGGCCAGTTTGGCCAGGTGGAATTTCCGGATCATGGCCGGGAGGACATGGGAGCCGAGCAGGTCATAATTGTCGTTGGGGCCGTAGAGATTGGTGGGCATGACCGAGCGAAAGTCGGTGCCGTGCTGGCGGTTGTAGGACTCGCAGAGCTTGATGCCGGCGATCTTGGCCACCGCATAGGGCTCGTTGGTCGGCTCCAGGTGGCCGGTCAACAGGTGTTCTTCTTTCATGGGCTGGGGCGCCAGCTGGGGGTAGATGCAGGAGCTGCCCAGAAACAGGAGGTGTTTTATGCTGGCCTGAAAGGCCTGGTGAATGACATTGGCCTCGATCATCAGGTTCCGGTAGATGAAGTCGGCCGGGTAGGTGTTGTTGGCATGGATGCCCCCGACCTTGGCCGCGGCCAGGACCACCCGGTCGATCGGTTCGGAACGGAAAAAATCCCGCACCGCGCCCTGATCGGTCAGATCCAGTTCGGAATGGGTTCGGGTAATGACCCGGGTATGGCCCTCGGCCGCCAGTCGGCGGCGGATCGCCGATCCGACCATGCCCCGGTGGCCGGCCACATAGATGCGTTCGTCGGGGGTCATCGGCTACTCCTCATGGTTGTAGACCCGGTATCCTTCGCGTTCGCAGAGCTGATCCCGCTGGGCCTCGATCAGGTCTTCTTCGAGCATGATCCGGATCAGCTTGTCCAGCGTGGTCTTCGGGGTCCAGCCCAGGTTTTCTTTGGCCTTGGCGGGATCTCCGAGCAGAAATTCGACTTCGGTGGGCCGGAAATAGCGCGGGTCGATGTGGACCAGAATCCGGCCGTCGGCGGTGCTCTTGCCCACTTCGTCCACCCCGCTGCCTTCCCAGGCGATGGGGATGCCGGCTTCGGCAAAGGCCTTTTCCACGAATTCCCGCACCGAACAGGCCCGGCCGGTGGCGATGACGTAATCCTCCGGGGTCTCCTGCTGAAGCATGGCCCACATGGCCTGAACATAATCTCCGGCAAACCCCCAGTCCCGCTTGGCGTCGAGGTTGCCCAGATAGAAGCAGTCTTTCAGGCCCAGTTTGATCCGGGCCACGGCCCGGGTGATCTTGCGGGTGACGAAGGTCTCCCCCCGAATGGGCGATTCGTGGTTGAACAGAATTCCGTTGCAGGCATACATGCCGTAAGCCTCCCGGTAGTTGACCGTGATCCAGTAGGCATAGACCTTGGCCGCGCCGTAAGGGCTTCGGGGATAGAAGGGGGTGGTTTCCGTCTGCGGTATCTCCTGAACCTTGCCGTACATCTCCGAGGTGGAGGCCTGGTAGAACCGAACCTTGTTTTCCATCTTCAGAATCCGGATCGCCTCCAGCAGCCGCAGGGTGCCCAGGGCATCCGAGTTGGCGGTGTATTCGGGCGTTTCAAAGGAGACCTTGACATGGCTCTGAGCCGCCAGGTTGTAAATCTCGTCCGGCTGGACCTCCTGAATGATTCGAATCAGGTTGGTGGCGTCGGTGAGATCCCCGTAGTGCATGATAAATCGAACATTGGTTTCATGGGGGTCCTTGTAGATGTGGTCCACCCGGGCGGTGTTGAACGAAGAAGACCGCCGCTTGACGCCGTGGACTGTGTAGCCTTTGGAAAGCAGAAATTCAGCCAGATAGGCGCCGTCCTGGCCGGTGATGCCGGTTATCAGTGCAATTTTGTTCGTCATATCGATCCTGTTTTTTAGGTTAGGGGTGGTAGGTTCAAGTGCCCAGGTACAATTGCCCAGTGCCCAGGTACAAGTGCCCAGTGGCCAGGGGCAAGTGCCCAGTGGCCAGGGGCAAGTGCCCAGTGGCCAGGGGCAAGGTTCAAAATTGGACTTCCTGAATGTACAATTCAAAACAGGTGCC
>CAZNLT010000298.1:0-3834 GCA_964573705.1 uncultured Desulfobacterales bacterium
GATCCGATCTTTTTCCAAATACCTGTTTATCGACCCGGGAAAAGAGCGTATAAAGAAGCGACCGTCACGCCCAACCGGCTGTTGAGACACAATCACCGTGGCCTGACAATCATTCAGGTTTGGCCGAAACGATGATCAAAGCCGGTGTTTACCACTATGAGATAACGAGAGGGGGAGCCATGATGAAAGCCTGGCTAATCGGATTTCTGGCGATCTGGATGATAATGACCGTCTCCCGAGTGGACGGAAAGGAGATCGGGTTCATTGAAGATTTCAGCCTGGCCGAGGACCGGTCCACGGTCCTGGAGCGGTTGATTCCGGGGACCGACGAGTACTATTTTTACCACTGTCTTCATGCCCAGCATACCGGCGATTTCGAAAAAGTCCGGGAGCTGACCTCGGCCTGGATCAAGCGGCGCGGGTACACCGAGCAAATCAGGGAGATGTTGAACCGCCAGGCGCTTCTGGAATACGGCCGCCGCCCCGGCAAATCCCTGGACCATATTCGCCGGGAGCTGAATCTTCACTTCGACCACCGGCGACAGGCGCCGGGTGAAAAGACCGATGATCCGGTGGCCCTCGACCCGGACCTGATCGGGGTTTCCCGGTTGATGGAAATCGCCCTGTCCCGGTATGAAAACCTTCAGGGATTTGAACCTGCGGGGCTGGACCTGCTTTCGGGCGACCGGCTCAATCCGGATCATCGCCGGGACCTGCTCAGCCGGCTGGAACAGCCCCTTCGCCCCGATCTGGCCCAACTGGTGGCGGCGGACCTGGAATACAAGCATTCCGGCGGGTTCGGATCGTTGAATATCCACCAACGGATGCTGAAATCCCAGCTGGATGCCTGCCTGGCGCGGATGCCCGGGTTGTCGGAGAATCCCCGGTTCGTGGCCGTTTATCTGACCCGGCTGGCCCCGAACGGGGATACCGATATCCGGTATGATCCGGCGGCCCGGAAAACCTACCTGGACCGTCTGTGGAAATTCACCGAGCCGCTGCCCCCGGTTCACAACGGACTGAAGGCTTTTGTGCTGTACCATCTGCTCGATTTCAACCGCAGCCAGGGGGAATACGATCTGAATCTCTTTCTGCGGTACCTGGCCATTCCCAGAAAGGTGGCCTACATGGATTCCGATTACCTCAATCGGCGGGAGTTTCGGGGGATTCGGGTGGATGCGGGGGGCCATGTTCACTCGGCGGTGCAACTGGACCCGGTTCAGGAGGACGAGGAATTGGTACGGGATTACCTGGGCCATTTTTTTGTGGAGGCCGAGGATTACCGCCCTTTCGCCGAATACATTCGGGACGAGTACTTGAAGGCGCTTTTTGCCGAGACCAAGATTCTGCACGGCCTGGGGGACATGGAGCGGTGGTACTCCATGATGGACCCCGACCGGTACCGGGCCCTTCAGGAGCGGGTGGATCTGGAATTTCCCGCATCCAACCGGACTTTTTTCGGGCTGGATGAACCGGTTTCCCTGGACCTGGCGATCAAAAACGTTCAAACCCTGATCATCAAGGTGTATGAGCTGAACACCTTTAACTATTACCGGGAACATTCCAAGGAGGTGGATACCGGCATCAATCTGGACGGCCTTGCCGCCACCCGGGAGGAGACGGTTCGGTATGATACGCCGCCCCTGCGCCGGGTGCGCAGGGAATTTGAGTTCCCGCAGATCGACCATCCCGGTGTATACGTCATCGATTTTATCGGAAACGGCAAAAACAGCCGGTGCCTGGTTCGAAAAGGAACCCTCCGAACACTGAACCGGGTGGGCGCGGCCGGCCATGAACTGGTGGTGCTGGACGGACAAAACCGACCCCGTCCCGAAGCCTCTGTCCGGATCGGCGGTCGGGAGTACCGCCCCGACGCGGACGGCATCATCACCGTGCCCTTCAGCACCGACCCGGGGACCCGGCCGCTGCTCATTCAAGACGGGGATTTCGCCGCTTTGGAAACCTTTCACCATGCGGGGGAGGAATACGCCCTGACCGCCGGGTTTCACCTCAACCGGGAATCCCTGATTCCCGGCCGGGAGGCCGAGGTGCTGATCCGGCCCCGGTTGACCTTGAACGGACATGAAGTGCCGGTCTCCCTGGCCGAAGGGACACGGCTTTCGGTGACTTCCCATGACCGGGACGGCGTATCCACCACCCGGGAGGTCCCCGATTTTCAGCTGGAAGCCGGCCGGGAATCGGTTTTCGCCTTTACCGTCCCCGATCGCCTCTCCCGGATCGAATTTTCATTGACCGCCAAAATCGACAACATCAGTCGCGGCAAAACGGAAGATCTGACTGTTTCGAGCCGTTTCAAGGTCAATGAAATCGACGCCACCCCGGCGGTGTGGGACCTGTTTCTGACCCATGAAGAGGGCGATTACCGGGTGGAAGCCCGCGGCAAAAACGGAGAACCGGTCTCCGGCCGGCCGGTTCAACTCCGCTTCAAGCATCTGTATTTTCGCGACCCGGTGGAAGTCACCCTCCAAACCGATTCGAATGGGCGGATTCAGTTGGGGCCGCTTGCCGGCATCGACCATATTCGGGCCTCCGGTTCCGACGGAGTGTCTCACATTTGGCGGCCCGCCCGGGACCGGTATCGGTATCCGGAAATGATTCACGCCCGGGCCGGCGCACCGATTCGAATTCCCGATCCGGGGGAGACGAAGGAGCCGGTTTGGCGCCGCCCCCGGCTTTTGGAACTCCGGGCGGGAGAATATGCCGTGGATCACACCTCGGCCCTGAAGGCCGCCGACGGATATCTGGAAATCAGCGGGTTGCCCCCCGGCGATTATGAACTCCGCCTCAACAATGAGGGTGCGTTTTTTCGGCTTCGGGTGACCGCGGGGAAGGCCACCGGTGATTTCCTGCTCTCGGACCACCGAATCCTGGAGCAGAGCGGCACCCGGGGGCTTCAGATCGACCGCATCGAGACGGATGAAAACACCATTCGGGTCCACATCGGCAGCGCCGGAGAAAAGGCCCGGCTGCACCTGATCGCCACCCGATTCGTGCCGGCCTTTGATGTCTTCCGCAATCTTCTGATTTCCCGGGACCCGATGCCGGGTGAGGTACGGCTGACTCGACCCGTCACCGAGTATCTTTCCGGGCGGCGGATCGGAGACGAATACCGCTATATTCTGGAGCGAAAATATGCCCAGAAATTCCCCGGAAACCTTCTAGCAAGGCCGGAGCTGCTGCTGAACCCCTGGTCCATTCGCAAGACCGAAACCGCCGTGGATCAGGCCCGGGCCGGCGAAGATTTTCAGTCGGCGGCCTCTCCGCCGCCCATGCGGTCGGCGTCCGCGCCTCAGGGGCTGTTCGCCCGGGGTGAGGCGGTCAGTTTTTCCAGTATCGATTTTTTGCAGAAATCGGCCGTGTTTCGCACCAATCTCAAACCCGACGCCGACGGGGTGGTGACCATCGACCGGGCCGCCTTGGGGCCGTACGCCCAGATTCACCTGCTTGCTTTGGATGGAGACTGGATGGCTTACCGGGAAATTTCCCTCCCGGCGGCCGCCACACCGACCCGGGATCTTCGCATGGTCGGCAGACTGGACCCGAAGACTTCCTTTACCGAACAAAAACGGGTCTCGATCCTCTCCGCCGGGGAAACCCTTCGGATAGAGGATATCGCTACCGCCGACTTCGAGGTCTACGATTCCCTGGACAAAGCCTATCGGCTTCTGGAAACCTTGAGCGGGGATGCGACCCTGCGGGAGTTCGGTTTTATCCTGGGTTGGCCCCGAATGGATGCCGCCGAAAAAGAAAAGACCTATTCCGAGTACGCCTGCCATGAACTCAATTTCTTTGTCTTCCACAAAGACCCTTCTT
>CAZNLT010000299.1:0-3817 GCA_964573705.1 uncultured Desulfobacterales bacterium
TGTGGTCACCCTCGATGCGGACCTGAATCCGGATCAGTTGCGAAGGGTCCGGGAAGAGGTCTTCACCAACCCGGTGACCCAGGTCTCCTCTTACGATCCCCTGGACCTGCCGTTTGACTGGAGCCTCTGGATCGGATACCGCCCCGGCGTCAAGGACAACCCCGGGGCCACCGCCATGGAGGCGGTGACCGACATCCTGAACCGGCCCTTCGGCCCGAAGGAGGCGATCTATACCTCCAAACGGTACTGCCTCACCGGCGCCGGGCTCTCCAAACCCGAGGTGGAGACGGTGGCCGGGGAACTGCTGGCCAACGACATCATTCAGCAGTGGCGGATCTATTCTTCAGAAGAATGGGAGCCGGATACCGGAATCGGCATGATCCTTCCCAAGGTGATTATCGACCACACCCCGACCGTCTCCACCATCGCCGTCGACAGCGACGAAACCCTTCAACGGATCAGCGACCAGCGGAATCTGGCCCTCAATCCCAACGACATTCCGGTGATCCGGGCCTATTTTCTGGACCCGAAGGTTCAGGCCCGGCGGGCCGAAATGGGGTTGTCCGATCCCACCGACGTGGAGCTCGAATACATCTCCCAGGCCCGCAGCGACCACTGCAACCACAACACCTTTCGCGGGCTTTTCCGGTACCGGGAAGGCCGGGACGGGGCGGTGGAAACGGTGGACAACCTTTTCAAGACCTGCATTCAATCGCCGACCCTGGATCTGAAAGACCGGAAATCCTGGGTCATATCGGTCCTCTGGGACAATGCCGGGGCCGGCCGGTTTGACGAAAACCACTATTACGTCATCACCGGAGAGACCCACAACTCCCCCTCCAACATGGAGGCTTACGGCGGCGCCATTACCGGAATCGTGGGGGTCTACCGGGACCCGTTGGGCACTGGAAAAGGCTCCCGGCTGATCATGGGAAGCTACGGCTACTGCGTCGGGTACCGGGATTATAAAGGGCCGCTGAAGCCCCGGCTCCATCCCCGGCGGCTGCTGGACGGGGTGATCGAGGGGGTCCGGGACGGCGGCAACAAGAGCGGCATTCCCACGCCGTTCGGGCAGGTCCTGTTTCATGACGGGTACCTGGGCAAGTGCCTGGTCTATGTCACCGCCGTGGGTCTGATGCCGGCCACCGTGGCCGGCGCTCCGGCCGAGCGGAAAACCACCGAGCCGGGGGACCTGGTGATCATGTGCGGCGGCCGGGTGGGCAAAGACGGCATTCATGGGGTGACCGCATCCTCCGAGATTTTTTCGGAGCACACCCCGGCCGGGCATGTGCAGATCGGGGACCCGTACACCCAGAAGAAGATGCATGATTTTCTGCTGGAAGCCCGGGACGAGGGGCTGATCGCCTTTATCACCGACAACGGCGGCGGCGGGCTTTCTTCCTCGGTGGGCGAATCCGCCCTGTTCAGCAACGGGGTCGAGATCGAGCTGGAGAAGGTGCCGCTCAAATACGAAGGGCTGGACCAGTGGGAGATCTGGGTATCCGAATCCCAGGAGCGGATGACGGTGGCGGTGAAGCCGAATCATCTCGATCGGTTCATGGCCCTGTCCCGCAAGCATGCGGTGGAGTCCACGGTCATCGGCCGGTACACCGATACCGGCATGCTCCACATTACCTATGACGGTCAAACCTGTGCTTATGTGGACCTGTCGCTGCTGGAATCGGGGTTTCCCCAGTGGGAGTTCGATGCTGAATGGCGGCCGCCGGGGGAGCGGGGACTGGTGGAACCTGTACTTGGGGAACCGGGCGATTACGGTCGGCTGCTTTTGAATATGCTGTCTCGGCCCAATATCTGCTCCAAAGAGTGGATCGCCCGGCAATACGACCACGAGGTGCAGGGGACCAGCGTCATCAAACCGCTGGTGGGCGTCGGCCGGGATGTCAACAGCGACGGGGCGGTGATTCGGCCGGTGCTCTCCTCCCAAAAAGGGCTCGCCTTCGCCCAGGCCCTGCTGCCCCATTACTCCGCTATCGACGCCTATCATATGACCGGCTGCACTATCGACGAGGCGGTGCGCCGGATCATTGCGGTGGGCGGAAACCCGGACCACATCGGCGGGGTGGACAATTTCTGCTGGCCCAACATTCAGTATGATCCCGTAAAAAATCCCGACGGCAAATTCAAGGCGGCGCAGTTGGTCCGCTCCTGCCGGGCCCTGAAGGAGATGTCCCTGGCCTACGGGGTGCCGCTGCTGTCGGGCAAGGACAGCATGTATGTGGACGGCCATCTTCCCGGGGCCTATGGGGAGACCCACAAGGTGTCGGCCCTGGAATCGCTTCAGTTTTCCACCATCGGGGTGATCGAGGATGTGGAAACCTGCGTGACCATGGATGTCAAGGTCCCGGGAGACCTGGTGTATGTGCTCGGGGTGACCCGGAATGAGCTGGGGGCCTCGGAATATTACGAACACCTGGGATATGTCGGTACGCGGGTGCCGCAGGTGTATCCGGACCGGTTCATTCCTCTGTACCAGGCGTTGCATGGGGCGATTCAGGAAGGGCTGACCGCTTCGGTGCATGGGGTGTACCGCGGGGGCCTGGGGGTCCATCTGGCTCTGGCGGCCATGGGTGGGGAACTCGGGATGAAGGTGGATCTGGGGCGGGTGGTTGCCGAAGAGGTTCATCGGGCCGATACCCTGCTGTTTTCGGAGTCTCCCGGCCGGTTTATCGTGACCGTCAATCCGGCGGATCAAGAAACATTCGAAACCTTTTTTAAAGACCTTCCCATCGCCTGCGTCGGTTCGGTCACGGAAGGCCCCGACTTGATCATTCGGGACGTTGACGGCGCCACCTTGGTTCAGGTATCGATTCAGGAATTGAAAACCGCCTGGAAACAACCGTTTGGAGGGCTGATATGAGCGGCGGCGTGAAAGCACTGGTTCTGACCGGATACGGCCTCAACTGCGATCATGAAACCGCCTACGCCTGTGAACGGGCCGGCGCCGAGGCGACCCGGGTGCATATCAACGCCCTGATCGACGGGTCGGTGCGGCTGAGCGATTTTCAGTTGATGGTCTTCATCGGCGGCTTTTCCTGGGGTGACGACCACGGCGCCGGGGTGATCCAGGCGGTGCGCATGAAGACCAACATCGGTGACAGCCTGCTCAAGTTTATCGAAAACGGCAACCTGGTGCTGGGGATCTGCAACGGGTTTCAGACCCTGGTCAATCTGGGGCTTCTGCCCGGCTTCGACGGGGATTACCGGTCCCGGTCGGTGGCCCTTACCGCCAATGACCGCGGCAATTTTCGGGACGACTGGGTGTCGCTGAAGGTCAACTCCGACTCCCCCTGCGTCTTCACTCGGGGAATCGAGTCGTTGGAGCTGCCCATCCGCCACGGCGAAGGAAAATTCTACACCGAAGATTCCGTCATTCAGCGCCTGATTCAGAATGACCAGGTGGTGCTCCGCTACGCCCTGCCCAACGGCACCCCTGCCGACCAGTTGTTTCCCCACAATCCCAACGGCTCCCTTCATGATATCGCCGGCATCTGCGACCCCACCGGTCGGGTGTTCGGTTTGATGCCGCATCCCGAGGCTTTCAATCATTTGACGAATCATCCGGATTGGACCCGGATGAAAGAAAGTCGCAAGCGGGGCGGGTCTGAGGCCCTGTCTTTACCTGTATCCGGATTGGGTATTCAATTGTTTAAAAACGCGGTTCAGAAGATTCAGCGTTAAGTACCTGTGCATATATTTCTGTATCTGGTTTGGTAGGGGCAATCCCCCCTGTGGTTGCCCCGGCTAGTATCCTGTCTCATAAATTCTGTCATTGAATTTGGCAATTTTAGATCCTTCG
>CAZNLT010000300.1:0-3786 GCA_964573705.1 uncultured Desulfobacterales bacterium
TTGAAGCGAAAACGTCTGTTCATGGGATGAAAGGAAGACGGTGAAGGAAAGCCCCCGAAGCGCTCACCCTGGCGGCAACCGCAGATGGGGGCATCCTTTTCGAATCTGATGATGCAGCCGTGGGTCCAAAACGGCCTGGTGAAGGCTTCGGACCTGTATCAGCTGGCTGAATCGCAGTCCCTTAACCCCCTCCATCTGGGCCCCGGTCAGAACAGATCGGCTGAGATCGGCCCGGCGCAGGTTGGCGCTCCGCAACACCGAATGGGAGAGATCGGCGCCGGTGAGATCGGCGCCGGTGAGATCGGCCTTCCAGAGGACGGCCCGGCATAGTTCGGCATCCATGAGCACCGCCTGCCGCAGGTCCGCCCCCTGCAGATCCGCCTTCCCGAAATCGGTCCGCCACAGATCCGCCTCCCGCAGGGAGGCCCCCTGGAGATCGGCCCGCCGAAGATCGGCCTCCTGCATCCGGGCCCGGTCGAGGACGGCGCCTTTCAGGTCCGCTTCGCACAGGTTCGCCTCGGTCAGATCAGCTCTGAAGAGACGGGCATTGGATAAACAAGACCCTCTGAGATTCGCCTCTATTAGCCGGGCCCCGGTCAAATCCGCCTCCTGAAGGTTGGTCTCCCGGAGGTCGGTTTCCATGAGATTAGTCCCGGAAAAATCCGCATCCATCAGGACCGCCCGGCGCAGGTCCGCCCGCCAGAGATCGGCTTCCTGAAAAACGGCCTTCCAGCAGAGCGCATCCCGAAGATCGGCTTCGAGCAAATCGGTCTCCCGGAGCACCGCCTCCTGAAGATCGGCGCCGTTGAAATTGGCGTCCTGGAGATTCGCACCTGAAAAATCGGCCCCGCGAAGATCGGCCTTTCGAAAATCGGCGCCGGTCAGGTCCGCCCCGCGAAAATCGGCCTGCTTCAGACTGGTTTCGGAAAAGTCGATCTGAAAGAGGTCGAGGGCCGACAGGTCGGCGCCGTCGAGCTGCGCGCCCTTGAAATCAGATTGACGAAGAACGAGGTTTTCTAGAATCAGGGATCTGAGATCGGCATTCACGGCAAACCTCTTTTGCCCGGTTTATCGCACATAGGGTTGCACCGCTTGGTGGAATTTTTCCGCCATCACGGCGTATCCGACGGCATTGGGATGGATGGAGTCGCTCATCAATCGGCGGTCACCGATGATGCCGTCGAAGATGTCGGGGATCAGCACCGCGCCGGTCTCCCGGGCCAGATCCCGGTAAGCCCGGGCAAACCCGCGGCCCCAGAAGGGGATGTCGATGCCGCCGAGAACCACCAGGGCCCCTTCGGCCTGAATCGCTTCCACGATCTTGCGCAGATTGCGAAAGGCGATCTCCCCGGAGACGCCGTTTTTGAGGTCGTTGCCGCCCAGGGTGATGAACACGATGCGGGGGGATCGGGTCAGTACATCCGCCTCCAGCCGCCGCAGGGCCGAGGCGGTGGTGTCTCCCGGGACCCCGGCGTTGACCACCGGCAGCCCGAGCATCTCCGAAAGTCGGGTCGGATAATCCCGCCCCTGGCCGGCCCCGGTGCCGTAGGTGAGGCTGTCGCCGAACGCGATAAAGGTGGTCCCCAAGGGCTCGGCATTGCGGATTTCCGGTGCGGTGGGCCGGAAAAATCTCACCCCCACAATGAGAATCACGGCGATGGCGGCGATCCAGGTCAATTTTCGTATCATCTTTGTATCCTCGGTCGTGCTCCCGGGCTGAAAAGGGTCGGTGCCGACGGAATGATTTAAAATAGGTTTTCCCATTTGAAAAGTCCAGTTAATATTCACCGAATTCATACCCCTCGGAAGGAGCGGCCGGTTCCAAAAGCGAAGGAGACGAAAACCGGTCATTGTCAAACCGGTCGTTCTCTGGTAGAAATCGTCCAGAATAAAAACCATCCCTCGCAAAAAAGGAAATGCCGATGACCCTCGAAGAAGCCATCAAAACCGCCCTGAAATATGAAAAACGGATTCGGGACCTGTACCAGGAAGCAGCCGATTCCGCCGATGATCCCGCAGGAAAACAGGTCTTCAGTCTGCTGGCCGGGGAGGAGCAAAACCATGTGGACTACCTCGAAACCCGGCTGGCCCGTTGGGAAGAGACCGGTCACCTTCAGCTCGATTCCCTGGAACAGGCCCTGCCCTCGGCGGACGCCATTCGGGAGAATATGGGCATGCTTCAGACCCGCATGGACCGGGAGGACCGAAAGGACGAAAAGCAGATGCTCAGCAAGGCCCTGAATGTAGAGGTGGAGACCAGCGATTTTTACAAACGGATGGTGGATGAACTCTCGGATGAAGGCCGGGAACTCTTCGCCCGGTTTTTGCAGATCGAAAACGAACACATTCAGATCGTTCAGGCCGAACTCGACTACCTGTCCCACACCGGCTACTGGTTCAACATCAAAGAATTCGATATGGAATAGCACAGACCATGGAGATCCGCACCCTCAAATCCAACTCCCTGCTCCTGCTCACCGCCACCATCTGGGGGTTCGCCTTTGTGGCCCAGCGGGTGGGCATGGACTATGTCGGCCCCTTCACCTTCAACGGGGTCCGGTTCGCCCTGGGGAGCCTCTCCCTGGCGCCCCTGTGGCTCTTTCTGCAGCGCCGCTCAGCCCGCTCCGGCCAAGTGCTGGACCGGGCCGACCTGAAGACGGTGCTCCGGGGCGGGGCCCTGGCCGGGGCCGCCCTGTTCATCGGGGCCTCTCTGCAGCAGGTGGGGCTGCTCTATACCACCGCCGGCAAGGCCGGGTTCATCACCGGGCTGTATGTGGTGATCGTCCCCCTGATGGGGCTGTTCTGGCGGCAGCGGTCCGATGTCGGCACCTGGCTCGGGGCCTTTCTGGCCGCCGTCGGGCTCTATTTTCTGAGCGTCACCGAATCCTTCACCATCGCCTTCGGGGATTTTCTGGAGCTGATCGGGGCCTTTTTCTGGGCCGGTCATGTGCTCATCGTGGGGTGGCTGTCTCCCCGCATCGACGCTATTCGACTCTCCTTTTTTCAGTTCGCCGCCTGCTCGATTCTGAGCCTTATCACCGCCTTTGCCATAGAAACGGTTCAGGTTTCGGCCATCCTTCAGGCCGGGATCCCCATTCTGTACGGCGGGCTCTGCTCGGTGGGCATCGCCTACACCCTGCAGGTGGTGGCCCAGAAAGACGCCAAACCGGCCCATGCGGCGATCATCCTGAGCCTGGAGGCGGCCTTTGCGGCCCTGGGCGGCTGGCTCATGCTCGGCGAAACCCTCACCCCCAGGGGCCTGTCGGGATGCGCTCTGATGCTGGCCGGGATGCTGGTGTCTCAGCTTCATCCCTATCTTTTCCGATCCCGCAAACCGGTCCCGGTGCCCGGGTCGGCTTCGGCCCGGGCCTCCGAGAGCGGGTATTCCTGAGGGGCCATGATCACCATCTCGGCCACCCCGGGGGATTCTCCCGGCCCGGCAAGAACTCACTTTCGTTCAAACAGCTTCCCGGACCGGGAGAATCCCCCGGGGTGGCCTTTTTACCATTCAGGCTTGGTCGAAATGATGATCAAAGCCTCCTGAGGAGAACGGACCGGCCAGACCGAATGTTTGACGAACGGCGCTTCGGCACTATATTTGGACACTGATCGTTTTACACATCGGATCAGATTCTGAATATCTACAAAGGAGATGCCAACATGAAAAAAGTCGTTTTTTATCTGAGTCTGGCCGCCGTATTGGCGGTATCCGGCAACGGATTCGCCGGCAGCGGCAAAATGAAAGGAATGGGCCACGGCGGCGGCATGTACATGGCCGGCATGGCC
>CAZNLT010000301.1:0-3739 GCA_964573705.1 uncultured Desulfobacterales bacterium
GCGGCTTTGAAAATCCATGCGGCCCCGGTGCATCTCTCCTGGATTCAGACCGGGCCTTGGAGTTGTGCCGATGAGGCGGGCTACGGCACGGGATCACGGTTTGCCGCGTACGGGGTGTTTATCGCCGGAATTTTGGTAGACCCGGCCACCGGTCGCCGCATCGTGAACGAATGGGCCGATCGAAGAGTCCGCTCCGAAGCCGTCTTCAATACCGGTCATCCCTGTGTGGGGATCACCGACGCTCGGGGGGCGGATCAGGAAGCGGAAAGCCTTGCCCACTGCCTGAAATCCGGAAAGATCCTGGCGTTCGACTCTCTTCCCGAATTGGGCCGGGCCTATGAAATGCCGTCAGATGAATTGGAAAAGACGATCGAAGCCTACAACCGAATCATGGAAGAGAGAGGGCGGGACGAATTCGGCAAGGACCTGTCCCAAAGCGCCGAACCGTTGAACCGGCCGCCCTTTTACGGCATCCGCCTGTGGCCGAAAGTTCATTATACCCCCGGCGGCATCGGTATCGATGAACAGGCCCGGGTAATCAACCTGGAAGGGGCCCCCATTCCCGGTCTATTCGCGGCCGGTGAAGTCTGCGGCGGGATTCACGGGGCCGGCCGTTTAGGCAGCTGCGCCCTGCCGGAATGCATCGTTTTCGGACGCATCGCCGGGCGGTCGGCGGGCAAATCCGGAGATTAGATTGCGGCAGGCCACAGGATGCTTTCGGCTGATCATCCATACCATAATTTGAGCATATTCTTTATTTGAAGAGGGTATCCAGATCGATTTTCAACTCCGGAAATATCCCCACAGACAGTTCGCCCTTCCCTTCGTGAAACACCGGGGCTTTATAGGTTCCTTCTGTGCCGAGGATGAAGGTGGTGATGATATGATCCACCGGATGAACCAGCCAGTATTCCTGCACCCCGCTTTTTTCGTATAAGGATCGTTTGGTGGTGAAATCCTTGGCGGCTGTGCCGGGAGACAGGATTTCAATGATCCAGTCGGGCGCACCCCGGCACCCCCGGTCGTCAATTTTGGAAGAATCGCAGACGATCGCCAGATCCGGCTGGACGACACTGGTAACCGCTTCGTCGGCTTCATCTCCTTCGGGAAGGCGGACATCGAAGGGTGCGAGAAATACTTCGCAATCGGCCATCTCGGGGAAAAAAGAATAGATCTGTGCGAAAAGTTCTCCCAAGATTCTTTGATGCCGGGTGGAAGGGGCGGGGCTCATGTCATAGGGAACCCCGTCGATGATTTCCCACCGTTCTTCATCCGGCCACTTCAAATAATCACCGTAGGTGATGGGAGCATCCCCCGGGTTCACTTGCGGCAATGACATGAGCAACTCCTTTTGAAGCGTTTTATGGGAAGAGCTATCGAATGCATTGATATCGTATACCGATACCCACATTATAGGGAACTCGCAACGAAACTGCAACGGCGATCTGTAAGGGGTTCGGATTCAAGGGAGCCGCTGCGACGATCAACCGAAGGAGAAGGACGGCAGAGAATCGGGGGAAAAATCGATCCGACAAAACGCCATCCAGCGAAGTGCGGTTTCTATCCCGTCACGAAAGCGGCGCGGGATCGATTGGGAAATGAAAAGCCGGTGTAAAAAATGGCTGGCGAATCTTTTTCATGCCCGCGTCGATCGATCCTTGAAAACCTGAACCAGCATTTCGCTCAGGGTCTGTTTCTGAAAGGGTTTGTGCAAAAACCCCGCAAACCCCTTTTCTCCGTGTTGCGTTCTGAGCTGGGCTTCGCTGTATCCGCTGGCCAGCACTACCGGTATTTCGCATCCGGCGCGTTGAAGGGCCTGAAATGTATCTACACCGCCCATGCCGGGCATGGTCAAATCCAGTACAATCAGGGCGAGGGCGTCGGAATGGGCATGATATAGACGGACCGCCTCGTTCCCATCCGCGGCGGTGATCACCTTATAGCCGATTTTTTCGAGCATCATTCGAATCAGTCTTCGAACCGAGGGTTCGTCGTCCACCACCAGGATCAAGCCTTCTCCGGGCAAGACCTCTGTCGCTGCCGGAGGGAGTTCCGCCGAAGACGGTTTATCCATGTGTTCGGGGTGTTCGGGGTGTTCGGGCATCGGCAGCAGGACCCGAATGACCGTGCCCTGACCCGCCTGCGTATTCATCCGAACAAATCCCTGATGGCCTCGGATAATGCCGAGCACCGAAGAAAGCCCCAGTCCGCGGCCCTGGAATTTGGTGGAGAAAAAAGGTTCGAACATTCGTCTTCGGGTTTCCGGGTCCATACCGCACCCCTCGTCCTTCACCTCCAAAAATGCGTACCGGCCTTCCTTGAGCGGTTCGTCATAGCCAAGCCATGCATCGGATAAGGTGGCCTTCAGACAGGCGGTATCGCAGATCTCCACTCCGGTGGAAATCGTCACCCGCCCGCCCTCGGTCTGGTCCAGGGATTCACGGGCGTTGATGATCAGGTTCCTGATGATTTGCGTCAGCTGGGATTTGTCCGCATCGATCACCGGGCTTTCATGGCTCGGTCGGATTTTAAGCTCTGCATGAGACCCACAGGTGGTTTTCAGCAGTTCCGCTGTTTCCTGAACGACTTCATCCAGGCGCACCGGTTCGATCACGAAGTGGCCTTTGCCGGAATAGGCGAGCATCTGTTTTACCAGATCCGCGGCCCGAAGCGCCGCATTTTTGGATTCCATCAGATTTTTCAGGGCCTGGGGCGACAGGCCGGGATCATCCATTCCGATTTCCATATTTCCGATGACGACCATCAGGATATTGTTGAAATCATGGGCGATTCCGCCGGCCATGGCCCCCAGGCTTTCCAGTCGCTGAAGGGTTTGGATGCGGTTTTCCATTCGCCGCCGGTCCGCTTCGGCCTGTTTACGTTCCGAAATGTCCCGGACCAGCGATAAAACGCAGGGGCTTCCATCCAGTTCAAAGGCATTGGCATGAACTTCCGCGAAAATCCGGCCGCCGTTTTGGGTCCTGTGAATCTGCTCAAATATCACATTCCCGCCTCCGGCAAGCATCTCGACGATCCATTCCCGGTCGGTTTCCGATTCCGGTGCAGCCATATCGGCCGGGCGCATGTTCAGCAGTTCCTCCCGGGAATACCCGTACCGTTCACAGGCGACCGCATTGACCTCGGTGAAGCAGCCCATGGCGCCGTCATCCGCCACGGGATGGACGAACAACGCATCGGTGATCGCCTCGTACAGGGTCCGGTATCGGGCCCGACTCCTTCGAAGGTCTCTTTCGGCCCGCCGCCGGTCGGCGACCTGACGAATGAAGGCCAGCAGACGGTCCACGTCCAGCGGCTTGGTTTCATATCCGACGATCTGTCTGCGCGAAACGGCGGCGGAGGCGCTTTCGACGGAGGCATACCCGGTGATGATGATGAAATCGGCGTGGGTCAGGGGCGATAAATGCTTTTGCAACTGAAGACCGTCCATATCCGGAAGATTGTAATCCAGCAGCACCAGGTCGAAGGATTCTTTCCCGCAGAGATCTGTGGCGGCGGCGCCGTTCAGGGCTGTTTTGGCCCGATATCCTTTTTCATGAAGAATATCCTGTAGATTGATCGCCAGGTCTTCGTTGTCGTCCACCACCAGAATGCTCAATTCGGGGGTCATGTCTGCTTTTCCTCCTTCCGGGCCCTCGGCAGGCAGACGGTGAATGACGCGCCGCGGCCGGGGGCCGATTCGGCGGTCAAATCGCCGCCGTGTTTTTCGATGATCGTTTTC
>CAZNLT010000302.1:0-3714 GCA_964573705.1 uncultured Desulfobacterales bacterium
CGAGGTTAGCACGCCGAGCGAGGAAATTCATGCAGGCCTGCCGGAAGGACACGGAACGGAATCCATGATAATGGAAGCCATCGAAACCGAATCCCCCGGAAAACCATTTTATGGATAATTTAGATCAACTGGACGCCGCCGTTCCCGGCGGGGTCTATCTGTGCCAGATCAGCGAGACCATCTCCTGCGGGGCCTGCTGCGGGTTGTACAATGTATCCAACGCGTCTCCCGGTCGAATGACGGCGATTCTGGAGTGGCGAACTCATGCGTTTGCCGAGGTTCCCCGAACAATGGACGATATCTGGGACTTCATGAAAATGGTGGAGGCCCGGGAGAACCAAGACAGACCCTTTCCCCATTTCCATCATTGCCCCTATCTCGGTCTGGTGGGTGAACGGCGGTCCCGGGTCGGGTGTCTTCTCCATCCCTTAGGGAACGGAAACAACGGGGTGGATCTCAGGGGTCTGAGCTATTACGGCGGCATGGCCTGCCGGACCTATTTCTGCTCCACCTACCGCCGTCTTTCCCCGGAACGAAAACAGGTCGTCCGGGCCGTCGCCGAGGACTGGTACGGACACGGGCTGATCATCACCGAATGGAAACTGCTCTCCGCCCTGTTCGATGAAATCGAGTCCCGCATGGGGCGGCGCGTGACCCCGAATCGGGTCGATTCGGATTCCTTCCGAACCTCTCTTCAATCGGTGCTGCGGCTCAAGAGGGAGTGGCCCTATCGAATCGATCCGGACCGTCCCGCGAGCTATTTTTTTGAGGACGGGAACTACCCCAAATCGCCGCTGGATTTGCCCGCCGCAGGGGGGGCGCATTCCCCCTTTGCGGCCATTTTGGAGGAACTCGAATCGGTATTCGATTCTTCGGCGGCGCTTCGGAATGCTGAAGCCTTATTGGAGCGTGTGTTTGTGCCCTTCGGCAGGCCGGCAGGTCACTCTTCTTTGCCGTAAACTTCCTCCAGCCGGACAATATCGTCTTCGCCTAGATAGCTTCCGGACCGGACCTCAATGATCTCCAGAGGGATTTTGCCGGGATTTTTGAGCCGATGAACCATCCCCGGCGGTATGAACGTCGAGCGGTCTTCCTCTAGAGTAATTTCCGCTTCGCCCCGGGTCACCAGAGCGGTGCCCTGCAGGACGATCCAGTGTTCCGAACGATTGAAATGTTGCTGCAGGGAGAGCACTGCGCCGGGTTTGACGGTCACCCGCTTTACCTGAAAACGGTCCGCCTTTACCAGGATTTCCGTCGATCCCCAGGGGGTATAGACGGTTTTGTGGGAAATGGTCTCCTCCCGCTTCGCCTTTTTGAGCTTGTTTACCAGTTTTTTGACATCCTGGACCTTGTTCCTCGGGGAGATCAAGACGGCGTCGGCGGTTTCCACCACGATATGGTTTTCCAGGCCGACGGCGGCCAGAAGGCGGGTCCGAGCCTGAAGATAGGAGTGACGGACGTCGTGAAGGAGTACATCCCCGTGAACCACGTTTTCGAATTCATCCTTTTTTCCGACCTGCCAGAGCGCTTCCCAGGAGCCGAGGTCATTCCATCCGGCCTGAAAGGGGACCATGCCGCCGCGGTCGGTCTTTTCCATTACCGCATAATCGATGGAGTCGCTGGGGCAGGCCTCGAAGGAAGCCCGATCCAGCCGGAAAAAATCGAGGTCGGCCCGGCCGTTTTCCATCGATTTTCCGGCGGCGGCCACAATCTCGGGCACAAAGCGCTCCAGTTCGGCCAGTACCACCGATGCCTTGAACAGAAACATGCCGCTGTTCCAGCAGTATTCCCCGGATGCAAGGTACTGCCGCGCGGTGTCCAGGTCCGGTTTTTCCACGAACTGGGCGATGGCCACGGCCTCTGACAAATTTTCGGGGTTTCCGTCGGAAGAGAGGGCTTTGCCTTTCTGAATGTAGCCGTACCCGGTTTCCGGCGCCTCGGGGACAATCCCGAAGGTGATCAGGTATCCCTGTTCGGCAAAATGGACCCCGGTCCGCAGGGCCTGGTGAAAGGCCGGAATATTCTCGATAAAATGATCTGCGGGAAGCACCAGCAGCAGCGGATCTTCTCCGGTCGATCGGGCCTTGAGGGCGGCCACGGCGAGGGCGGGGGCGGTGTTCCGGCCCACCGGTTCCAACAGAATCGATGCCGGGTCGGTCTCGATGTGGCGCAGCTGCTCCGCCACCATAAACCGGTGGTTTTCATTGCAGATGACCATGGGATCGCCCATGCCTTCGAAATCCTTCAATCGCAGCACCGTCTCCTGAAGCATGGTGGTCTCATTGACCAGACCCAGAAGCTGTTTGGGATATAATTCGCGGGACAGGGGCCACAGGCGGGTGCCGGAGCCTCCCGCGAGAATAACCGGGTAGATCATGTGTTTTCCTCATGTTTGACGCGGTTTGTCTTACATTTTTTAGATATAGCCCTTTTCACCGAGAAACAGCAGGATTTCTTTTACCGCCTCATTGGGGGTGAAAGCGGTGGTGTTGATCCGCAGTTCAGGGTCCGCGGGGATTTCATAGGGATCATCCACACCGGTGAACCCCTGGATCAGGCCGGCCTTGGCCTTGGCGTACATCCCTTTCCGGTCGCGCTGCTCGCAGACCTCGATGGGTGTTGAAACGTGAACCTCCACAAAACCGCCGTAGGCCTCGATGGTGCTGCGGATTTCAGACCGGGTGGATTCATACGGTGCAATGGGGGCGCAGATGGCCACTCCGCGGTTCTTGGCGATTTCACTGGCCACGAACCCGATTCGGCGGACATTGATGTCCCGGTGCTCTTTGGAGAAATTGAGCTCCCGGGAAAGGTTCTGCCGAACGATATCCCCGTCCAGAAGCGTGACCGGCCGGTCGCCCAGTTCGAGAAAGCGTGAATAGAGGATGCGGGCCAGGGTCGATTTGCCGGCCCCGGAGAGTCCGGTGAAAAAGACGGCCAGCCCCTGGCGGCGGGGCGGCGGATAGGACCGGTGGAGTTCCTCGATGACTTCGGGGAAGGTGGCCCATTCGGGAATGCGTCGGCCGGTGCGGATTCGCTGCCGAATATCGAACCCGGAAAAGGAGATGGCCTGGCTGTTTTCCGGCACCTGGTCGGAAAACCGGTATTCATCCTCAAACGGCATGTAGACCATCTCTTCAAAGGTCAGAATGTTGATATCGACCTCCTCACTGAACTCCCGTGCGATTTCCTGGGCCTTGCCCCGTTCGTACATGGGAGAACCATCGGCGCCGATATCCGGGGACGCATGATCGGGACCGATGATGAAGTGGGTGCAGCCGAAATTTTTGCCGATAATGGCATGGAGCAGAGCGTCCCGCGGACCGGCCATCCGGTTGGCCAGGGGCAGGAGGTTCAGGGTATGGGAATCCGGGGGATATTTCTTGGTCACCTCGCGGTAGCATCGAATACGGGTGTAATGGTCGAAATCCCAGGGATGGGTGATGCCGCCGGTGGGCAGGAGGAGCAAATTGGCCCCGGCCTGCCGCATGGCCTTGAGGGTCAGTTCGAACTGCGGCCGGTGGATCGGGTTGCGGGTGTAGAAACCGACCACCCGCTCCCATCCCAGTTTTTTAAATGTGCCGCGCACTTCCGCGGGGGTCATGCGAAGCTGTTGAAAATCAAAGTGAAGCGGCGGACTCACCACGTCCACCGTCCCGCCGATATAGTAATCGCCGGTTTGTTTCATCAGGTACTGAACCCCGGGATGAGCGG
>CAZNLT010000303.1:0-3710 GCA_964573705.1 uncultured Desulfobacterales bacterium
GGAGAGAGCAAGTTATCAAGTTATGGATTGCATTAAAATTATTGGTGCGGTAAAATTATAAACATATAGGAAAGGTCTTTAAGAGAATTTAAATAGAAATTCTACAGCCTTTAGGGAAGAATCAATAATGGTGAAAAGAAAACGGGTTGGTCACCTACCCCCTGAATATAATTTTTCACTTAATCCATATCCGCAATTTAAATTTTCAAAGTGTCCGGATTGCCAAAATAAAACAGGGCAACGCAAACTGCCCTTACTTATCCATATCGATCCGGGGCATCTGATCGCTCTCAATTACACCAACCGTTACTGTCGTCATTGTGACATGTTAACCGGGCACCAACATGACATCGAGCATCATTTGACCCAGACATTTTTGGAGATAAAACCTGATATTATCGGAAACAACTACCTTGTATTCGGTACAGTTGAGAAAAAAGCATGGCGTGAAAATCTCAAACAGCAAATCCGGTTTGATGACATGTTGGACCATACTCACGATTTTTTGAGTTATCAGGTCATTCGCATGAGCGTGGGCGGCTGGTTTGCTGAAGGCCAGGAACCGCCCATTATGGAACCGCCCCCATCGACCGAGTGGTTGAAACAGTAAAACGAAGGTGTCAACTTGAGAACCAATTGATGTTTTCAGCCATCGGCCTTCGAAAAACCTACCGCGAATCCGACCACCCGGCCCTGGACGGCGTGGATCTTTCGGTTCGCGAAGGAGAAATACTCGGGCTGCTGGGGCCCAACGGGGCCGGAAAGACCACGGCCATTTCGGTGATGAGCGGTTTGTTGCGGCCGGATGCGGGCACGGTCTTCATTCAGGGGGTGGACCTGTTCAGACAGTCTCGTCAGGCCAAAAAGAAATTCGGGCTGGTGCCCCAGGACATCGCCCTGTATCCCAATCTCACCGCCCGGGAAAACCTGAAGTATTTCGGCAGACTCTGCGGCTTGGGCGGAGATATTCTTCAGAAACGGATTGAAGAATGCCTGGAAATGACCGGGCTGGAAAGCCGGGCCGACCGGCGGGTCGGGACCTTTTCCGGCGGAATGAAGCGCCGGGCCAATCTGGCCGCCGGGGTCCTTCATTCGCCCCGGCTGCTGTTTCTGGATGAACCGACCGTGGGCATCGACGCTCAGTCCCGCAACATGATTCTTGAAAAACTCTCCTTTTTGCGGGACCAAGGCATGGGGATGCTCTACACCACCCACTACATGGAGGAGGCGGAATTCCTCTGTTCCCGGGTGGCGATCATCGACGAGGGGCGGATTGTGGATCAAGGCCCGCCTCGGGAACTGCTGGACCGCCATTCGGAATGCCGGAACCTGGGAGAGCTGTTTCTCCATCTCACCGGCAAACGGTTGAGGGACTGAAACAGTGATCAAGCTGTGGGCCACGGTGGCCAAGGAACTCCTGCTTCTGTTTCGGGACCGGGCCGGTCTCCTGGTCCTGTTTCTGATGCCCGCCGCGCTGGTGGTGGTGATTTCGCTGGTTCAGGAAAATGTCATGAACGCCACCGGGGAGACCGGCATTCGGGTGCTCTTCATCGACCGGGACGGGGAAAGGGTGGCGGAAGTCATTCAGGAGCAGATGGGTCGTTCGGATGCCCTCCAATTCATCACCGCACCGGAAAATCTGACAGAGGAAGCCGCCCGAAAAGCCCTGACCGACGGGGATTACCAGTTCTGCATTATCCTCCCCAAGGGGCTGACGGACGCCCTTCGGGAGCGGGTCACCCGTCAAATTCAGGCGGCCTTCGGCCGGAAAGAAACCGAGGGGGACGGCAAAGCGGCCGTGGAACCGCCGACCTTGACCGTCTATTTCGATCCCCTGGTGCAGGGCGCTTTTCGCGGGGCCGTCGTGAATGCCCTCCAGGGAATCGTGATGGGCCTGGAAATGGAAATGAAAGCCCGGGCCTTCTCCGAGGCGGTGCCCCGGCAGGCGGACCGGATTCTGGCCGCCCTGATGGGGCCGACCTATCCCCATGGGGCTTTTCCCAGAATCGATCCGGGCTGGGGCCGGGAGCGGCTCCTGGAGATCGAATCCCGCCAGGCCTCCCGCGGCGGATTCGAGAAATTGCCGAGTTCGGTTCAGCAGAATGTGCCGGCCTGGGCCCTCTTCGGCATCTTTTTCATCGTGGTGCCCATGGGCGGGTCGCTGATTCGGGAACGGCAGGAGGGAACCCTCACCCGGCTGATGACCCTGCCGGTCTCCTACGGGGTGCTGCTTCTGGGGAAGGTGCTCGCCTACATGCTGGTCTGCCTGTGCCAGTTCGGGATCATCGTCCTGATGGGGTTTTATGTTCTGCCGCTGCTGGGGACCCCGGTGCTGGAGATGGGATCGGCCTACGGCGCCATTCTGCTGGTGGTGGTGAGCGCGGCCCTGGCGGCCACCGGGTATGGAATTCTGCTGGGCGCCTTCGCCAGGACCTATGAGCAGGCCTCCATGTTCGGTCCGGTGTCGGTGGTGATCGCGGCCGCGGTCGGGGGGATCATGGTGCCGGTCTACGCCATGCCCGAAATGATGCGGGAGATCAGCCGGTTTTCCCCGCTGGCCTGGGGGTTGAACGGATTGACCGACCTCTTTGTTCGGCAAGGGGGCATTCGAAGCGTCTGGCCGGAGGTCCTTCTGCTGCTGGGCTTTGCCGCCGCGACCATGATCACCGGCTGGTGGCGTTTCGTCTACCGTGAACGGACCGATTCGTGACCCCTGATTCTCGTAACAATGAGGGGCCGGAGAACGGCAGGCGCGGGCGATTCGCGGTGGTGATTCCGGTCTACAACCATGAACAGCGGATCGGCGGCGTGGCGGTCGAAGCCCTGAAACTGGGGTATCCGGTCTGGGTGGTGGATGACGGGTCCACCGATGCTTCCTGGTACCGGGTTCGGGATATTCCGGGGGTGCGGGTGGTGCGGCATCGATACAACCGGGGCAAGGGGGCGGCTTTATGGACCGGCTTTCAAGCGGCGGCTGAAATCGCCGACTGGGCCGTCACACTGGATGCCGACGGCCAGCATGCGCCGGCCGATGCGGTGAATATGATCCGGTCCATACCGGCCGGGGAGCGGCCGATCGTGGTCGGCGCCCGCCAGGGGATGATCGGAAAGGATGTCCCCTGGACCAGTCGGTTCGGCCGGGGCTTTTCCAATTTCTGGGTATGGATCTCGGGCGGTCCGCGGCTCACCGATTCCCAGAGCGGGTTCAGGATTTATCCGCTTCCGGAAATCCTGGCCTTGAGGGTGGGGGCAAAGCGGTTCCAGTTCGAGGTGGAGGTGCTGGTCAAGGCCCGATGGAAAGGCATTCCGGTGCGGGAAGCACCGGTCAGTGTGAACTACCGCCCGGGCGCGCCCCGGGTATCCCATTTCAGACCTTTCATTGATTTTGTCCGGAATTCCAACACCTTTACCCGCCTCATTTTTCAGCGGATTTTTTTGCCGGCCCGGTTTCGACGATGGTGGTAACGGAGAGGGGATGAATCCATGAGCGCGCTTTTTTATCGATTCAGTACCTCCGTCTCCAGATGGACCGGGGCCTGGTTCTTCCGCTTTTCGGCCTGGTTCGTGGCCGCCGGCTATTTTCTTTTTTTTCCGTTCCGAGTGGCGGAGAGCGTCCGGTTTTACCGGGCCCTGTATCCGGAGAGAGGCTGGCTGTATGCCCTCGGGTGCGCCTGGCGGCAGTACCACAATTTCACCGGGGTTTTTCTGGA
>CAZNLT010000304.1:0-3621 GCA_964573705.1 uncultured Desulfobacterales bacterium
ATCATGGCCACGGGCGCGGCCGCAGATACGCCGAATTTTTCTTCCATCTCCTTGACCAGCTCGGAGAGGTCGAGCACAGACATATTTGCAATAAACTCGATCACTTGTTCTTTGGTAATTTCCGCCATTTTGTGCATCCTCCAGATAATTTCTCAGACCTACGAAAAAGTAGGTGTATCCATTGTTTTGTAAAATCAGGCAGCTTCCTGTTCTTTCTGATCCTTGATCGCCGTGAGCACATTGAGAAATTGTTGCGGCACCGCGCTCAACACCCGCACAAAAGATGTGGGGACTCCGTTCATCGCCGACAGAACCTGCCCCAGCAAGACATCCCGGGACGGCAGGGACGCCAAGGCCTTTACCGAGTCGAAGCCCAGCACCTTTCCTCTCAGGACGCCGCTCTTGATTTCGAGCTTCTGGTTGTCTTTGGCGAAGTCGGTGAGCACCTTGGCCGGCGCCACCGGATCTTCATAGGAAATGGCCACCGCGGTCGGCCCGACAAAATTGTCTTTGATCAATTCCGCTTCCGTACCTTCGCAGGCCCGGATCAACAGGGTGTTTTTCACTACCTTGAACTCGACCTCGGCTTCCCGCAGCTGCCGGCGTAGAGAATTGATGGAAATGACATCCAAACCCTTGTAATCAGCCAGGATCACAATTCGGGAGCGGGAAAATTTGTCATGCAGCTCTTCGACGATCTCTTTTTTCTTATCCAGCTTCATATACGCTTTTACACCTCCTTTCGCATCTGAAAAAAACCGGAGGTAATCACATTGGCAGACTACTGTCTCGGTAGGCCGACACGGTCGATTAAATAAGAGACCGGACATACCGGTTCTCGAATATACCTACGGTCTTTGACAGGATTTATTTAAAATTCAGATTTCTTGATCAGCCCGATTCGAAATGATTCGGCGCCGCTGGAATGGGACGGTTACACCTTTACCAGCTCTTTGAGGGACGAGGTATCCACCTTGAACCCGGGGCCCATGGTCGTGGACACGGCGATTCCCTTCAGGTAGGTCCCCTTGCTGGAGGCCGGCTTCAACCGCATGATGGTCTCCAAAAAGGCGGCGGCGTTTTCAATCAACCGGTCGCTACCGAAGGAGACCTTTCCCATGGGGACGTGTACGATACCGGCTTTCTCCACCCGAAAGTCGATTTTACCGGCCTTGAGTTCCTGCACGGCCCGGCCGATATCGAAGGTGACGGTGCCGGTCTTGGCATTGGGCATCAGACCTCTCGGACCCAGAAGGCGGCCGATCTTTCCCACCGAGCCCATCATGTCGGGCGTGGCGACCGCTTTGTCGAAATCGAACCACCCCTCCTTGATCTTTTCGATCAGGTCCTCGTTGCCCACATAATCGGCCCCGGCATCCTGGGCCTCTTTCTCTTTTTCGCCTTTGGCGAAAACCAGAACCCGGACCTCTTTTCCGATTCCGTTGGGCAGCACCACCGTGCCGCGGACCATCTGGTCCGCATGCCGGGGATCGACCCCCAGCTTCACGGCGATATCGAAGGTTTCATCGAATTTGGCAAATGAGGAATCGATCGCCCTCTGGACCGCTTCCGCAAACCCGAGGGTGACGCCCGGCTCCACCTGTTTTCTGGCTTCTGTATATTTTTTACCCCGCTTCGGCATTTTTGCTACTTCACTCCTTTTTCCGGTTGTATCATCCGCCGGTTTCCGCTGGCGGTTGAAATTCTCAGACCACTTCGATTCCCATGCTTCTGGCCGTTCCCGCAACAATCTTGCAGGCCGCATCCAGGTCGTTGGCGTTCAGGTCCGGCATCTTCACCTGGGCGATCTCTTCCACCTGTTTGCGCGTTACCTTACCCACCCGGTCCCGCTTGGGATCCCCGGCGCCTTTGGCGACCTTGGCCGCTTTTTTCAACAGCACCGCGGCCGGCGGGGTCTTGGTGATAAAGGTAAAGGTTCGATCCTGAAAGACGGTGATCACCACCGGAGTGATCATGCCCTCTTCGTTCGCGGTCCGGGCGTTGAACGCCTTGCAAAAATCCATAATATTAACCCCGTGCTGCCCGAGTGCGGGACCGATGGGAGGCGACGGATTGGCCTTTCCGGCCATAACCTGTAGCTTGATCTGCGCGATAACCTTTTTTGCCATTTTTCTCTATCTGCTCCTAATTTCGGGTCCTGATTTTTGGATCCTGGGTTCCGGACTTTCGGCGCCGAATATCGGTTTCCCTCGCCTGTCGGGCACTCACCGATTCCGAACCGTTATAATTTGGTGACCTGAACAAAATCCAACTCCACCGGAGTGGATCGACCGAAGATACTCACCAGCACCTTGATTTTCCCTTTTTCGGGATTCACCTCATCTACGGTGCCGTTAAAATTCGTGAAGGGTCCGTCGATGACCCGGACCTCGTCCCCGGTCTCGAAAAAGTATTTGGGTTTGGGTTTGAGTTTCCCCGCCTCCATTCGATTCAGGATCTGCTGGGCCTCTTCCTCGGAAATGGGGGAGGGCTTTTCACGCCCGCCTAAGAAGCCGGTGACTTTTTCGGTGTTGTTGACGATATGCCAGGTTTCATCATCCAAATCCATCTGGACGAGGATATAGCCGGGATAGAACTTTCTGGAGGAGGTCTTCCGTTTTCCCTTGACCAGTTCCACGATCTGTTCGGTCGGGACCACGATTTCGCCGAATTTTTCAGGGTCGGAAAAAGTCGCGATACGCTCTTCCAGTGCTTTTTTCACCTTGCTTTCAAAGCCCGAATACACATGGACGATATACCAATTCAGCGCCATCTTCCTCTCCCCGCCTATTGAAGCACCAGGCGAATCAGACTGGACAGCCCCATATCCACCGCTCCAAGAAAAGATGCAATAATTATCACCAAAACAATCACAACCAGCGTCGAGCCCATCGTCTGCTTTCGAGAGGGCCAGGTCACCTTCTTGAGCTCCGCCCGAACCTCTCTCAAAAACTGGATGCTCTTTTCAATAAAATTGGGTGGTTTACTGGCGGCGGCCGCCCGTTTCTGGACGAGCTGAGCCCGTTTCTGGGCGTCATTCGGAGTTGAGGTCACCGGCTTGGGTTTGGCCTCGGCATCCCCGGCCGGAGCCGTACTATCCATGGGGTCGTCGGTCTTCTTCTTCTTTTTTGCCGTTTTTTTTCTCTGTAACCGTCCCATTCTACTCCTAAAAATATGGAAAGCTCAAAGTGGCAACAGACGACCGTCTGTTAACGCCCTTGAGCTTGTACCATGTCTATGGAATACGCGGTGTGGCAGGCCAGGAGGGACTCGAACCCCCAGCACTCGGATTTGGAGTCCGACGCTCTGCCATTAGAGCTACTGGCCTGAATTCATCCGTTATCAGGCAACCGGTCGGATTCTCTGTTCAGAAAACCGCCTTTTATTTGGTCTCCTTGTGAGGCGTATGCTTCTGGCAGAACCTGCAGTATTTCTGAAACTCCAGTTTATCCGGCGTGGTCCGCTTGTTTTTGGTTGTCGTATAATTTCTTCTTTTGCATTCGGTACATGCAAGGGTAACCTTGACTCTCACTGGACAAACTCCTTGAGACTACTCGATGATTTCACTGACCACGCCGGCGCCCACGGTACGACCGCCCTCACGGATGGCGAAGCGGAGCT
>CAZNLT010000305.1:0-3574 GCA_964573705.1 uncultured Desulfobacterales bacterium
CGCCGAAGACAAGGCCCGGCTGGGACATACCCATGCACCCACCCTGGAATGGGCCATCGAGGAGGCCTTTCGACGTCAGGGGCCGGACGCCCGCATGACGGTTCTGACGCACGCACCGGATCTTCTGCCCATGGGTCCGGACTGAGCACGGTCTATGCTGGAAGTGGCCGTCATTGCAGACGATCTGACCGGGGCCGGGGACACCGGGGTTCAATTTCTACGGGCGGCGGCGCCGATTTATCTGGCCGCCTTACGGGATCTGGACCGATCGGCATTTCGGAAGCCGCCGGCCGGGTTGTCGGTTTATACCGATTCCAGGCCGCTCGGTGCGGCGGAAGCGGCCGAACGGGCCCGCACCGCAGCCGAAAAGCTCATCCCTTTTTCACCGCGGCTTACCTACAAAAAGGTGGATTCCTGCCTTCGCGGCAATATCGGGGCGGAAGCGGACGCGATTCTGGATCGACTCGGTCTGCCGGTCGGCTTTCTGATGCCCGCTTTTCCCGATCAGGGCCGCACCACGATTAACGATGTCCATCGGGTGCACGGCACGCCGGTGGCCGATACCGAAACGGCCCATGATCCGGTCACACCGGTGACCGAATCCCGGCTCTCGGTCGTAATGGCCGAACAAAGCCGATACCCGGTCGGCCGAATCGACATCGCCGAATACGCCCAGGGCGCGGCCTATGTGTCGAACCGGATCTTCCGCCTGATCGCCGACGGGTGCCGGCATATCGCTTTCGACGCCCAAACCAGGGAACACATAGACATCGTCGCACACTTGGCTCGGACCCGGTTTCCCGATGCGCTGATGATCGGATCGGCCGGGTTGGCCGGGGCTCTGTCTTCTCTCTTGGCCGGAGATGAGGATCAAACCCCCGAAATGACCCGACCCGCCGGACCGGGGATTCTGTTTGTGGTCGGATCGACCTCCCGGATCACCCGGGACCAGGTGGACGGAATGATTCGCGCCTTTTCTCCGAAAACCACCGTTCTTGATCCGGCGGTATTGATCGATCCCAACCAGGTGGAACCGCGCCGGCAGATTGCCGAAACTGCTTCCGAACAACTGAATCGGGGTCCGATGGTCTGGCGCCTCTCCGACCCGCTGCCGGACCGAATCCACCCGCCGATGTCGGTATTGGGGGGCTTGTCCGAAATGACGGGCCGACTCCTCGAACGGCGGATACCGGACGGCCTGGTGCTGACCGGGGGGGATACGGCCCGGGCCGTGCTTCAGGTGTCCGGGGCTTCCGGATTCGAACTGCAGCGGGAAATTCTGCCGGGTCTGGTCTGGGGCGCCGCCGCCGGCGGTCGGCTCGCGGGCCGCACCATCATCACCAAGGCCGGTGCGTTCGGCCGATCCGAGGCATTCACCGAGTTGTATTCGATTTTGATTGAAGGAAAGGAAACCCAATGATCCAGAAACAACGCCCCTTGCTGGGCATCACCATGGGCGATCCGGGAGGCATCGGGCCGGAGATTGCAGCCAAGGCCCTGGATCAACCGGCTCTTTACGAGATCTGCCGCCCCCTGATCATCGGGGATGCCGACGTTATGGCGGATGCGGCCCGGTTTTCCGGGCTCAAAATCGGTATCGCCGCCGTCGATACGCCCAAGGCCGGGCGTTTCAGCCACGGCACTGTCGATGTACTGAATCTTAAAAACATGCCCATGGACAAGCTTCAATACAAAACCGTCACCCCCGAGCAGGGCAGGGCGTCTTTCGAATATATCGCCAAAGCCATCGAGCTGGCCATGGCCAAGACTATCGACGGTACGGTCACCGGCCCCATCAACAAGGCCGCCCTGAATGCCGGCGGGTACCACTATGCCGGACACACCGAAATATACGGGGATCTGACCGGCGCCAAAGACTTTGCCATGATGCTGACCGACCACGGTTTTCGAGTGGTCCATGTCTCCACCCATGTTTCCCTGGCCGAAGCCTGCCGACGGGTCAAAACCCCGCGGGTCCTGCGGGTAATCGAGTTGACCCAGGATGCCCTTCAACAGGTCGGTATTGAACGACCCCGCATCGCCGTGGCCGGACTCAATCCCCACTGCGGAGAAGGCGGGCTTTTCGGTACCGAAGACGACGAGGAGATCGCACCGGCCGCAGCCCAGGCTCGGGCCAGGGGGATCATGGCCGAAGGACCGATTCCGGCTGATACCGTCTTCTCCAAAATGAAGGGGGGCATGTTTGATGCGGTGGTGGTGATGTACCACGATCAGGGGCACATCCCCATGAAGCTGGTGGGATTCCACTACGACGAAAAGACCGATTCCTGGGGTCAGATGTCCGGGGTCAACGTCACCCTCGGCCTGCCCATCATCCGCACCTCGGTGGACCACGGCACCGCCTTCGACAAGGCCGGTGAAGGCCGGGCCAACCCCCAGAGCATGGTGGAGGCGATTCGAATGGCGGCGCAGTTGGCTGGGTAGACAGTCGAACCTTCATGCACCTGTTTTCCATCCTTCACGTATTCGGCACCCTGTTCATCGTCACCGGCATTTCCCTGGCGGCTCCCCTGGTCTGTGCCTTGATCTACGGGGAAGGGGACTTTATGGCGATTTTTGCCTCCGCCCTGTTGATTCTCTTTCTGGGGGTGCCGTTGTGGTGGGGATTCCGGAAGCATCTCGATCTGGAAATGAAAGACGGGATTTTCATCGCCGCCTTCGGATGGGTGCTGGTGTCGGCGCTGAGCACTCTGCCGTTTATGATCCACGGCTCGATCCCGACCTTCACCGATGCCTTTTTCGAAATGATGTCCGGGTACACCACCAGCGGAGCCACCATCCTGACCGACATCGAAGCGATGCCTCACGGGCTGTTGTTCTGGCGCAGCCAGACCCATCTTCTCGGGGGAATGGGATTTTTGACCCTCACGGTCATTTTTCTGCCCCACGGCATGGGCGGGCTGCGGATCTTTCGGGCGGAATCTTCGCCGGGCCAGGTGATTACCAAAGAAAAATTCCATGCCCGAAACCGGGACACCATGATCCGGCTCTGGATCATCTACGTGGTCCTGAACGTGGCCCAGACCTTTCTAATGTGCCTCGGCGGGATGCCCCTGTTCGATTCCCTCTGCCACGCCTTCGGCACCGTATCCACCTCCGGCTACTCACCTTACAACGCCAGCATCGGCCATTACGACAACGCCTATTTCGACTGGATTATCATTCTCTTCATGTTTCTTGGCGGAATGACCTTCGTGCTGTTTTATCAAATGGTCCGGGGGGAATGGCGGGCTTTGCGGATCAACACCGAATTCCGCGTCTATGCGGTGTTGATGCTGTTTTTCTCCGGAATGGTCTCCGGGATTCTGTGGAAAGAAAACACCTACGGCCTGATGGACTCCGTTCGGTACGGGACCTTTCAGGTGACCAGTCTGTTGACCACCACCGGTTTTACCACGGCTGATTACGAACTCTGGCCCCAGGCCTCCCAGATGTTTTTGTTTACCGTCTGCTTTATCGGAGCCTGTGCCGGATCCACCACCAGCGGTATCAAAATCGTCCATTATGTGGTCTTGTGCAAGTTCATGTCGTCGGCCGTCAAAAAGATCTTTTT
>CAZNLT010000306.1:0-3514 GCA_964573705.1 uncultured Desulfobacterales bacterium
GTTATCAGGCTGAATTTCTGGATGAAACCAAAGGCAGAATCCAGCAGATCATCGAAAATATTGAATCCGGCGACATTCCCTACATCGAACGACTGATCCGCCATTTGGAAGAAACCCAGGCGGCGGCAATGGGGTAGGCGCTTAAATTGGAGGGGAAACCCTGTTGCGTTCTTTTTGGATCATACGGATAGATCCCATTCTCCCCTTTGCGAATGCGACAAATACGTAATGAACAATAGATAGAATCGAAAACCGGTGTAAATCCACAACTCAGGCTAACCCTTTTGTACATCCGCCTCCTTTGCCTGCTGCCAGGACCGAACACGCATCAAAAAATCCCTTGAGGGATCATGTAAAACCTGGCATATAGTGTGGTTTTGCCGTTTTGGCAATCGAAAATGAAGCGACACGATTTCAACGGGTCACATAGCAGGCTTATGCCGACACTGGAACCACACAGCCCCATCGAACTCGATTCCGGAAACCGGGAGTTTATTTCGGATGCATCCCTGCTGTTTATCGCCGTCATATGGGGCAGCACCTTCATTATCGTCAAGCAGGCCATCGTGGATATTCCCGCCTTTGCCTTTCTGACCCTCCGCTTCGCGCTGGCCTTTTCTCTCTTGCTTCTCATCTGCTTTCGGCGGCTGAAACACCTCAATCTGGGAATGCTGCTGGACGGGGGATTGCTCGGCGGGGCCCTGTTCCTGGCCTTTTCCACCCAAACCCTGGGTCTCAAATACGCCCCGGCCTCGGTGGTCGCTTTCGTCACCGGCCTTTATGTCATTTTCGTTCCGATTTTTTCTTCCCTGTTCATCAAAAAATTTCCCACCCCATATTCCATGGCCGGGGTCCTGCTGTCGGGGTTCGGCCTGGGGCTGATCACCCTGAACGGAACGGTGGGGTTCTCCCGAGGGGAAATGTTTGCGCTTCTGAGCGCCCTCTTCTGTTCCATTCACATCATTCTGACCGATGTCTTCTCCCGAAAGCATGACCCCTATCTACTGACCACCCTTCAGATCGGTACCACGTTTCTGCTGTCGGGCATGGTATCCGCGGCCTACGACCCCTTCACCCTGCCGAGGATCTGGCACCCGCAACTGTTGACGGCCATCGCCCTGACCGGCATTCTGGCCACAGTGATCGGTTTCTTCGTACAAACCGGCATGCAGCGATTTACCACACCCACCAAGGCCGCGATCATCTTCTGCATGGAACCGGTTTCTTCGATTTTTTTCGGGTATTTCATCGGCGGAGAATTGCTCTCGCCCCGTCAGTACCTCGGCGCCGCCGTGATTGTCGGAGCGATGCTGACCGCCGAAATCGGGGCTTATTATCGAATAAAATCAAGAACCTTATGCTATGGGAGTCCGGGAGAATGATATCTTCTCAATATCTCCTGATTCAATTTTTTTTTCTTGCATTTCTTAGTGTTATCCGATATGGCTTTATTGATTCGCTGTTCTATATGGGAAATAATACAGGAACTTGAATTTTCTATCAGATTGATTAGATTATCTCAAATTTGAATTAAAATGACCGAACAGGCAGGAGGTGCAGGATAGCTAGGCCACTCAAACCGGACAAGACCAATATCAATCATCAAATTAAGGCCAAAGAGGTTCGGGTAATCGACCCGGACGGCAACCAGGTCGGTGTGGTGCCGACCGACAAGGCGCTTGCGGTAGCGACCGATTTCGGGCTCGACCTGGTGGAGGTATCGCCCAACGCCAGTCCGCCGGTCTGCAAAATCATGGACTACGGTCGGTACAAGTACGAGCAGACCAAAAAGACCCAGGAAGCGAAAAAAAAGCAGAGTACCTTTCAGGTCAAGGAGATCAAGGTTCGCCCCAAGACCGGCGACCATGACCTTCAGACCAAGATGGGTCATATCCGAAAGTTTATCGACAAAAAAGATAAGGTCAAAGTCACCTGTATGTTCCGGGGGCGAGAAATCACCCTGACAGACCAGGCCCGGGATCTGCTTCAGAGAATCGCAGAAGAGGTTGAGGATATTGCCATTGTTGAGCAATTCCCCAAATTCGAGGGCCGCACCATGATGATGATATTGGCGCCGAAATAGGCGCGATCGGGTCGAGCGACGCCCTCCTGCCAATCGCAAGCACATAGAAATCGATCAACGTGTAAACGGATTACTGCACAAGTTTTTCGACGGTGGCGTGTGCGCCCGCCCGAGGGCGCCCACGCCATCTATTATTTGAGATCGAGGTCAACGGGAAAAGGGAGTCGTCTTCTCTTTTTTCATGTTATCGGAATACGAAATGAAAATGAATTCACAGGTACCATCGACGACAGGGAGTCAGACTTATGCCTAAACTAAAGACCAACCGCGGCGCAGCCAAACGTTTTAAAAAGACGGGAACCGGAAAATTCGTCTACCGGAAATCCCACGCCAACCACATCCTGACCAAAAAGAGCCGAAAACGAAAACGAGCGCTTCGGCAGGACAATATTGTGGACAAGACCAATGAAAGAGAGCTGAAACTGCTCTTGCCCTATGCATAAGGGCAACACCGATATTCTTGAATTACTGAGGAGACAACATCATGCGTATCAAAAGAGGGTATAAGGCGAGAAAACGTCGAAAAAAGGTATTGAAACTGGCCAAGGGGTTTCGGGGCGGCCGCAGCAAGCTGTTTCGAACCGCCGCCGATTCGGTAGACAAGGCCCTGATGTATGCCTATCGGGATCGAAAGGTCCGTAAGCGGGATTTCAGAAGACTCTGGATCGCCCGCATCAATGCCGCGGCCCGTATGAACGACCTGAGCTACAGCAAATTCATTCACGGTCTGAAGCAGGCGGATGTGACCCTGGATCGAAAGGTCCTGGCCGAACTGGCCGTGTCCGACCCGGCCGGGTTTTCCCGGATCGCCCAACTGGCCGCGGCCCAAGCTTAGTCCGGTCCCGGATTCATTCAGAACGGATCGCTGAAACGGGAGTATCCGTGGAAAAGCATATCGAACAGATCAGAGACGAGGCGTTCCGGGAACTCAACGCGACCTCGGACCCGGAGCGGATCAAGGAAATTTCCATCTGCTACCTGGGGCGGAAAGGGGCGATTACCCAGTTCCTGAGAAACATCTCCGGATTGCCGCCCGAGGAGCGCCCCGAAGCGGGCCGGCGGGCCAACGAAGTCAAAAGGGAGCTGGACGCGGCCGTCAAATCGGCCCTGGAAACGGCGGAGTCGGGTGCGTCTGCGGCCGAAGACCGAATCGACGTCTCCCTTCCCGGCAGAACCCCGCCCCGGGGCCACCTTCATCCCCTCACCCGAATCACCCGGGAGATCTGCGACATCTTCACCCGTCTCGGGTTCGATGTCGCCGAGGGTCCGGAGGTGGAAAGCGATTATTACAACTTCGAGGCCCTCAACATCCCCAAAAACCACCCGGCCCGGGACATGCAGGACACCTTCTACATCTCCGACAACATCGTGCTGCGGTCCCAGACCTCGCCCATGCAGATCCGGGTCATGGAAAAATCCGAGCCCCCGGTG
>CAZNLT010000307.1:0-3442 GCA_964573705.1 uncultured Desulfobacterales bacterium
AGGCGCTATCGAGGAGGTGCTGTAATGGAAGATTCGGTTCGACAACAGATCGTCATCAGCGGGGTCGGCGGGCAAGGGGTGCTGTTCGTCACGCGATTATTGGCCGAAGCGGCCATCGACCGCGGATGGCCGGTCTTTACCTCTGAAACCCACGGCATGGCTCAGCGCGGGGGAACGGTGCTGTCGCATCTCAAGGCGGGGGAATTTTCAAGCCCTCTGATTCGGCCCGGCCGGGCCGACGGGCTTCTGGTGCTGAAGGAGGAAAACCTTTCTCAGCACCGCGTATTTCTCAAATCCACCGGATGGACGGTGGTCAACACCGCTTCCCCCGGACCCGGCGCCGGCATCGACAATCCGGTGGATGCCGATCGGCTCGCCCTGGAGATGGGCAATTCCAAGGCGGTGAATCTGATCATGCTGGGGCGGACGGTTTCACGGGTGAATGGCTTTTTTTGTACCTTGACTGATATTGAAACGATCCTCAGCCGGCGGTTGGCCCAGCAGACAGAAATGCTGGAAGCCTCTCTGAGAGCGCTTCGAATGGGGCACACCGCCCCTTAAACCCATACCTGTGATGGAATGGAACGGGATGAGGAAACAGGAGGAGATATGAAACGGAAGGCGAATCTGATTTCAGCGGGGATTTTTCTGTTGGTTTCGACAGCGGTTTTTCTGATGCCGGGATTCGTGTGCGCCGGGCCGGTGCGGCTCAGCTATGCCAATTTTCCGCCGGCGCCCACCTTTCCCTGTGTCCAGATGGAGCGCTGGAAAGAGGAGGTGGAAAAGCGGACCGGCGGTAAAGTGGCGATCAATACCTTTCCCGGCGGCACCCTGCTCGGGGCCAAGAACATGATGGACGGGGTCATCGCCGGGCAGGCCGATATCGGTTGTCTGAGCATGGCCTACCAGCCGGGCCGTTTCACCGTGACGAATGCCGCCAGCCTGCCGCTGGGGATTCCCGATGCCCGGGTCGGGAGTCTGGTACTGTGGGACCTTTATCAGAAATACACGCCGGAATCCTTCGACAAGGTCAAGGTGCTGACCATGTTCACCACCGCTCCGGCCAACATCATGTGCAAAAAGCCGGTCCGAAGTCTGGCGGACCTCAAGGGGCTGGACCTTCGGGCATCGGGCGGGGCTGCTGAAATTCTGAAGGCCTGGGGCGCCAATCAGGTGGGCATGCCCATGTCGGCCACTCCCGAGGCCCTGCAAAAAGGGGTGGTGGAGGGGCTTTTCTCTTCATTGGAGGTAATGAAGGACCTCAAATTCGCTGAAGTCTGCAAATACGTGACCATCACCGATGCCGTTATCTATCCGTTTGCGGTGGTGATGAACCTGGACCGGTGGAACAGCCTGCCGGAGGATGTCCAGAAAGTGATGGAGGAGTTGGGCCGGGAACAGGCCGAGTGGACCGGCGCCTATATGAATGGTCATGTTCAGGCTGCCATGAAATGGTCCAAGGACATCCATGATGTGGAGGTCATTGTTTTATCACAAGAAGAAAAAGCCAAGTGGGACGCCCTGTTGCGACCGATCACCGACCAGTGGATCGAAGACGCCAAAGCCAAGGGCTTCCCTTCAGAGGCCATCGTCAAAGATATTCTGGAACTGACTCGAAAGCATTCGGGCTGATCTGATCATTTCCGGTTAAATATGAACCTCTTGGAAAAACTGACGCTGAAGTTGAATCGAATTCTGATCACCATCGCCGGCTGTTTTCTGATCGGTATGATTCTGCTCACCTGCGCCAATATCTTTCTGCGAATCGTCTGGGCGCCGGTACGCGGAACCTTTGAATTGATGGGGTTTTTCGGGGCGGTGGTCGCCGCCTTCGCCCTCGGCTTCACCCAGTTGAGCCGGGGGCATATCGCCGTGGATATCCTCTTTCGTTCTTTTTCCGGCCGGACCATTCGAATTCTGACCGGTCTCAACCACCTCATCTGCGGGCTCTTTTTTATGGTGGTGGCCTGGCAGTTGGCGGAGAAAGGGAACATCCTTCGGGAAACCGGGGAGGTGACCGAAACCCTTCGAATTATTTATTATCCGTTCACTTACGGAGTGGCGGTGGGATGCGGTTTTCTGAGCCTGGTATTCGTCCGGGATCTGATCCGAGCCGTCACCGGCCCCAAGGGTGATGCGCCATGAGTCTGGCCGCCGTCGGTATCGGCGGCATTCTCGCTCTTTTGCTGGCGCTGTTTCTATTGGGGATGCCGGTGGGATTCGCCATGGGGATCGTCGGGTTCTGCGGGTTCTGGTATGTGATCTCCTTCAAGGCCGGAATCAACATGATCGGCGGGGTGGTCTGGGATACCTTTTCCAGCTACGGCCTCACGGTCATTCCCCTGTTCATCTTCATGGGACAGGTCGCCTTCTATTCGGGGGTGAACGAAAAGCTTTACAACGCCGCCTACCGCTGGGTGGGGCAGATCCGGGGCGGCATCGCCATGGCCACGGTGATGGCCTGCTCGGCATTCTCGGCCATCTGCGGTTCCAATGCCGCCACCGCGGCCACCATGTCCACCGTGGCATTGCCCCAGATGCGGAAATTCAAATACCACTCCAAACTGAGCACCGGCGCGGTGGCCTGCGGGTCCACCCTCGGGGTGGTCATCCCCCCCAGCGTGGTCCTGATCGTGATCGGGCTTTCCACCGAACAGTCCATCGCCAAGCTGTTTTACGGCGGATTCGGAGCGGGTATCCTTCTGGCCTTGCTCTTGACCCTCGCGGTGTACGGGATCTGCCGGCTGCACCCGGACTGGGGGCCGGTGGGACCGGTGGTAAGCTGGGGGGACAAATTCCGTTCGCTCTCCGGCGCCGTGGAGATGCTGATTCTCTTTTTGCTGGTAATGTCTGGTCTCTATTTCGGGTTTTTCACCCCGGCGGAGGCCGGTGCGGCCGGGTCTTTTTTCGCGGTGATCATCAGCCTGGTTCAAAAAAGACTCACCTGGAAAGGATTTCTGGCTTCGATCAACGACACCCTTCGCATCTCCTGTATGGTCATCACCATCGTGGCCGGCGCGGTGATCTTCGGTCGATTTCTGACCGTCACCCGCATCCCCTTCGATATCGCCGAATGGGTGGTGGGTCTGCCGGTCCATCGGACCGTGGTGATGGGGATCATTTTTTTCATCTATGCGGTCGGCGGTGCTGTGATGGATGCTCTGGCCTTGCTGTTGATCACCATACCCATCTTTTTTCCGGTGGCGGATCAGTTGGGATATGATCCGATATGGTTCGGGGTGACCATCACCGTGGTTACGACCCTGGGAGCGGTGACCCCGCCGGTGGGCGCCACCACCTATGTGGTCGGCGCCATGGCCGAGGGGGTTCGACTGGAAGAGGTCTTCAAGGGGGTGGCTTACTTCCTGCCGGCCTATATTCTCTGCATCATATTGCTGATGCTGTTTCCGGAAATCGTGACGTTTTTGCCGGGGTTGGTCAG
>CAZNLT010000308.1:0-3306 GCA_964573705.1 uncultured Desulfobacterales bacterium
CACCACCTCTTTTCGAAACGGCAGCAGGGATTTTTCAGTAAAGGAGACCCGACGGCCGTTGTAAGACAGATCTCCAGAGGAGGGGGTGTTCAAAAAGCCGAGGATGGACAGAAGGGTGGTCTTTCCGGACCCGTTGGGCCCCAGAAGGCCGTAAATTTTTCCTTTATCAAAAGAAAGCTCGGGCAGATCGAGCACCGTTCGCCCGTTGTAGATCTTTTTGAGGCCGCGAATATCATACAGCATCAGGAAGTCGCCCGGCCTTGAATGGAATTGAGCATCACATTGACGACCAGGCTGATGCTCATGAGAATCAGCCCCAGGGCGACCGCCAGCACGAATTCTCCCTTGTCGTATTCCAGCGCCATGGCGGTGGTCATGGTGCGGGTGAATCCCTTGGCATTGCCGCCCAGCATCATGCTGATGCCAATTTCGGAAATAACACGGCCGAAGCTGGCCACCACCGCCGACACGATGCCGAAACGGGCTTCACGAACCAGGACCAGAGCGACCTGCAGTTGATTGGCTCCCAACGTTTTGGCGGTTTGCCGGTATCGGCGGTCGATCCGATTGATGGCGGAAATGGTAAAGGTAGTGACGATCGGCACGATCAGAATCACCTGGCCGATGACGATCGCCTCCTGTGTATAGAGCAGGCCCAGTCCCCCCAGCATCCCCCGTCTGGAAATGAACATGTAGACAAAGAGGCCGATCACGACGGTGGGAAGCGCCAGCAACGTATTCAGGAAGGTGATGATGGCCCGCTTTCCGCGAAAATCGTTGGTGGAAATCGTAAACCCGATCGGTATGCCCATCAGAGATGCGATCAGGGTCGACAAAGCACTCACCTTCAGGGACACCATCACCACATTGAGCAAATCCGGGTCGAGGGATCGGATCAACAAAAAAGCAGAGAAAAAACTATCTTGAAAAAACTGCATGGAATGAAATCTTTATTCGGAATTCAGGGTTTTCTCGGCGGAATATGTCAGAAAAGGTCGATCTTTTCAACAAAATAAGCCGAAGGCGACAGGCCGCCCCCGGCTGCATACCATCCGGTGTATTGCTGACCGGGACGTCAAGCCCTATTGGGCATCGGGAATAGCGTCCGGATGAAACAGCTGTTTGCCGTGTAGGGTGTAATTGGCGATCGCCGACTGCCCCTTTTCGGAGGTGATCCATTCGGCGAATTGCCTGGCCAGGTCGTATTTCACATGGTCATATCTTTTCGGATCGACCGGAATTACCCCGTAAGGATTGAAGAGTTTGGGATCGCCTTCGGTGAGCACCTCCAGATCGATGCCGTCATCCCGCCCGGCGGTGTAATTGATGTAGGTACCGCGATCCGTGAGGGCATAGGCCTGTTTTTCGTCGGCAAAAGTGAGGATTTTCCCCATCCCCTGCCCGATGGACATATACCATTCGCCCAATCCCTTGGGATGAACAAAGGTCAGTTCCATCGGTTTTCCTTCTTTGGTGATCGTTTTGCTCTCTTCTGTCAGTTCAAGATCGGTCGCCTTCCAGAGATTCTGTTCTTTGGTGTGGGTTCCGCTGTCATCCCCCCGGGAAATAAATGTGGATTTTGATTCGGCGATCTTTTCCAGGGCCTTCACCGCATCGGTCATTCCTTTTATTCCGGCCGGATCGGATTTGGGCCCGACGATGACGAAATCGTTGTGCATCACCGGATATCGTCGGGTACCGTAGCCTTCTTCGACGAATTTTTCCTCCCGGTCTCTGGCATGGACGAAAATAACATCCACATTGCCATCCATCCCGTCCCGAATGGCCGCGCCGGTGCCTTTGGCGATCACCTTGACCTCGATGCCGGTGTCCTTTTTCAGCTCGGGCAGCAATACATCCAGAAGCCCCGAAGCCTGGGTGGATGTCGTGGTGGACATCAGAATCATCTTGCGGTCTGAGGCCCCCGTCTGAATCGCGAACACACCGGTCAGAATGCAGACCAGCCATAACCATGCCGCTTTATTTTTCATTCGAATCTCCTTCATCATAAAAAAGTAAATGCGATTTCTCCTCTCCGATAAAGTTATCATAGCGCATTTTAAAGAAGATTCAATCCCTATTTTCAAAATATTTGGATTTTATTAACCGATAATGACTGATCACTTCCCTTGTTCACAAAAACCGTTTGAGGTTTTTAAATTCCACCCCGACCCCGTCACCGGTTTTGCGCACCACCACCCCTTTCACCCGCACCGCTTTGCCTCCGTCGGAGAAGGGAATCATCAATGACAGCTCCTCCCCCACATGTAAGGGATACCGGGTTTCGATAAACACCCCGGCAATGCTGATGTCCCGAATGTAATCGCTGTAGGCCCGGTCCTGGGTGGAAAAATCCACCGATGTGCGAAAGTTTTTTCGGGGGTGCCGTCGGACGTCGACCCAATGGTCGTGGGGTTGGTAGGCGGATATGGATGGGGCATCATCCGAGGACTGCCCCCGTTCCGCCGGGGATATTCCGGCGGTAAAATACAAGCTGTCGCCGTATTTGAATTTCAGCGCCCTGGTCATTGAACTCCTTCTCCACAAGGGCTCACACCATCTTAAGATGGCTCGCCTGTTCATATAATTGGCGGGCCAGCCGGACCGTGGCCTGATCCACCATTCTGCCCTCCACCGCCACCGCGCCGCGCCCGTCGGATCGGGCCTCTTGAAAGGCTTCCAACACCTTTACGGCGCGGTCGATGTCCTCTCGGGAAGGGGAAAACACCTGATTCAAAATATCGATCTGCCCCGGGTGAATGGCCCACTTGCCGTTGCATCCCAGAGCGCAGGATTTCACCCCCGATTCCCGCAGCCCCTCGAGGTCTTTAAAATTGCCGTAAGGTGCATCGATAGCCAGCAACCCGTTGGCCTTGGCAGCCATCACCAACCGGCTCAGAGCGAAGTGCCAGCGATCCCCGGGATAGAGGGCCGCTTCACTCTCCCCATGCCCGGAAATCGAAACCAGACGTGCTCCCACCGAGGCAGAGTAGTCGGCAATGCCGAAGACCAGGGTCACCAGCCGCTCGCTCGCGCGAGCGATTTCGGAGACCCGCTCCATACCCGGGGCGGTTTCAATGGAGGCCTCTACCCCGATTCTGGTGGTGATCCCTTTACCCATTTCGATGCCGTCCAGCATTCGGCTCACGAAATGGATGTCGCCGGGGTGGTCGACCTTGGGCACCACCACCGCATTCAGGCGGCGCCCCGCCGCCTCGGCCGTTTCCAGAAGGTCCCGATACGCAAAAGGGGTGTCGAGACTGTTGATCCGAACGGTCACCACCTTCTCTCCCCAGTCCTGATTCA
>CAZNLT010000309.1:0-3303 GCA_964573705.1 uncultured Desulfobacterales bacterium
TTGGTCTGGTGGGTGGGCGGGCTGGGCAGGCTCACCCCCTGGGGCACCCCCCGAATGGCGGCGATCAGCTCGTTGACCTTGTACCACATCAACAGCCCGCCGTCTCCCGGTTTGGCCCCCTGGCCGTATTTGATCTCCACGGCGCAGGGGTCGACCTTCATTTCGGGCAGGGCATGAATGATCTCGTCCCATCCGAAATAACCGCTGGCGATCTGAAGGATGACATACTTGAGAAACCGGCTTCGAAGCAGCCGCGGCGGGCACCCGCCCTCTCCGGTGGAGATGCGCACCGGCATCCCGAGTTCTTCGTTGAGGTAGGCCACCCCCATCTGAAGCCCCTCCCACATATTGGGCGAGAGGGCCCCGAAGGACATGGCCCCGATGATCAGCGGATAGATCTCCCGCACCGGGGGGGCCCAGCCGTTTTCCCGAATGAACTGAAGGTTCTCTTCCGGGGAGAGCACCCGGCCCAGCAGGGTCCGCAGTTCGAACTCGTGGCGCCCGGCATCCAGGGCCGGGTCGGTGAGCATGGAGATGCGGATGAACTTGATCTGGTCCAACAGGCTTCCCCGGTCGTTCCGGCGGCCGCCCCGGCGGCGGGGCTGCCCGCCCCGGTCGATATGGTACTTGAGCTTGTCCGGCTCGTCGCTCTTGAGCGGAATGATGCAGTCGTTGGGACAGACCATGTTGCACATTCCGCACCCGATGCAGGCATAGGCCGGATCGGTCTTCTGCCGGACCCCGTAGAAGACCCCGTACTCATTGTAAGAGTCTTTGTCGATGCTGATGGAGACATGAATCTGCCGTTTCCGGTAGACCCCCAACTCGATGGCGTGAACCGGACAGACCGCGCAGCAGCTGCCGCAGAGAGTACATTTGTCTTTATCGTAGAGGATCTGCCAGGGCAGGTCCTTGACGCTTAGTGTAGAAGGGGTAACGGGTCGGTTTGACGGCATATCTGAACCTCCTGGCGATCCGGACCCACGATGGCGGTATCCAGATACATGGGTTGAAAATCCTTGCTTTTGTCGCGGTCGGGAATGCTGGCGTCAAGGCCGCAGATTTCCGATGAAAAGGCATACATCCCGGGCCGACCGCCCACCACCCCGGGTCGAAGCTTTTTGCGGTCCTGGACCATGAACAGCCTGTGGTCGACCAGGGAGCCGATGACGCAGTTGGGGCCGTCGATGATGAGCCGTCGGCAGGACTGCTTCAATGACTTGAGCAGCCGCGCATCGGGATGGTCCTTGATATCCTCGTCATTGAGCGGGGTGATGATGTGCTTGTAGCCGTTCAATCGCAACCCCAGCTGCTTCATGGTATAGTGGAGGATATGGGTAAACACCTCGGAATCGGACTGGTACCCGGTATACCCTTCAAATCCCCGGGACATGAGGTATTCCTTGATCGGAATAAAGGCGGTGTTTTCCCCGTTGGTCATGGTGGAAAATCCCTCGATAAAGAAGGGATGACAGGCGTAGAGATTGATGGCATAGTTGGTGTTCTGCCGCCCCTGGGCCATGATGATCCGGGCTTTGAGTTCATTCCGGTCGAGCTTCAGGTAGTTGGCCACCTGCATGGGGTCGCCGATCTCCTTGATCATGATCACATCGGGCCAGAAGGAAAAGACGATCATATCCTGATTTTCCTCACCCATCTGGCGAAGCTTGAGCCGGATCTGAAGAAGTTTGCGGTAAAGCGCATCCTGGCTCATGCCGTCCCATTCTTCGGGGTATTCATAAGCCCGAATCAGATAGATGTCCCTCCTGGGAGTCCCGGGCGGCGGCGCCTTGGGCACCTTGATGGAGAGTTTGTACTTGGTCATGAATCCCTTGCTCATCATGAAGGTGTCCAGTCGGCGAAGCCCTTCATCGGTAAAAATCCCCGAGAGAATGGGGGCGTCCCTCATCTCCTCAAAGGGGCCGCCCAGGTCCCGCAGAAACAGACCGACGCCGGAGCCGTCATGGCCTTCCCGCATCACGTCCAGGGCTTCGACGGCGACCATGGGAGACAAGGGGTCCTTGCTGGTAATCGCGAATAAACGACACATACGTTCTTTCTCCTTCAATGCTTGCCGGTCCGCACGATATGGCCGTGCATCCGGCAGATCACTCATATGTTTTGTACGGAAAACAGGGGAGGCACTCCAGGCGGCGTTCTTCTCTGTTCCGCGGTTATAAAACGGCAAGTCTTCACTATACCCTTTATAAATTTGCTTTTCAAGGCTTGCGTTTCCAAGGAAACGGCTTTTTCTTGCCAAAAACCGACATTTTGTGCTAATCAGGAATGGTTTTACGGATGTTTTTCCACCGATCGAGCGCCGAATCGCCCTGACGGCGATTCGGCAAACGGGAACCGAAAACAAAAAGGAGAGACAAAGAATGAAGCAGGTATTCAAGTATTGTGCAGTCCTGGTAATCACGGCGATGATCTTTCTCCCCTTATCGGCCACTGCCGGTGAAACCCTGGATGCGGTCAAGAAAAAAGGGTTCGTGACCGTCGGGGTCAACGGCAGCCTCTTCGGCTTCGGCCAGCCCGACGAAAAGGGCGAATGGCAGGGGCTGGACGTAGACACCGGCAAGGCGATTGCCGCGGCGGTGTTCGGCGACGCCTCCAAGGTCAAATTCATCCCCCTCACCGCGGTGCAGCGGTTTACCGCCCTGCAGTCGGGCGAAATCGACGTGCTCTGCCGAAACGCCACCCGGACCCTCAGCCGGGATTCGGCCCTGGGGCTCAATTTCGTGCAGGTCAACTATTATGACGGTCAGGCCTTCCTGGTACCCAAGTCCCTGGGGCTCAAAAGCGCCAAGGAGCTGGACGGGGCCACCGTCTGCGTCCTTCCCGGCACCACCACCGAACTCAACGCCGCCGACTTCTTTCGAGCCAACAATATGCAATGGAAACCGGTGGTGATCGAATCGACCGCCGAACTGGCCAAGACCTTTTTTGCGGGCCGGTGCGACAGCCTCACCTCGGATGCCTCCCAGCTGGCCGGCACCCGGGCGGTGGCCCCCAATCCGGACGACTACGTCATCCTTCCCGAGATCATCTCCAAAGAGCCCCTGGCCCCGGCGGTCCGCCACGGCGACGACGAATGGCGGGATATCGTCGATTATGCGGTGCTGGCCATGATCAACGCCGAGGAGCTGGGCATCACCTCCAAAAACGTGGATGAGATGATCAAGAGCAAGGACCCCAAAATTCAGCGCTTCCTCGGGGTATCCGAAGGCAACGGCAAGGCCCTGGGCCTGGACGAGAAGTTCGCCTACAACATCATCAAGCAGGTGGGCAACTACGGCGAAG
>CAZNLT010000310.1:0-3219 GCA_964573705.1 uncultured Desulfobacterales bacterium
ACCCATGGCATAAATGGCGCGAATGCTTTTCCATTGACTTTTACAAACAGTGATATTACTGTTTATAAAAAGTAATACCGAGGTGTAAGAGGAGGCCGCAATATGCCGAGAATCACCCAAAAAGGTCAGGTGACCATCCCTCAAGAGATCAGAAACAAATTCTCGTTATTGCCGGGTTCGGATGTGGAATTCATCGTCCGGGGCAATGATGTCGTTATCCTGAAAAGCCGGAAAAAAAATGATTTTCTCAAGTGGCTGGGCAAAGGTGGGCTGCGGACGCAAAAAACCGTCGATATGATCATTGACGGCGTCAGAGGTCGGTCTGATGAATAATATCGTCATAGATACCAACCCCCTGGCCTATATCTATAACGGCGTCCTTGATCTGGGGAAAAAATACGCCCTCCTGCTGGGCGAACTGGCTCGCGGACATATTTTGATGATCCCCAAAATCGTGTATGGCGAACTCTCGCTTATTTTTGAAGATGTTGAAGAGCTGAAAGGGTTTATAGACAATACCGGCATTGTGCTCGGAGAGGCGTCGGCGGATGTTTACATCACGGCCGCGACCCGCTGGAAGAAATACAATGAACGCAGGGTCCTCATGTGCCACAGATGCGGGGCCAGGCTGGATCGGCTGACTTGTAAAAAATGCGCATCGGAAATCAACATCAGGCAACATATTCTATCCGATTTCATCATCGGCGCATTTGCCCGTCACACAGGCAACCGTCTGGTCACTCACGATAGAGGTTATTTTTCAACCTATTTTCCGGAATTGAATATCATAACGGCACCTGATTGAATTCGGCGAAACAGAACGTCCGGGTGCTGAAAGCCGATGACGGACCACGGTTGGCGTTTCCCAAAAGCGGATGACTTCCTGAAATACCGCAACTCAATCTTTCCCCGCAAGATCCATAAACGCCCGCTCCGCCGCTCCCATGAGCCCGATCTGATGATTCAGGATGATATAGACCGGGATGCGGGTCATCAGCTCCTCAAATCGGCCCTTGGCGGTAAATGACCGCATAAAGGTCTCTTCTTCGAATTTGGGCAGAATTTTGGCCGGGATGCCGCCGCCCAGGTACATGCCGCCCCGGGTCATGCCGATCAGGGCCAAGTTGCCGGCGACGGCGCCGAAAACCATCATGAACCGGTCCAGGGCCGTTTCGCAGATGGGGGCTTTTCCGGCGATCGCGGTTTCAGATATGATCCTGGCCGGATCACCGTCTTCCATTTTTGTTCGCAGCCAGTCCGGCTCCTCATATCCGCCGGTGGATTTCAGCCATTCATAGATGTTGAGCAGGCCCATGCCCGACACGATCCGCTCCGGGCTCACATGGCCGAATTTCTCCCGCAGGTATTTCCACAAGGAGACCTCCTCCGGATCATTGGGAGCGAAATCCACATGCCCGCCTTCCGAAGCCAACGGCATGTACCCTTCGCCGCACCAGACCAGCAGCGACATGCCCAGGCCGGTGCCCGGGGCGATCAGCCCCAGAGTCCCCTTTTCCCGGGGTACTCCCGCATTGAGTTCCTGAATCTCGTCCTCGGTCAACAGCGGAACCCCGTATCCCACAGCGCTGAGGTCGTTGATCAGGCGGACGTTTTTCCAGCCGAACCGGTCCTGAATGGAACCCTCCGAAATCACCCAGGGCAGATTGGTGGCTTTGCACCGGCCCTGGTCCACGGGGCCGGCCACCCCGAAGCAGGCGGCATGAAGGTCCTTCTTTCGAACTCCATCGGAATGGTCCTGTAAAAACCGGTCGATAATCGATTCGAGACCGTCGGCCTGTCGACTGTCGAAGGTTTCAACCACGGATGCTTCCGGGCGGTCCCCGGTTCGGGTAAAGATGCCCACGGCGGTTTTGGTGCCGCCGATGTCTCCGGCCAGTATTTTGTCTTCAGAGGTTTTGCTCATAGTGGTTCCCGCAGATTATTCTTCATTGCTTTTTCTCACCACCCCGATGTGCTGCAGGTAGCCGGCGATCAGCAGGCAGATCAGGGCCCAGACCCCGCCGGCCGTCCACCCGGCGAGCACATCGGTGGGGTAGTGGACCCCTAAGTAAATGCGACTGAGCCCCACCAGAAGGGTGATGGTGATGGCGATGGTAAAGATGTAGATTTTCAGCTTTCGGCCGCCTTCCATCTTGGCCAAAAGCGCCCCCAGAGTCAAGTAGATGATGGCGGAGGTCATGGCATGGCCGCTGGGAAAACTGGCGGAAGAGACCATCGTCAGGTGGGGCAGGCTCGGCCGCTCCCTTTCGAAGAAATTTTTCAGAAGGCGGTTTAACCAGAAACCGCTTACGGTGGAGAATAAAACCAGCCAGAACGCGCCGTACCGACGCTGTAACGCCAAAAATCCGAGCACGCTCAGGGTGATCAGGATCAGCAGGGTATATCCCCCTAAGGCGGTAATATCCCGGATCATGGAGAGCACCCAGGGCGGTCCGATGGGTTTGGAAGGGTCTTCGGGGTCACGCAATGCATTCACGACTTTTTCGTCAATGTGCTGATACTCGCCTTCCATCACCTCATCGGCGATATTGATAAACCCCCAGATGCCGATCACGATCAGGACCAAACTCACCAGGGCCGCCAATTCAAAGGGCTGGCGCTTTCGCAACCATGCCTGAATCTCGTGGAAGCCGTCGGAAATTTTCTTTTTTTTGGAATTTTCCATTCGGGTTTTGTTCAGCCTCGAAAAGATTTATAGATTTGCACGACGATCAGGGGGATAACGCTCGCCCCCAAAATCAGCAGCCACCCCTGAAATCCCGGGCGAACCATTTCAAGAATCGTGGAAAGCCCGGGCACATAGACCGCCAGAATCAGCAGAACGATACAGATGCCGAGGGCATACCAGACGAACGGGTTCCGGGTGACTTCATTATCCATCAGGCCCGCCCCTTTATCCCGCATATTGAAAACATGCCACAGCCGGGCGAAGGCCAGGGTCAAAAAAGAGACGGTCACCGCCCCGGAATCATCCACATCCAGCCAGGTCAGGGCCACGAAGAAGGCCCCGAGCACCGTCAGGGAAATCAACAGGCCGTAGCCGACGATGGCGGCCCAGTGAGACTGGGTCATGATCGGCTCTTCCGGGTCCCGCGGGGGCCGTTCCATCACCTGCTTGTCCCCTTCGCCGAGACCCAGGGCCAGGGCCGGAAACACATCCCCGATCATGTTGAGGTAGAGGATCTGAAGCGGCAGCAG
>CAZNLT010000311.1:0-3217 GCA_964573705.1 uncultured Desulfobacterales bacterium
GGCCGATGTTAATGACGCGGGACAGGAGATTCCGGTTTCGCCGACCGCCTGCGACCCTGTTTTCTTGACAAAATGTACCCGCATTCTTACTTACGGCAGTGGAATTTCCACTGAACCGGTCACTTGAATGGAATTCGGCGGATCGCAAATGGATATCTGGATCGACACTTTTCATCAGACCGCCCGATTGCTGCTGCGGATCGGGCCGGTGATGTTTCTCAGCCTGATCGGGGTCGAGGTGCTGATGCAGCTGGGTTTGATGAAGAAGCTGGCGCCGCTGGGAAAACCGTTGGCCAAGGTCTCCAACCTGCCTTCGGAGAGCGCCCTGAGCTTTCTGGCCGGGATCGGATCTCTGGTGGCGGCCCACACCATGACCGCCCAGTTTCATCAGGACGGCCGGGTCACCGGCCGGGAAATGGTCGTGACCGGGGTGCTCAACACCACCCCGTTTCATTTCAAGGAAACCTTCACCTTTCAATTGCCGGTGGTGCTGCCGCTGCTGGGCCTGGAACTCTGCCTGATCTACATCACCGCCTTCTGGCTGGCCGGGTTTCTCAAGCTGGCTTTTGTGATCGGCTACGGCCGGCTGAAGATTCGGCGGCGGCCCCAGGACCGGGACGCCTTCGACGATCTGGTCTGTGATCCGGCGGTGGAAGACTGCACCCCCCGAAGCGTTGTGCAGATCCTGAAAGACGCTTTTTTCGCCCGAATTAAACTCTTTCGCCGCATGATTCTGCTGCTGGGTTCGGTGACCCTCATCGTCCAATATCTGGCCAATTCGGGGATTCTCAGCGCCACCGACCGGCTGATCGCCCCCCTGACCACCGTTTTCGGGCTGCCGCCCAGCGTGATCGCCCCGGTCAGCGTCTATATCTTCAGCCCCACCGCCGGAATCACCTATATGTCGAACCTCCTGGCCGACAACATGGTCACCGAATTCCATGCCATCGTGGCGCTCCTGGCGGGCAGCTTTATCATGATTCCGGCCACCCGTCTGCGCGGCCCCCTGCCCCGGTACGCTGGGTATTTCGGATTCAAATACGGGGCCCTCGTCTGCGGCCTGACCATGGGGTTGACGATGCTGGCCCGGGGAGTGGTTCTGTTGCTGGTGCTGTTGTTCTACCGGTGACGGCCTTCAGCTTGGCCTTGATCCGCAGGACGATGACCTCGGCCAGACGAGGCGTCTGATCTTTCCCCATGTGTTCATTTCCCTTCTCCTTTTGATACCCGACCGGTCGATGGTGCGGAGCCGGTATTATCCGGTCAGGGTGTGGGTGAAGAGCCGTTCTGCGTCCAGCTCTTTTTCGGCCAGGTCCATCAGATGACGGTGGTGGGTGAAGAAGATCACCTGGGTTCGGCCGGAGAGTTCGGCCAGCACCCGCAGGGTGGCCGCGGCCCGATCGTCGTCGAATTTGATCAGAATGTCGTCGACCACAAAGGGCATGGGTTCGTTTTTGGCCAGGTAGGTCTCCAGGCTGGCCAGACGGACGGCCAGATAAAGCTGATCGGCGGTGCCTTCGCTCATGCCTTCTACCCGCACGATCTCCCGTCCCCCGGGCCGAACCCCCACCAGGAATCCCTCGCCGTGCTCGTCGAATTCCAGCCGCAGCCCCTCGAAAGCGCCCAGGGTCATGTGAGCGAAAAGCTCGGTGGCCCGGGAGAGGATCGGCCCCTGGTTTTTCTCCCGGTACCGCTCGATCGCCTGGTTCAGCACCGCCGAGGCCAGCCGCAGCCGTACGTATTGATCGACCTCTCCCTCCAGCCTGGCCAGTATGGACTGAGACTCCTCGGCCAATTCCGCGGCCCGGGCGCTGCCGTCCATCTGGTCCAGTTCGGCCCGTTCGCCGCCGATGGTCTGGTCCAGCTCCGACTTGCGGGCGTGAAGGGATTCGATCTCTTCGCTCAGCCGGTCCATTCGGGGCGGCAGGGTGTCGGGGTCGGGGGCCGCGGCCGACTCGATGAAGTCGGCCAGCGGGAGTCCCGCGCTCAACTCCCGTAAATCCCGGTTCAGCCGCTCCAGGTCGGACTCCAGGCGTCCCCGCCGGGCGGAGCGCTCCTCGGCCTCGGGCAAGGCTTCATGTTCCCGGCACCCGGCCTCCTCGCACATGGCCCCGAGCCGGGCTTCGATCTCCGATATCCGGCGCTGGGCGTCTTTGAGCCGTTTTTCCTCTTGGGCCGCCTGTTTCTCCAGGCCCCGGCGCCGGGTGTCGGCCTCCCGGGCCCGGGTGAGCCGTCCATGAAGCTCCGGCACCCGCCGGTCAAAGGGAAGGTCGACCAGGTCCGGGGCCTCTTGCCGGGCGAAATCCGCGGTTTCTTCGGCAAACCGCTGCACCTCCGCGTCGATGCTGCGGATCCGTTTTTCCAGGATGCCCGCATCCTTGCGTTTCTCGAAAAACCGTTTGATATCGTCGATCACCGCTTCGGCCTGGCTGGGGGATGCCTCCTGTGTGAGCCCCAGCGGAATCAGGGCCTCGGCCCATTGACGCCGCCAGTCGGCCAGTGCCTTTTCGGCCTTGCAGGCCCGGGATTCGGCCTGTTTCGATTCGGACTCCCGCGCTGCCAGGTCGGCGCGAAGCTGTTCCCGCCGACTGCAAAGGCGGTGGATTCGATCCAGGGTGTTTTTGGCCCGGCGGGAAAGCGCCGTCAGGGTCTCGTCTTTTTTAGGACCGGGTTCGCCCACCGTTTTCAGGGCGTCGCCCATGTCCGCTTTCAGCGATTGAATCTCCTTGCAAAGGGCCTCAGTTCCGTTTTTACGATCCCAAAGGTCGGTGATTCGCGACGCCAGGGCTTCCTGGCGACCGGCCCAGGAGCGCATCTCCCGGGGGGACCGCGGGAGAATGCCCGCCGGTTTCCATTCCGTCGCCCATTCGGCTTCGGTTTCCGCCAGCTTCGTTTGGGCCGCTTGCAGTCGTTCCGTGACATCCCGGTGCCGGGCGGCCAGTTTTTCCCGCTCCGCCACCAGACCGGCCTGCTGGGCCACCCGATCGGCTTCCCGCCGCAGGCGGTCGGCGATCGAATCGGCGGTTCGAACGGCGGTTTCATAGGCATCGGCCAGGTCCAGGGCCGGGGGCGGCCCGTCGATGAACTCCCGGGCTGCGGATTCCGGGTAGTCGCCGATCTCCCATGCGGTGCGGACCAGTTTCCATCCCTCATTCCGCCGGTCCCGGGCCGCCTCAAGATCGGCCTCGGTGGGCACATCCCCGGATAGCCGGATTCG
>CAZNLT010000312.1:0-3071 GCA_964573705.1 uncultured Desulfobacterales bacterium
TACGGATACCACCTGGGGCTGGCCTTTCAGATGGCCGACGATCTGCTCGACTACACGGCGGATACGGCGGTGCTGGGCAAGGCGGTGGGGGCCGATCTGCGGGAAGGAAAATTGACCCTGCCGGTGATTCATGCCCTGGCCGCAGCACGGCCCGAAGACCGGGCCTGGATGGCGGAGATGATTCAACGCACCGAATTTTCACCGGCGGATTTCGATGGGCTGGCAGGGCTTCTGAAACGGTACGGGTCCGTCGCCTATACCCGGGACCGGGCCGCCGCCCATATCCGGACCGCCAAGGACCGGCTGTCCGGCTTTCCGGATTGCGAGGAAAAAGCGGTGATGGCGGATATCGCCGACTACGCCCTGAGCCGGAAGTCTTGAAATCGAACACGGATTCAACTGGCATTCCTTTAAAGACCGGAGGCTGAACACAATGATGATGCGTATGCTGAAAATTCGCGGGTGGCAATGGGGGGTCATTCTCTGGGTTCTGCTGGCGGCGGTTTTTCCGCCGGTTCTGCCGGCCCGGGAGGGCCCCGTCGAAACGGTCAATGTCATCGGGACCAGCTTCATTCAGGAGCAGAACATTGCCGAAGCCCGGGAACAGGCCATCGCCGGCGGGCTGGCAACCGCGGTCAACCAAGTCGCCCTCGATCTGGTGAATCCGGATTCGGTGACAGCCGATTTTCAGCGGTTTACCTCCCTTCTGGAAGAGACTGCCGACAACTTTGTGACCACCTTCAAGGTGCTTTCGGAAACCCCCTCCGGCGAGACGTACCGGGTCATGCTTCAGGTCACTGTGGCCAAAGAACAGCTGGCGCAGCGGCTGGCGGTCGTTTCCGGACCGGCGCCGCCCGAGGAGACCGGCCCCTCCGCCACGGTGCTGTTTCTGGTCTCAGAGCAGAACCTGGAGGACATCAGTCCCCGGTTCTGGTGGGGTGAGGCGGAGACCTCGGTTTCATCTTACGCCGAAGAGGCGATGGCCGAGCAGATCCGGGCCGCCGGATTCGAGGTGGTGGCCCACGGGAACGAGGTGCCCGATGTGGCCCTGGTGGGGGCCATTATTTTTCAGCCGGATCTCGAAAACCGGGATGCCCTGGATATCGCCAAAAGCTTTCCGGCCGACATCGTCATTCCGGGCAAGGCCATCGTCTACAAAGTGCCCGAAACCATGGACGCGGAGATGCCCTCCTTCAACGCCACCGTGACCGCCCGGGCCCTGCGGGTCGATACCGGTGAGGAGATCGCTTCGGTGCTGGAGACTTTGGTTCAACAGCATCCCGAAGACGCCGACGGCGGGCTCGCCACCCTGGCGGCCGCCGGGTCCCGGGCCGGGGCCCAGCTGGCCTCGCAGATCGCTCCCATCTGGCAGCAGACGGTCAACCCCACCGACCGCATCGAACTGACCGTGACCGGCACCCGCAATCTCGGCAACTTCATCCGGTTCCGAAAGGCCCTCACCGACACCGCCGGGGTCCGCACCGTCCAAATGGGCGACACCCAGCCGGATCAGGCCGTCATCGATGTCGACTACGAAGGCCCGGCCCCGGTTCTTGCGGAAGCCCTGAAACCGCTCCAGTTTCAGCTCTTCACCGTGGAAATACGGGCGGTTTCCGATCAGCGGCTTTCGGTGGCGCTGGTACCCAAGAGTGCGGAATCGAATTTCTGACCATCGGTTTCTCCAAAATGAACCTTTCCCCACCCTGTCGCCGACATATTTTGACAGGTACAGGTCCAAAATTCGGGAATTCAATGACGATTTTGCGTTCTACGGAAGGCATCCCGATCCGGCGGGGCGGAAAACAAGGATCACCATTTCCACCCAATCTCCGGTCTGTAAATGCCTAAAAATAAATATTTTTTTTAGCCCTCCTGATTCAAAAACCGGTTCCGGCCCCGGGTGGAATTCCGGAAAATCTTTTTTTGCACAATATTTGCTTCCTTTACAATTTGATATCAGAGTCGCCCATCTTCATGAACCCAACAATTTGTGAGATATCATTTGAAAAAATTCATTTATTTTTTTAAATTTGTATGCTAAAGCGAATTCATCCGATGGGTCTTTTTCAGTTCACCATTCCCATAGTGCTTTTGTAGAAGAAAGCCCGCTCTGCATTCGGGTTTTGAACCCACACACATGATACCCGGGAAGTGATCAGCCTTCGGTTCATTCAAAACCTTCAAGCCCCAAGCAATCATCGACGTGTCTAATTCTTGGATTTTTTACACGGCAACCCTTGCCCGGTTACACCTTTATGCGTCTACGGCAACAGCTTGCCGGAGTGACCGGGGGCGTCGATACCCATCCGGAGTCTGCCCATGACGGATGTCATCAGTATCGGAAACATAGCCATCAGCCCGGAGAACCCCTCCGGCGAGGATGCCCGCTACGAGCCTGAATACGAGGAAATCCAGGCGGAAATCGAAAAGCTGGCATCGCCCACCAGCGAAGAAGGGGTCAACTGGCGCCGGGTGACGGAACTCGGCGCCGCCATCCTGACGGAGAAGTCCAAAAACCTTCTGATCGCCAGCTACTTGTTTGTGGCCCTGCTGGAAAGCAAGGGTGCGGCCCAGCTGCCCTCCGCCATGGCCATGTATCGGGGCATGGTGGAGAATTTCTGGGATACCCTGTACCCGCCCAAGAAGCGAAAAAAGGCCCGAATCAATGCCCTGGAGTGGTGGGCCGAAAAGGTCCAGGCCCTGGTCGAAAATCTGCCCGAGGATGCGGCCCTGGAAGAAGATGCCAAAACGGCGCTGATCGGTGATTTGACCGCGCTGGATGAATTTCTGGCCGAGCACCTCGAGGATGCGCCCCTGCTGCACCCGCTCAAAAATCGCCTGGACGGTATTCCGATTCTCCCCAAACCGGAACCCGAACCTGATGCCGAGGAGACCGCTTCCGGCGAGGCGGCGGAAACGGGGACCGAGCCTGAGACCAATGCGGACGCGGCTCCGGATGGCGAAGCCGCTCCGGCGGCCGGGGATCAGGCGCAGGCAACCGAACCGGCCGCTCCGCCGCCTCCGAAAAAACCGGCCCCGGCGCCCCTCGCCCCCAAACCCCCACCCAAACC
>CAZNLT010000313.1:0-3016 GCA_964573705.1 uncultured Desulfobacterales bacterium
TATAAAAAGCAAGACATTTTACCGCAAAGTCATTTGGTACATGCTTTAGTATTCCTGAGTTTACCCCACGGGTGTGGGGATGGTTCGAAAATGCCCACCACCCATCTGTAGAATCGTATGTTTACCCCACGGGTGTGGGGATGGTTCGTCTATATGGACCTCAAACTCAGGTTTTCTTTACGCCTGAAACCGAATAATAAGCGGCCCACATTCTTTGCGAAGAAATGGAGATTGATCGCCGGTTTTGAAACGCCGGATCTGGGCGAGATTCGAATCGACGGCGCGCGGGTCAACCAACTTCCTCCCAACCAGAGGGACGTCAACACCGCCTTTCAGAGCTACGCCCTGTTTCCCCACATGAATGTCTTTGACAATGTCGCTTTCGGCCTGAAACTCAAGGGCTTCAAACGGGATGCCCTGGCCGAGCGGGTGGGGGAGGTGCTGGAAATGGTCAAACTGGGCGGGATGGAGACCCGCCGGGTCACCCAGCTGTCGGGCGGCCAGCAGCAGCGGGTGGCTTTTGCCCGGGCGGTGGTGAACGAACCCCTGGTGCTGCTGCTGGACGAGCCGCTGAGCGCCCTCGACTACCGGCTGCGCAAGGAGATGCAGCTGGAGCTGAAACGGCTGCACCGGAAACTGGGAATCACCTTCATTTTCGTCACCCATGACCAGGAGGAGGCGATCACCATGTCCGACCGGATCATTGTGATGAACCGGGGCCGGGTGGAGCAGGCAGGCAGCCCCAAGCAGATTTACGAAGAGCCCGTCAATCTGTTTGTGGCCCGGTTCGTGGGGGAGATCAACACCTTTGACGGATCGGTGGAGGCGGCGGGAGAGGACTGGCTGACCGCGCGCATCCATGAGACAGGGTTTCGCCTGGTCAACAAGCGCGGATTCCGGCCTGGGGACCCGGTGAAAGTGCTGCTTCGGCCCGAGGACCTTCAGATCCACAAAACCGAACCGGCGGATGGGAAGCCCTCTCTGGCGGGGGCGGTGGAGGAGCTGATCTACAAAGGCTCCACCGTGGATGTCATCATTCGGCTGACCGACGGGAAACCGGTCTACGTGACCGAGTTTTTCAACGAAAACGCGGCCTATATCTTCTACGAACGGGGTCAGCGGGTATGGCTCCGCTGGATCGACCGGTGGGAGGTGGTGCTCCCCGATGCATGACCGAAGCCGCTTTCGCCGTCTGGTGATCGGGGTGGTCTTTTTCTGGATCACCGTCTTCGTCTTTTTTCCCAATCTCCTGGTGGTGATCACCAGTTTTCTGAAGCGGGACCCGGTCCGGTTCGTGGAAAAGACCATCACGCTCGACAGCTACCGGATGCTGTTCGAACCGGTCTTTTTCCGGATCTTCATTCAGTCCTTCAAAAACGCCCTGGTCGCAACCCTGGTCTGCCTGGTCCTGTCCTATCCCTTCGCCTATCTGCTCTGCCGCGTCGCGCCCTCGGTGCGCCGGTATCTTTTGGTGCTGGTGATCATTCCCTTCTGGACCAGCTCCCTGATCCGGACCTACGCCCTGGTGATCCTGCTCAAGGGCAACGGCATTCTGAACACCCTGCTGCTGGCGGTCGGGGTGATTCATCAGCCCCTGCAGATCCTCTACACAGAGGGGGCGGTCTTCTGCGGCCTGGTCTACACCCTGCTGCCCTTCATGATTCTGCCTTTGTACGCGGCCATCGAAAAGCTGGACCCGCGTCTGGTGGAGGCGGCTTACGATCTCGGGGCCGGCCGGCTTCAGGTCTTTGCGCGGGTGATTCTTCCCCTCACCCTTCCGGGCATCATCGCCGGGTGCATCCTGGTTTTTCTGCCGGCCCTGGGGCTGTTCTACATTCCGGACCTTCTGGGCGGAGCCAAGTCGATGCTTCTGGGCAATTTTATTCGGGACCAGTTTCTCACCGCCCGGAATTGGCCCTTCGGGGCCGCGGCCAGCGTCATCCTGACCGCGGTGATGGGGGGGGATGCTCTTTGCCTACTACCGGAGCCTGAAGCGGTTCAACGGCTCGGTGATGGAGTAGGTCCATGACGCGGTCCCGGTTCTTCTTCCGGTTCTACCTGGGGTTTATCTTTCTGTTTCTCTATCTCCCCCTCCTGATTCTGATCGTCTACTCATTCAATCAATCCAAGTATGGAACCGGCTGGACCGGCTGGACCCTCCACTGGTACCGGAGCCTGTGGGACAATGAACTCCTCCTGGATGCCGCGGTCAACTCCCTGATCGTGGCCGGGATCTCCAGCGTGGCGGCCACCGCCCTCGGCACCCTGGCTGCCGTGGCTTTTTACCGGTACCGGTTCATCGGCCGCAAGGTGCTCTACTCGCTGGTCTATGTGGTGATGATGAGCCCCGACATTGTCATGGGGATTTCGCTGTTGATCTTTTTTATTCTGGTGGGCCTGGACATCGGGTTTTGGACGCTGCTGCTCTCCCACATCACCTTCTGCCTGCCCTTTGTGGTGGTCACGGTGTATGCCCGGATCAGCGGGTTCGATCCCAGAGTCATCGAGGCGGCCCGGGATCTGGGGGCCGGGGAGTTCCAGACCTTTCGGTACGTCCTGCTGCCGCTGCTGATGCCGGCGGTGGTCTCCGGATGGCTGCTCAGTTTCACCCTGTCTCTGGACGACGTCATCGTCAGTTTTTTCGTCACCGGCCCGTCATTCGAGATTCTGCCGCTTAAAATCTATTCCATGGTGCGCCTGGGGGTCAAGCCCGAGGTCAATGCCCTCAGCACCGTGCTGTTTGGATTCACCCTGATGATGGTCACCCTGTCACAACTTTTGGTAAAGGAGAAAAAACGATGAAATTTTTTTCTGCACCCCTCTGCAAGCTGCTTCCCGTCCTCCTGATTTCCGGTATCTTCTGTCTGTCCGCACCGGGGCCGGTGTCGGCCGAAAAGGGCGAGGTCTATGTCTACAACTGGTCCGAATACATGCCTGAGTCGGTGCTGTCCGACTTTCAGGAGCCCTGATCCCCAACCTGAAACATCTCGACCCGAGTCTGATGGACAAGCCCTAT
>CAZNLT010000314.1:0-2973 GCA_964573705.1 uncultured Desulfobacterales bacterium
TATAAGGAGGCCACTATCGGCCATAAACTGGCGATCACCGACAAACGGGGGAAGGTGCTCAAGGAGATCGCCCTGGTCAATTAAAACCAAAGGCTGATTAAAACCGTCAATTGAAACGGAAGAGAAGGCATCGAATGGTTTATTCATGGTGAATCACCGGGTGACATAAATGGCGGAGACGCCCGACAACCAGACCGAAATCGAAGATTTCACCATCGACATTCAGGAGCCGATCACCACGGGGCTGAAGGTCGAATACCGGCCCAAGGAAAGAACCGCGGCCTGGATCGGGATCAGCCTGATCAGCACCTTTGCCGGTTCCATTTTTCTGATTCTGGCGATATTTGCGCTGCTGGTGTTCAACAGCGAGGGGTTCAAGGATCCCAAATCGGCCATCGATGCCTTTATCGCCCTGCTGGAGGGGATGGCCAAATTTTTTTCAACCGTCTTCGGTCCGCTGCTGGCGTTTGTGCTGGGCTATTATTTCGGCACCGGTCGACAGGGGCCGGATCCGCCGACCGGTACCTGATCGAATCCGGGCTGCCTATTTTTTCTTGGGCGGGGCATGGGTGGCGCCCCCCAGGAAGATTTCCGCGGCCTCGGCCTCGGTCTCCGAGAGCGTCGGATGCGGATGGATGGTATAGGCCACATCCTCGGCCAGGGCCGCCATTTCCACCGCCAGCACCCCTTCGGATATCAATCCCTCCGCATGCCGCCCCACAATACCCACGCCCAGCACCCGCTCCGATTCCGGATCGATCAGGAGCTTGGTCAGGCCGTCCGGCACGCCCATGGTGACGGCCCGGCCCGAATACTTCCACGGGAACCGCTGTACCCGCACTTCCCGATGCTGCTGTGCTGCCTCGGTTTCGGTGAGCCCGCACCAGGCGATCTGGGGGTCGGTGTAGACCACCGCCGGAATGGCCACGGCATCAAACGCCGAGGCTTCGCCCGCGATCACCTCGGCGGCGATTTTTCCTTCCCGGCTGGCCTTGTGGGCCAGCATCATGCCGCCGATCACATCCCCGATGGCGAAGATTTTGGGGTCCGCCGTCCGCATCTGGTCGTCCACCCGAATAAAGCCCCGGTCGTTCACCTCGACCTTCGTATGGTCCAGCCCTAAGTTCCCGCTGTTGGGGGAGCGGCCGATGGCGACAAGAACCCGGTCGAAGGTCTGCTCGGTGATGTCGGCTTCGCCCTCGAAAGAAACCTGAACCCCGCCCTCCCCTTCTTCCATTCGGCTGAGCTTGGTTTTGAGATGAATCGCCTCGAATTCGGTGTCCAACCGCTTTTTCAGAGGCTTGACCAAGTCCGGATCGACTCCCGGCAGCAGCTGGTCGGCCATTTCCACCACCTGAATCCGGGCGCCCAGGGCGGAGTAGACCATTCCCAACTCCAGCCCCACATAGCCGCCGCCCAGAACCAGCATCGATTCGGGGATCTCTGGCAATCCCAACGCCCCGGTGGAGTTCATCACCCGGCCGCCTTTTTTAATTTGCGCGCCGGGGAAGGGGATGGGCCGGGAACCGGTGGCGATGATCGCTTGCTTGAATTTGATTCCGCTCACCTCCGCGTCCCGCAGCCGCAGCCGGTCGGAGGCGACGAATTCGGCCCGGCCCTGAATGTACTGCACCCCCCGCTGTTTGCACAAGGCCTCCAGCCCGCCGGAAAGCTTGTCCACTACTTGGTCTTTCCAGGCCCGAAGCGCTTTGAGGTCGATGCGCGGTTTGTCGTAGGTGATCCCCATGTCCCGGGCCCGGTCGGCATCGTGCATCACCTCCGACAGGTGCAAATAGGTCTTGGAGGGGATGCATCCTCGAAAGAGGCAGACCCCGCCGGGCCGCTTGTCGGTATCGATGAGGGTCACATCCAGCCCCAGATCTGCCGCCCGAAAGGCCGCCGCATAGCCGCCGGGTCCGCCGCCGATGATCACCACATCCGCTTCCTGTGTCAGTTCTCCCATTACCATGTGAATGCCTTTCTGTTGAACGGTTCGCCCCGAACGGCTACACCATGGTCATCACACCATGGTCATCATCAATTCCTCGGGATCTTCCAGGGCCGATTTGACCTGGTTGAGAAACCGGGCCGCATCGGCCCCGTCCAAAACCCGATGATCGATAGTGAGGACCACCGGCATCATCAGTCGGATGACGATGTCGGACCGGCCCGATTTGGTATCCCGCACCACCGGCTGCTTCCGGGCGCTGCCCATGCCGAAGATGGCTACCTGGGGGTAGTTGATGATGGGGGCGAAATGGCCGCCGCCCAGCGGGCCGATGTTGGTGATGGTGAAGGTGCCGCCCTGAAGGTCTTCCACGGAAATTTTGCGTTCCCGGGTTTTGTCCAGCACCTGTCCCAGTTCCACGGCCAGTTCGGTAATGCTTTTTCGGTCCACGTCCCGGATCACCGGCACGATGAGTCCGTCTTCGGTATCCGAGGCCACCCCGATGTGGTAGTATCGTTTCAGGATGATTTCTCCGGAATCGGTGTCCAGACTGGCGTTGAAATCGGGAAAGGCCTTCAATGCGGCCACCACCGCTTTCATGGCGAAGACCGTCAGGGTCAGCCGGCCCCCCTGCTCCGCGGTTTTGGCTTTGCGTTTCTGGCGAAAGGCCTCCAGATCGGTGATGTCGACCGTGTGCTGAGAGGTGACATGGGGGATCTGGGACCAGGCCAGGGCCATCTGCCGGGCGGTGGCCCGCCGAATGGAGCGGACCGGCTTTCGGTCCACCGGCCCCCACTTGGTGAAATCGGGCAGGGGCGGCAGCTCCACCGTGAGGGGCCGCTTTTGGGCCCCTTCCGGTCGCAGGGTCGGTTCCGGAGTGGCCGGTTCTTTCGCAGGCGCGGCTTTCTCCGCCGGTTTTGCCGGAGCGCCCTTTTTGGCATACGAGAGCACATCTTCCCGGGTGACCACCCCGCCCTTGCCGGTGGGGGTAACCGCATGAAGGTCCACCCCCTTTTCCCGGGCCA
>CAZNLT010000315.1:0-2877 GCA_964573705.1 uncultured Desulfobacterales bacterium
CTGGCATGAGTATTTCTCAGAGTAAACCCGGCGAACGGGTCAAGGACGTACATTTTACCGAAGACAGCCTGAGCGTGGATCTGATGGACGGCCGCACGATCAGCGTGCCTCTGGCCTGGTATCCGCGGCTGCTTGGCGCCAGTGCCGAGCAGCGCCGCAACTGGAAGCTTGCCGGCGGCGGGTTCGGTATCCACTGGCCCGACATCGATGAAGACCTTTCCACCGAAGGCCTTTTACGGGGCGCTCCGGCTCCGCGAAAGACCATGCCCAACGTCGCGTGATGCGTTTGCAAAGGCCGCCGTCGCCGGGCCGCCCTTTTCACCCTCTGCGCCCGACAGCCGCCTGAAGCCTGAAGGATCGGCAGGCCGGGACGGTGATCATGATCCAGACTTCCAAGGGAATTCAGGAAGGCGGCCCGCCGGCCACGTTCATTCTGCCCGCGGCCCGAAGCCGCAGCAGGGTGTAAAGATAGAGTTCTCCGCCGGGGACCGGGACCGACTTTCGTTCCGAAGAAAAAGAGAGCTGGGGCTGATCCACATGATCGGCCCGCATCCGCCTGAGCGCCAGGGATTCCAGGTCCGCCCGCCCGGCGGCTGTTGCCGCATCAAAGTCCTTGAACTCGGTTTTTTCCCGGGGGCCGTAGAGGACGAACCGGTCCGTTCCCGCCGGCCGCACCTCCGCCGTCAGGGTAAACCCGACCGTTCCCACTACCGCTCCCACGGCGGTCCCCACCGTATATTGTTCCGGAAGGATGCACCGGGCGTGAAGGTGATCAAAGGCCTGGGGCAGCCAGGCTTCGGCCGGGGCCCCGATGCCGATGACCGGCTGGGTGATTGTCGCCGTCAATTGAAGGTCCGGCCCCGGGTGTTGTCTGTCCGCCGCCGGCGGGAACCATCGATGCATCAGGTCCTTCATGGGCTGCGCATCGACCCCGGTCAGATGGCTGATGGCCTGCTCGCAGAGGCGTCGCCCCATGGCGTCGGTGACCGCCCGGCAGAGGTCCGATTCGGATACCCCCAATGCCCGGGCGAAGATGGCGATGCCCAACCGGGCCCCGACCCGGCTGCCCAGTTCATGAGATCCCTCGGCCACCCGGAAATCGGTGGGGGTGAGAGAGGTGCGGATCAGGCTTCCCTCCCGGGCCCGGGACTTGAGGTCCCAGGGGGTGAGTTTCGAACCGGGATCATCCGTTATCAAATACTCGTTCACCGGCTTTTGAACCCGATTTCCGGGCGAATCTTCACCGCCGGTGCGGCCGCCGTCGGGTCGGCCGTAAAAAGTGCAGGGGTTGGCGCGCCGAATCGGGATTCGGGATCGTGTGCCGGCCAGGGTTTCCAGAACCGAAAGAATCTCCGGGTGGCGGTCGGCAAAGACGCAGAGGGGCTCCACCCGGTCGGGTCCGATGGTGATCGACTCGATTCGGCCGTCGGGGGTGTCGATGATGCTGTCTCCGCCGAGGCCGGCGGTGCGGATTCGGGCCGCCTCCACATGGGTTTTCCATCCCCCGATATGGGCGCCCTCCGGATCGATATCGACTTTTCCGTTTACTATCGTGGCCATATCGGTGGTGGTGCCGCCGATATCCACCACCAGTCCGTTGTCGAGCCCGGTGAGGTGCCGTGCCCCCAGAATGGAGGCGGCGGGACCGGAAATCAGGGTCTCCACCGGCCGGTATCTGGCGGTATCCGCGGACATCAGGGTGCCGTCTCCTCGGACCACCATCAGCGGGGCCTCGATCTCGAAGGTCGCCAGCACCGATTGGGCGGCATCGATCAGGCGGCTCAACAGGGAAATGAGGCGGCCGTTCCACCAGGCGGTGGCGGCCCGCTTGGGCGCATCGATCCGGGCCGAGAGCCGGTGACCGCAGATGGTGGGCAGACCGCACTCTTCCCGGACCATCCGTTCAACCCGCTGTTCATGCGCCGGATTGCGGACCGAAAAGAATCCCGAGATCGCCACCGCTTCCAATCCGTCGGAAAAGGGTTCCAGTCGAGACGCCAGCCCGTCGAGATCCAAAGGGGTTCGCTCCTCTCCCCAGAAATCATGGCCGCCGTCGACATGAAGGACCGGGGACATTCCCGAAAGCCCCGGAAGGTCCCGGTCATACCCGATCAGGATCAGCCCGGCCCGGCCGCCCCGGCCTTCCACAATGGCATTGGTGGCGAAGGTGGTGGCCAGGGAGACGAATTCGACGCTTTGGACCATCTTCCGGGGCAACTCGGAGAGGGCCCTGTGAATGGATTGGATCGGGTCGCGGGGATTTGTGGGGGCTTTGGCAAATCCCGCCACCCGGCCGTCGAAGAGGTCTACAACGGCCGCATCGGTGTAGGTGCCGCCGGCGTCAATCCCCAACCCATAGGTCGGCCTGCCAAAGGCGGCGGTGCTGGGTTCAGTCTGCATAGGCGGTGCGGTCGATCCGGTATTTTTTGATCTTATAATGGCACAGCTGACGGGAGATGCCGATGCTGCGGGCGGCTCGGGAGATATTGCCCCGGGCCTGGCGAAGGGCCTCCTCGATGATCCGCTTTTCCCGGGCCATCTGGGTCTGGGCCAGATTGCGAACCGGCGGTGGGCCGGCCTCCGACGGTCCGGATTCGGGACGGGGCTCGGGCGGCCGTGGGTCGGACGGACCGGAGAAAACAGGTCGGGTCCGGTCGGCATCCGCTGCCGGCGGCTTCAGCAACATGTGCTCGGGCAAGTGGTCGGGCTGCAAGGTATCCTCCTCTCCGATCAGGTTCATGGCGCCTTCGATGACATGTTCCAGTTCCCGGACATTGCCGGGCCACCGGTATTCATGGAACAGGTCCTGGACCGGTTCGGAAAGATACCGCACATGGGTGTGAAGGGACAGATTGTTTTTGTAGATGAAGTGGCGGG
>CAZNLT010000316.1:0-2863 GCA_964573705.1 uncultured Desulfobacterales bacterium
CGCCGCCGACGGCGGGGATGCCCTTCGACGGATGGAGGACCACCCGGACCCGGTTCATCTGCTGCTCACCGACGTGGTCATGCCGGATATGGACGGAAAGGAGCTCTCCCGCCGGGCATTGGAGCGATATCCGGGCTTGAAGGTGATCTTCATGTCCGGTTATACCGAGAACGTCATCGCCCATCACGGGGTCCTGGGCACCGGGGTCCGGTTTCTTCAGAAACCCTTTTCGGTGGATTCGCTTACCGAAAAGGTACGCCGGACATTGGATGACCGATGATATGAAGGGAAAGGGGGAATACGGATGGCGGCGGAAATCAGGCAACCGGGATCGGCCCCGACATCTTCGGCAGACGCCTTTGAACAGGCCCTGCTGGTGCTGGATCGTCTGGCCGCTCGGCGATTGCTGACCGAACTCGAAGGCGGCGAATCGGTCATTCAGCGGATTGAAACGATTATGGTGCCCGCTCTGGAGCGGATCGGTCTGGCATGGGAAAGGGGAAGCATCGCCCTGTCTCAGGTCTACATGAGCGGCCGGATCTGCGAAGACCTGGTGGACGGGCTGCTTCAGGAATCGGGCCGGCCCCGAAAAGACCAGCATAAAATGGCGGTGGCGGTGCTGGAGGACTATCATCTTCTGGGCAAGCGGATGGTCTATTCCACCCTTCGGGCGAGCGGCTTCGCCCTGAAGGATTACGGCCGGATGGAGGCCGAAGCCCTGGCCCGACAGGCCGTGGAAGACGAGGTGGAACTGCTGCTGATTTCCACCCTGATGCTGCCCTCGGCCCTGCGGGTGGAAAAAGTCAAAGACCTGCTCGACCGGTCCGGCTCCCGGGCCGCGGTGATCGTGGGGGGCGCGCCCTTTCGAATCGATCCGCAGCTGGGTCGGGAGGTGGGCGCCGATGCGGTGGGGAAAAGCGCTGCGGACGCGGTGGCGATTGTTCAGCGGTTGGCGGGAGGCGCATCATGACCGATACTGAAATGACCTCCATGCAGCGGGTGTTGATCACCCTCGGTCATCAGGAGCCGGATCGGGTTCCCTTCTTTCTCCTGGCAACTCTGCACGGGGCCCGGGAACTGGGGCTTTCCATTCGGGACTATTTTTCACAGCCAGAACACGTGGTGGAGGGCCAGCTTCGGATTCGAGCCAGGTACCGCCACGATTGTCTGTGCGGGTTTTTTTACGCGCCGGTCGAGGTGGAGGCCTGGGGCGGTGAAGTCATCTTCGCCGAGGACGGCCCTCCCAACTCGGGCCGCCCCTTTCTTCGCAATCCCGATGATATTCACCGTCTGGTCCCTCCCAGGATAGAGGACCCCGGCTGCCTGGTTCGGGTGCTTCGGGCGATCGAAGGGCTTACAGAGGCTTCCGGCGGGGAGACCCCGGTGATCGGGGTGGTGATGTCCCCGTTTTCGGTGCCGGTGATGCAGATGGGATTTGATCGGTATATTGAACTGATCTATGAACAGCCGATGCTCTTTGATCGATTGATGAAGGTGAACGAGGCGTTCTGCGTCGAGTGGGCCAATGCTCAGCTCAAGGCGGGCGCCACCGCCATCTGCCTGTTCGATCCGGTTTCTTCCGCCACGATCATTCCCCCGGATCTGTATCGAAAAACCGGTTTTCCGTCGGCCAGACGCACCATCGCCCGCATTCAGGGGCCGGTGGCAACACACTTGGCTTCCGGTCGGGGGCTTCCCATTTTTGATGACCTGGCAAAAACCGGCACGGTAATGGCGGGCGTCAGTGCGGAGGAGGACCTGGCACAAATCAAGGACGCCTGCCGGGGAAAACTGGCGGTCCTGGGCAACCTGGACGGCATCACCATGCGCCGGTGGACCCCGGAGGAGGTCGAGGCCGAAGTCAAAAAGGCCATCGCCGAGGCCGGGCCCGAAGGCGGCTTCATCCTGAGCGACAACCATGGGGAGATCCCCTGGCAGGTGCCGGACGAGGTTCTCATGGCCGTTTCCGATGCGGTGCACCGGTGGGGCCGGTATCCCCTGGATTGGATTGACGAATCAATGAATGGGACGGCGGGCGATGACCGGTAGATTCGGCATTCTGGTCTGTGAGGTGCTGCGGGACGAAGTGACCGAGGCGCTCAAAGCCGAGGGACTGGATGCGGTGGAGGTGGTGGCATTCCCGTCCGACTGTGATACCCCCGCGCCCCGCGGGCAGGCGTTTCACCGTCTGATTCGCTGCTGCGACCGGACCTTCGATGCGGTGCTGATCCTGGGCGGTCCCTGCCTCAACAGCGTCGATCCCGAGGCCGGGCGGCCGGGGGTCCATCCTATTCATGTCGCCAAAACCTGCTTTGATCTTTTGCTGCCCAGAAGCCTGGTTCGCAGTTACATGCGGGAAGGAGCCTGTCTGCTGACTCCCGGATGGCTGAAGACCTGGCGGCGGCGGATGGAATCCTGGGGATTCGACCGGGAAACCGGGCGGAATTTCTTCTCCGAATCCTGCTCCCGGTTTCTGCTCCTGGATTCCGGGGTGGACCCGGACGCACCGGAAAACCTGGCGGCCCTGTCCCGATTCGCGGATCGGCCGGCCGAACGGATGGAGGTCGGCCTGGATCTGCTGCGTCAGGTCCTGGCCCGGCAGGCAGCCGACTGGCGGCGCCGCTTGCCTTCCAAGCCGCCGGACCGCCCGGCCCCGGCCCTGGAAACCCAGTTGGCCGATTATGCCATGGTCTTCGATCTGATGGCCCGGCTGACCGGGTTTGAAACTGAAGAAAGGGTCCACCGGGCGATCTTTGAGCTCTTCGATATGATCTGCGCCCCCGGAATGATGGCGTTTTTGCCGGTGGTGGCCGGCCGGCCGGCCCGGCTTCTGGTGTCTCCGGACACCGCCCGAATGGAAGAG
>CAZNLT010000317.1:0-2813 GCA_964573705.1 uncultured Desulfobacterales bacterium
GGACGAGCTGCCCAAGACCGGATCGGGTAAGATTCTGAAGGTGGAGCTGAGGAAGCGGTTCGGCGGCGCCGAGTCATAGACCGGCGGTTCTCTATCTATTTCGTCTTGCCTCCGACCAGCTTCCACCCCACCATGCCCCAGGTGAGATTGTAGACGGTGTCGATCCCCCGTTTTTTGAGCCGGTAGGCGACGACGGGGGATCGATGGCCGGTCATGCAGATGACCACCACCGGTTTTTCAGGATCAGCGGGCCGGTAGGCGTCCGGATCGGTCACCAGCTCCGGGCGGTGAGCCACGCCGTCGATATGAAACAGATTGTATTCGGGATCGGTCCGGACATCGATAATGACGGTTTCCTGTTTCATGCGATTCAGATTTTCCTTGAGCTGCCACGGGAAGAGCGGCTTCACCCCCATCCAGCACCAGAACACCTCCCAGCCCAGGATGATCACCAGGAGTGCGATGACAATGCTCAAAAAATTCATGGGCCGCCTCCTTTCTTTGTATCTTCTGTCCACAAATCTGTCTGAACGCCTTCTGTCTGTATTCACGCCGGTTTTCGCCATTGAGTGTCAAACCCCATTTCCGTCAGCATGGCGATGCCTCGATCGATATTCAGGCCGACCGTGCCTACACTGTGGGAATCGTCTCCCGGAACCACCGGGATGGACATCTCCAGTGCCTGCTGCAGAATCGAACGTGAGACATAGGGCTCAACGGCGCCTTTCAGGAGCGATCGGACATTGAAATCGAGGATCAGATTCCGGTCTTGAATCAAACCCAGGTTCCGTCGAATTCGTTCCACAATGGCCGGCTTTTCCAGGCGGTTGCGGTAATCCGGGTCGAAAATTCGAATCAGGTCGAAATGGGCCACTACCGCCGGCGAGAGGGCCTCGATCATTTCATATTGAAGGTCGAAGTACCGGCAATAGAGCGCGTCCAGTCCGCCCGCCTGCTCGGACGCCCGGTAATACTGAGCCGGGTCCATGTCGATGGGAATGTCATCCACATGATGGACCGATCCGAGGAGGTAGTCGGGCCGGAATTTTTCCCGAAGCTCCTGAACCAATGACAATGACCCCGAATAGGTTTCGGTCTCGAACGCCGCATACACGGTAATGCCCGAGGCGTATTTTTTCTGAAGCCGCCGGCATTCATTCATGTATTGTTCAAACCGGCCGTACATGGTTTGGGCGGTCAGCCCGGCCTCGATTTCATCCGGATAACGGAACCGGTCATTCACCGGCGGCATGTGCTCGGTGAAGCCGACCCATTCGAAACCTTCACGGATGTACTGTTTGAGGATTTCTTCCAGATCGTCTTGGGCATGGTTGCAGTAAGCACGGCTGTGGCCGCCGTGGACGGATACCCGGGCGGGCGGGGCCGCTGAATGTGTCTTCATGGAAGATTTCCTATGGGCATAATCGTTTGTTAAGGGGTTTTACATTCCGGAGACCGGGTTGCGACGCGAATGGTTTATCGCTATCATACAATGGTATGTAAGCAAAGGAAAAGCTGAATAGATCATAATGGTGCTCTCGCAAGAGAAAGACCTTCCATTTCCGACTCAACCCCCCGAACCATGAAAGGCGATCATGAAAGGAATAAAGATCGAATACGACTCCGTGGATCCTTACACCACAAAGGACGGGTCCGTCATTCGGGAACTCATCCATCCGGATCTTCAGGGCAATAAGAAGCAGAGTCTGGCCGAGGCGACCATACCGGTCGACTTCATTACCGAACTTCACCGGCACGTTAGGTCCGAAGAAATTTACCACATTCTCAGCGGCACCGGCCGCATGGTCCTGGAGATGGAGCAGTTTGTGGTAGGCCCCGGCGACAGTATTCTCATCCCCCCCGGCACCCCGCATCAGATTCAGAACACCGGGACGACGCCGCTCAAGATTCTCTGCTGTTGTGCCCCGGCCTATACCCACGCGGATACGGCATTGATGACCTCCACAAAGGGGTAAAGCCGGCAGGAAAAAAAGCCCCCCTTCCGAGGAAGAGGGGCTCTCGGTTTTAGTTAATGCTTTGTATTACGGCGTGGTGGTTCCGGTATCTCCGGTTCCATCCGTTGCGCCGGTGTCGGTGGTTCCGGTGTCTCCCGTTTCGTCGGTGGTTCCGGTATCATCCGCCGGGTCCGCCGGGGTTGCCACCTCGGTCACCTTCAGGACCGGTTTCAGCTTCCATTTGCCGTTTTTGCCCCGAATGGATCGCAGGACGTTGAAGGTCAGCTTCAGCTCGGTGGTACGGCCCTTCACGATGGTGAACTTGTGCTTGATCTTGAGGCCGGTCTGAAAGCCGCTCGGTACCTTCAGGACCGCCGTTTCACCATCCGGCAGGACGATGTAGTTGGCGAAGGGATGGACCGTTTCATCGTCCGTTTCCTTGGCCAGGATCAGCCGAATCTGGTTGTATTTACCTTCCAGACCCGCCGGAATTCGGCCTTCCACCAGAAGTTCGGTCATCCCTGCGGCCAGGTCGAACAGCGGATAGGTTTTGGGCAGCAGGTCGCTTTCCACCACCAGCCATCCGCCGGGGCCCTGAATCTGGATCTCTTTCACCGTGACGAATGCCGCCTGGTATGCATTTTCATCCAGGTAGTCAGCCGTCAGGGAGAGGATCAGGGTACCCAGATCGGAGTCTTCGCACGCCAGGTCTTCGCCGTCGCAATCCTGATCGATGCCGTCGCCGCAGATTTCACCGGCGCCCGGATAGACCATATCATCTTCGTCATTGCAGTCACCCTGCTCGACGGTGATGCCGTCGCCGTCCATGTCGGCTCCGTCGCCGGAGACGGTCGCGGT
>CAZNLT010000318.1:0-2785 GCA_964573705.1 uncultured Desulfobacterales bacterium
CGGGAGATCCATCACCGGGTCAAAAACAACATGCAGATCATCACCAGCATTCTGAGCCTTCAGGGTCAGCGTGTTGGAGATCCGACCACCCTGTCTCTGTTTCAGGATTGCCGAAACCGCATCAAAACCATGGCGCTGATCCATGAAACCCTTTATGAATCCCCCGATCTCTCCCGGGTGGAGGCACAGGCATACCTCAACAAGGTGGTTCGGCACCTGAGCCAGTCGGCGGGGATTCGACCGGATCGGATCCGGATTGAAGTGGAGACGGCGTCCGTTTCTCTTTTTCTGGATGATGCGGTGCCGGTGGGTCTGATCGTGAACGAGCTGTTGAGCAACGCCCTTCGGCACGCCTTTCCGGAAAAACGCTCCGGAAGGATCACCATTTCCCTTCGTTCCGATGGACGAAACAGACTGGTCCTCTGCGTCGAAGACGACGGCGTCGGACTGCCGGACCGGCCGGATATTTTCGAATCCGGCGCCTGTATCGGTTTGAATATGGTCAAGGGGCTGGTGGAAAAACAACTGGGCGGCGGATTGGACGTGAACCGGGAAGACGGCACCCGATTCCGGATTCGATTCTCGCCCAAACAGCGGATGAACCCGGTATATTCTCGAAGATGAAGCCCGTTGAACCCATGGAAAAATCGATATCCCCTCATCAGAAACGCAAAAGGCGGCCAACCATGCAGGAAATTCGTTTTCACGGCCGGGGCGGACAAGGCACCGTCATGGCATCCATCATTCTGGCGAAAGCCTTTTTCAAGGCCGGGTATTTCGTGCAGACCTTCCCGGTCTTCGGTGTGGAGCGCCGGGGGGCGCCGGTGGAAGCCTATCTTCGCCTGGACCGGAAAAAAATTCTGGTCCGGTCCAATGTCTACACCCCCGACCATGTGGTGGTTCAGGATACCAAACTGCTGCAGACGGTGGATGTCGCCCGGGGGCTGAAACCCGGCGGATGGGTCCTGCTCAATTCCGCCGAATTTCCCCGATCCCCCGATTTCTCCGAGTTTCAAGTGGCGGTGGTGGACGCCAACCGGATCGCCCTGGACCTGGGTCTGGGCGCCCGAACCCAGCCCATCATCAACACCGCCGTGATCGGGGCCTTCGCCCGCATTCTGGACATGCCGCCGCTGAAGGCGATCGGCGAGGCCATCGAGGGGGAGATTCCGGTGAAGCAGAAGGAAAACAGGGAAGCGGCCGAACGGGCCTACCAAGCGGTTCGAATCCGCGGAGAGTGAACCGGAATTTTGGAAAACAAACACCCGGATGCGGACCGCTCTTTTTCATACAATCCGGAAGTCCGGGAAAAAGATAAATCGATAAAAGGAAATTCGATGAGACTCGAACAGGAGCTTCATGACGACCTGCCGTTGTATATTTCCCGATCTCGAATCACCACCGAGGTCAACAAAACCGGCGCCTGGCGATATGTACGCCCCGGATACGACGAAAAAACCGCGCCCTGCAGCCGGGCCTGCCCCGCCGGCGAAGACATCGCCCGCATTGAAATGCTGGCGGGCCAGGGCATGGTCCATGCCGCATGGGAAACCCTTCTGCGGGAAAACCCCTTTCCGGCGATCTGCGGCCGGGTCTGCTTTCATCCCTGCGAAAGCGCCTGCAATCGGCAGGAGATGGATCAATCGATCGCCGTTCACCACCTGGAGCGGTTTATCGGGGATACCGCCATCCGCGAACGGTTTGAGGCGCCCCACCCTTTTTACGGGGACGAAGCGGAGCAGGCCCGGCGAAAGGCCGCAGGAAAGCGGATCGCCATCGCCGGGGCCGGACCGGCCGGGCTTTCCGCCGCCTATTTTCTGACCCGCCTGGGCCATGCCTGCGATGTCTACGATGCCGACGATGAACCCGGCGGGGTGCTTCGATGGGGAATTCCCTGGTACCGGCTGCCCGAGGATGTGCTCAAGATCGAACTCTCCCGACTGCTGGACATGGGGGTTCGCATTCTCTGCAACCAGCCGGTGACCCGGGATTTCCTGAAAACCGCCGCGGATCGCTATGACGGGATATTTCTGGGATGCGGCTACGGCCGGTCCCTTCGCATGGGAATCCCCGGCGAAGAGAGGGTCCGGGACGGGCTCGAATTTCTCCATCAGGTGCGGTCCGGAGAAGACGCCTGCCTTCAGGGAACCGCAGCGGTGATCGGCGGCGGCAACACGGCGGTGGATGTAGCCCGAACCCTGGTTCGAATGGGGGTGCGGACCACTATCGTCTACCGGCGCCGCCGGTCCGACATGCCCGCCTTCGGTCATGAGGTGGAGATGGCCCTGGAGGAAGGGGTCACCCTGGTTGAACGGGTCGCACCGATTCAAATCGAAGCGGCCGAAAATGAATACCGCCTGATCCTTCAGGAAATGAAAACCAGCGATATGGACACCCGCACCGGCCGGGTTCGGGTGGTCCCCGACGGCGACAAGACCCGAACGATGCGGTTCGATCAGGTATTTTCGGCCATCGGCGCCGAACCCGGTGAAAACTGGCTGATTCCCCCCGAGGATTCGGAAAAGGTATTGTCCCTGAGCCACTGCGTACTGCAAGAAGGCAAACCGACCCTGGTCTTCGGCGGCGACCTGGCCACCCCGGTCAAGAGCGTGGCCGACGCCGTCGGGTCGGGAAAACAGGCCGCCATGATCCTGGACACCTATTTCAATCAGGGCCGGGATGCCATCCCCAGACGGCTGGCGGACTGCCGGGTGGGCCACGGGCAGGCGCTTTCCATGGAAATCTATCTCGGCGGCAAACGGCGGGAGCGCAATCCCCACGAGGT
>CAZNLT010000319.1:0-2740 GCA_964573705.1 uncultured Desulfobacterales bacterium
TTCAAAGAACAGCTATTGTCTTAACATGAGCTATGGGCTAAACGAATGTTTACCTGTGGAGTGTCTTTCCCTCCATTGAAACGATTTTTGATTTTCGGCGGAATGATCCGGATGTTGCAGAAAAGAGCCTTCCGGCATTTTTCCGCTTTGCCCGCGAAAGCGGTCTGATCTCCCGCGAGAGCGAGCCCGATTTTCTGGGGATGATCCGGGAACACGAAAACCGTTTTACTGCCCGACATCCGCCCATGGGGCTCGACTTCAGCGATCTCATGGACCGGATATCGGGGGATCGTTCCGTCAATCATCTGGTGACAGCGGAACTGCTGCCCATCACCCGCCGGTTCCGTCTGCCGGATGTGCAGGCCTCCATGATCAGCCGGATGCGGAAGAATTTCAATCCCAATACCCGGGCAAAGCAGAACCTGCTTCGGGTCATCGCGTTCTGGATCGGTCTGAACCGGCCCTATTGGGGATGGAATTTTCTAACCCTGATGGAGATGAAGAAGCGCGCAGACCCCCAGAGCGAAACAGACCAAAATGCCGGGGTCCGGATCGCTTTTCAGGTGACGGGCCGGGGGGATGTGCTGTCGCCCGAGGCGGTTGAATGGCTGAAAGGGGAGCTGATGGAGTGCATGAAGAGTCTGGAGATGTTCTATATCGACCCCCGGCAGGTGACCAGCGCGGCCACCACCGTCTTTGTCAATATCCCGAGGCTCAAAGGATATGCCGGGGATCTTACCCTCTATTCACGGGCGCTGCGCAATGGCATGGCCCTGGCCCACCAGATGCTGATCCGGTGGAACCTGAACAGCTTCAGCGGGCTGGGCAGCCATATCGTGATAGCGATTGCCGCGGGCGGTTTCACGGATCTGGATATGTTCATCCAGGCCATGCTCAAGGCCCGGCTGTCGGAGGAAGATCTGATCCGGATGACGCCCTTTGTGCATCTTTGCGCCAACCTCTCGGAGATCAAAGTCGTTTTCCGCCATCCTCCCCGGGAGGTGAGGCTGTACGACGGCGAAACCCTGAGGGTCTGGTGTGTCAACTCTCTCTGGAGCCATATCTATTACGATTTTGTGCCGCCGCTTGTCAAAAGCCTGCCCGGGGATTCTTCCGGATACCGCCGTTTCAAAAAGAGCCTTGCCATTTCAGATGTTCGGGAGAATCCGGTGCTGGCATCGGTTTACAAACACCTGGAAAACAGTCTGCTTATCATCGAGATCGCCAAGACCTGTCTTGCAAAGGGGATGTTTCACGAGGCCGACGGCTTTATCTCCATCCTTTTGGCCATCCATCCCTTCCATGTGGTGGCCCGCGCGGTCCGCATGATCATCCGACTCAACATCGCGCTGTATCAACCGGAATTCTCCGCAGCCCGGATATCTTTTGCCGAGGCCGTAAACGAGGGGGAATTCATCATCGAAAAGTGCCGGGTGGAGGATGAGGAGGTCTTCTGCGAGCTGGGGCAGGTCTATTTATGTCTGGCCCGGCGGATGTTCAGCATGTGCAGGAAAACCCACGATGAAGCCCATCGGAAAACGCTGCGGGATGAGGTGATGAAGAACCTGACAAATGCCCGGCGCTGTTTTGAAAAGGGCCGAACCATCTCCCCCAGCGGAAAGGGGAAGCGCTCGCTTCACTGGTGTTTTCGGATCTGTGCGGTTCAGCGGGTTCTCGAGGCCGATGAGCAGGCTTTTGCCGCTGCCGGGGAGGATGCGGGGGTGTTGACGGATCGCTTCGACATCTTCCGGCAGACGGCAATGGAATTCTTCTGCAGCCTGGGATGGGCCCAAAGGCTGCCGGAAAAGGGAAAAGGATATTCCCCGGAAGAGGAGGCGGAGTTCTTTGAGCACATCTTTCAGTCGTTTCAGCTCTATGACAATGCTGTCCTTTTAAAAACCTATGCCGCGAACATCAAATATGCCTTTGCCGTTCTGGTCTTTGATTTCACGCCCCGGCTGACGGTGGGGCTTTTGAAGATGGTGCTGACCTTGCTCGATGAATCGAAAAATCAGGCCCATGCCCTGGATGCAAAGACATCCGATATCCGCACCATTGTAAACTGCTACTCCCAGATCCAGCCGGCCCGGACCCTGCTGGAGCGAATCGGTCGGGCTGATGAATACCTTCGATCCCACTATAAAGATGAACTTGCCCTGGATGATGATCATTCCATCGAACGGGGCCGGGAGGTGAAGTTCACGCTGATCAATTTTTGCGAGGCGGTTTTTGCCGATGAAACGATGCGCCCTGGATTTGATCCTCCTTGACTTCCGTGCAAATTAATTGCATGATGCAATGAGGTTGCATGGATTGCCTGTCATAACATAAAGGGATGGAAGGATTGAGGATGAAGAAGGGACTTTTTTTTGTTGTTTGATCTGCGTCTGGATCGGCTGTCTCAGCGTTTCGGCAGACATCGGATATGGGGCCGAAAAGATCTCCGTTTTTGCCGGTATCCTGCCGCAGCAATATTTTCTGGAACGGATCGGCGGAGAGCGCCTTGATGTCACCGTTATGGTGGAGCCGGGCGCCAATCCGGCCGCGTATGAGCCAAAACCCCTCTTCTTTAGGTAATTTTAAATCCACGCCGGGCCGGAAGCGGCCCGGCGCATGAAAAAACGGTCTATTTGCCCACAACCTTCTTTAAACCGCCGGCCTTTCCCTGGACCTTTCCTTCCTGATTTTCGACTTTGCCTTCGAGCTCCAGATCAGGGTTGCCGACTGCTTTCCCGGTGAC
>CAZNLT010000320.1:0-2667 GCA_964573705.1 uncultured Desulfobacterales bacterium
TCGCTTCCGGATCGCCAGGCCCGCAGCTGATGAATGTCGATCCAGGCCGGCCGGCGGTTTTCGGCCACCAGGTGGGTGATTTCATCCAGAAGCAGGGGGTCGGAGGCATCCATCAGACCGGCGAAGGATTCCCGCATCAGCCCCACCCCCGAAAAGATAATATTAAGCCCCACCAGACAGGCGATCAGGCCATCCATCCGGTACCAGTCGGTAAACCGCACCAGGTACAGACCCGCCAGCACGCCGGCGGTAGTATAGACATCGGTGAGCACATGTCGGCCGTCCGCTTCCAGGGCCAGGGACCGGGTCCGGCGGCCCACCCGGATCAGGATGATCCCCAGCAGCAGGTTCACCACCCCGGCCCCGAACAGAATCAACAGACCGGTATCCAGTCGCGGCAAGGGTTTGGGGAAGAGCAGGTTTTCGATCCCCACCGTGAAAATGCCGATGGCCGCCAGCACGATCAGGGCCCCCTCGAAACCGGCCGAAAAGAATTCGATTTTGCCGTGGCCGTAAGGATGGCTTTCATCCGGCGGTTTGGCCGCCATGATGATGCTGACCAGCGCAAAGGCGCTGGCCGCCACATTGATGATCGATTCCAGCGCATCCGAGAGAATGGCCGAGGACCCGGTGAGATGATAGACGAAGAACTTGATCGCCATCAATGCCAGACTGACCAGAAAAGACAAAGAGATGGCCAGAATTCGGGCCCGGGCCGGTGAGGGGGATGCGGTTGTGGATTCAGTGGCGGTTTCGGTCATAGGGGTATCGTCAGTTCGGCGAATATTTGGGTTATCGAAAATAGCTTCACGTCTCTCCGGCAAGGATGAGCCGATCGATGCGCCGATCAAGTTCCCAATTTTCTCCTAAAATAAAGACGAAACAGCCGAAGCGCAATGAATTTTCCGAAAACCAGAATGGAACCGAACACGATTCCGCCCGCGGTCCAGAACAGATGCTCCCGCCACAGACCGGACCAACCGTCCCAAGCGGAAACTCCCAACAGCAGTCCGCCGGCCCCCCGGGAACCGAGCACCGCAAACCCGACATTCCGCCGCAGCCGCCGAAGGGTGTCCACATGATTTTGAATATTCCGCAGGTGTCGTTGACAGATTTCCGGACGTGCCAACACCGAGGGACAAAGATGGGTCATGATATCCGCGTCGGTCTGAATCAGGGTGCGAATCAGGACCCGGTTTCCATCACCGTTCCCGGAATTCCCGGAATCAGGGCTTTCGGACTCCAGGGTGCGGATTTCGACACCTCCGTCGACCAGGAGTTGATGCACCATGCGAATTCCGTCTCCGAACTTCACCGACTTACCGCTTGGTCAGAGGCGAATCAAACAGGCCCTTGAAGAATTCCTTGACGATCCGGATCAACTCTCCCCAGAAATCAATGGAGATGGTGACGCTTTCGTTGTGAAGAAGGTGAAGGAGGCTGCTATTTCCATCGGCGAAACAGGGCTGAATACGGGTCACCACATCCCCGTCGAGTTGAATGATGGTTTGCATGGCGATCTCCTCCAGCCCCATTTCCCAGATCTTGCGGATCGACACCACCTCGTCCGGCTCCAGATGGAGCGGAGGAAACCGCTCCTCCACCTCGCGATGAGAATAGGGGTTGTCCCAGTCTTCCTCGCCCCGGTGCTTCAGGTTATTGAAAATACCCTTGATCTGGTCGGACATGGTCTTGATTCGAAAAGCCATCACCAGATCCACCTGCTCCGGTTCGGTTAAGGAATCCTCCTTGGCCCGATGCTGAAGATCCAGGACCGCTTCATGGGCCCGCTCCCGAATTCGGTCGAAGTATTCGAAGCTTCCCGGCCGCTTTTCCTCCGCCGGCATCGGAAACCCCAGTTCCGCCAGCTTGGTGCAATACCGCTGGGCGATTTCGATAAGGGCATGGCGGGGTTTAGGCATTTTGCGACCGGTCATGGTCGGCTTCAGGATGGTGTTGACCTCGATATGGGTGAGATCCTGGGCAATGGTGCGGAACCGCTCAGACAAGTCAGCCATGCCTATTCCTCTCCGTGGGCGTTGATCAGATTCCAGAGCCGCTCCAGGGCTTCCATGTTTTTCCGGATGATCTCGTGCCCTTCTTTTTCCCGGGCCTCATGAAATTCCCGAAGCCCCTGATATTTCCCGGTCACGAACTCTTCATTGAAAATGGTTTTGATATCCCCTTGAAGCAGGTCGATCTTGGAGAGCATCACTTTGGGATCGCGGTCGTAATCGAGGTCTGGAAAATCCCGACCCCCTTCCCCGCCTTCTTTTGCGCCGTATCGGACATGGCCCACGGCGGTGATGATTTCCAGGGTGGTCAGATTGGCAAGGGACCTGCGGATTCGGGCTTTGAGGTCATCGGGCATGAGGCGCCTCCATGTTGGTATTTAAAGATTGGCGATGGGAACCGGTTCGATGGGATCGGCCGGGGTGTAGCCGAAAATCCTTGCATAGAAATAGAATTCGGCATCCAAAGCGCGTTTGATGTTTTCGGATCGACGAAATCCGTGCTGCTCACCTTCGAAAGGCAGATAGGCCACCGGAATCCCTTTCTCTTTCAGGATTTCCACCATCTTCTCGGCCTGATTCGCCGGAACGATTTCATCTTCCAGCCCCTGCAGGAAAATCACCGGGCACGACAATTGATGGGCCGAATGGATGG
>CAZNLT010000321.1:0-2641 GCA_964573705.1 uncultured Desulfobacterales bacterium
CCAAAAAACCATTTTAGAGACGTTCACACCTTGAATAGAAAATCCCCCACCTATGAAGAACTGAAATGCCGGCTCGCCGAAGCCGAAGGCGCCCTTCGGGTTCGGCGCGATCTTGGTCTGGACAAGGTCGAGGCGGCGCAGCATCTGCGGGACAGTCGGGCGATGCTGGCCCGCACCGAACGAATCGCCCACCTGGGCAGTTGGGAGTGGGACATCGCCGAGGACCGGGTGCGCTGGTCCGAGGAGCTCTTTCGGATTTTTCAGCGGGACCCCGCCCGAGGGGCTCCCTCCTTTGCCGAGCATCCGGACCTCTATGTCGCGGCGGATATGGGCCGTCTGCAGCAGGCGGTCCACCGCTGCGTGACCGACGGCACCGGGTATGAGCTGGAACTTCGCGCTGTTCGGGGCGACGGCGAGATCCGCCACTGCGTGGCAAGGGGGATGGCCGAGAAGGACGCGGATGGAAAAATCCAGCGCCTGGTGGGGACCATGCAGGATATCACGGAGCGTAAGCTGGCCACCGAAATCCTGCGCAAACGGGAAAACCAGCTCCAGAAAATATTCGAGATTCTGCCCATCGGGCTCTGGTTCGTGGATAAAGAGGGCACCCTGCTGCGCGGCAATCCGATGGGGATACTGATCTGGGGCGCCGAACCGACGGTTCCGATTTCCGAATACGGGGTGTTCAAGGCCTGGCGACTGCCGGAACGGAAACCGGTCGAACCCGAGGATTGGGCTTTGACGAAGACGATCCGCCACGGGGTCACCGTCATGGACGAACTCCTGGAAATCGAAACCTTCGACGGCAAACGAAAGACCATCCTCAACTATACGGCGCCGGTGCTCGACGGCCAGGGCAACATCGACGGCGCCATCGTGGTCAACCTCGACATCACCGATCGGAAAAACCTCGAAGACCAGCTTCGACAAGCCCAGAAGATGGAGTCGGTGGGAAGATTGGCCGGGGGCGTGGCGCACGATTACAACAACATGCTCGGGGTCATCCTCGGCCATACCGAACTGGCGATGGAAAAGGCGGCCCCGGATGATCCGGTACATGACGACTTGAAGGAGATCTTCAAGGCAGCCCGCCGCTCCGCCGACATCACCCGGCAGCTCCTGACGTTCGCCCGCAAACAGGCCATTTCCCCCAGAGTGCTCGATCTCAACCGGACGGTGGGGGGGATGCTCACCATGCTTCAGCGGCTTATCGGGGAGAATATCGATCTGGTCTGGCGGCCGGGCGCGGGGGTGCGGCCGGTCCGAATGGACCCGTCCCAGATCGATCAGGTCTTGGCCAACCTCTGCATCAACGCCCGGGACGCCATCGGGGGTGTGGGCAGGCTCACCATCGAGATGGAGACGCGGACTTTCGACGAATCCGATTGCGCCGATTCGGCCGAATGCATCCCCGGCGACTTTGTGCTGCTGACGGTCCGCGATGATGGATGCGGGATGGACCCGCAGACCCTCGACAACCTGTTCGAGCCTTTTTTCACCACCAAGCCGGTGGGCAAAGGCACCGGCCTCGGCCTGGCCACGGTATACGGTATCATCAAGCAGAACCGGGGGTTTGTCCAGGTCGAGAGCGAGCCCGGGCAGGGCACGACCTTTCGCATCTACCTGCCCGCGCACGTATCGGCGGAAACCCGGCCGGAGAACGGGCCGGGTGCGCCCCAGCCCGGGTCGGGGGAAAGTGAGACGATTCTGCTGGTGGAGGATGAACCGGCGATCCTGAAGATGACGACCCTGATGCTGGAACGCCTCGGCTATGTCATCCTGGCGGCGGAGACCCCGGCCAAGGCCATCGACCTGGCCCGGGAACATGCCGGTGAGGTTCATCTGCTCATGACCGACGTGGTCATGCCCGAAATGAACGGCGGAGAGCTGGCGAAACGGCTGGGGAAGCTGTATCCGAATCTCAAATACCTGTTCATGTCGGGGTACACGGACGATGTGATCGCGGAGCATGGGATTCTGGGCGAGGGGGTGCATTTTCTTCAGAAGCCATTTTCGAGGAAGGGGTTGGGGGATAAAGTGCGGCGGGCGTTGGATGGGGAATAGGTTATTGTGCGGCGACCGGAATTTAGCTACTACTCTCTTTCGTGATGCGTCAATCAAGTATCCTTTTTCAGAACGGCTTCGGGTGTGACCCGTGGCCGCTTTTTTTTTACCAGTTCCCCGGATTGAATTGAATTTCTCCGGAACATTTTCCCTGAACTCCTTGCCAATTATTGCGATTACAATTGACAAATTTTGTTATTTTCTGAGTGTTAAGAATTTATGCACCCATTCTCAAACCGCATCGTTGCTGATTAATTTAATTTCGTTTAGGGCACTTTTTTTGCGTCCAAAGGTAAGTTTCTATATTTTTTAAGTCTGCTTGAAAAGTACGGTTCTCGTGTTGGAAAATCTTAAACAAAATTGTGGACACCTGGAGGATCAGTAGTGGCAAAGTTTCTGAATACAAGCGCAACAGCCGATTTTCTCGAAGAGTTGATCAAGGGGATCCCAAACGTGAAGGGTACCTCATCAAAAATTTTATTTTTATTTTTATTTTTTCTTTTTACGTTATTTCCGCCTCAACGAGCAATAGCAGATCAAAATAGATTAAAGCCAGAATCATTCATCCAAAATGCAG
>CAZNLT010000322.1:0-2629 GCA_964573705.1 uncultured Desulfobacterales bacterium
GCTTGGCCCGGACCACCGCCAGGTCCCGGCCGTTGTAGAGCAGATCCGAACCCTGCTTGTAGGAGGTATCGTGCTCTTCGTCCACGATAATCATGCCGAAGGCCGGCAACGGCGCGAACACCGCCGATCGGGCCCCGATCACCACCGGGGCCTTCCCCTGAAGAATCCGCACCCATTGGTCGTACCGCTCCCCGTCGGAGAGTCCGCTGTGGAGCACCGCCACCCGCTCCCCGAACCGGGCCCGGAACCGCCGCTCCATCTGGGAAATCAAAGCGATCTCCGGAACCAGCACCAGGACCGGCAGCCCCCGGTCGAGCACCGCGCGGGCCGACTGAAGGTAGACCTCGGTCTTTCCGCTGCCGGTCACCCCGGCCAGAAGATAGGTCCGGAACCCTTTGCCTGAAGATTCGAGAAGGGTCGATACCACCTGGTCCTGCTCGCCGGTCAGGCGCCGGGGGGTGTCGGGTGCGATGGGTTCGCCGAAGGGGTCCCGGTAGACCGGTTTTTCCGATAAGACCACCTGCCCGGCGTCGGCCATGGGACGGACCAGATTGGCCGCCGTGGGGACCTGTTTTTTCAGCTCGGGAATCGACATTTCCCCGGAATCGGCCAGTGCCCGCAGAATTTTTTGCCGGGTTTCGGAAAGCCCCTCAACCGGAACGGTTTCCTCGGGCAGAGCGACAAACCGCTCGGTTTTGGCCCGGGTAATGCCGCCCCGGAGTTCTCTGCGGCGAACCACCCATCCCCTGTCTTCCAGGACCGGAATCACCGCCGCCGGCAGGTTCTTTTTTACGGTATCGGGAAGGTCCTTCATTCGGCAGGGGCCGTTTTCCGTTAAATGGCGCAGCAGATCGATTTCCGGCGGCGTGGGGGAATTCACCGACAGGGCCTGCCTTCCCGCTTCCGTCACCGAGAGGACCACCCAGTCGTAGACGGTGAGCCCCCCGGGCAGGGCGCATTTGATCACCTCTCCGACGGGATGCATGTAATAATCGGCGATCCAGCGGAAAAAAGGAACCATTTCCGGGGGGAACAGCGGCACCTCGTCGAGCACGTCCAGAATGCGCTTGATTCGGTACCCGCCGTCCGGGTTGGCCGGACCCAGAACATAGCCGGTTACCCGACGGCGGCCCAAAGGCGCCAGCACCCGCTTGCCGACAGCGGCATACGCGGCCAGGGGGGCCGGGACCGCATAGGTCAGGGTGCGGTCCACCGGCAGGGCCACCGCCACCTCGATGTGGGTGGAGGCGTCGTTCACGGCGGATCAACGGCGAAACGGTGGGTATGCGGATTCTTTTTGCTTGACACATCAACCGCCTTTTTCTACTTTGCATCCACCGGTATCCGGTGTCGCTTACCCATCAGGGGCAGGGGGTTGGTCGACCGGTCTCGATTAAACCGAGTTCGATAAGATCGGGGTCGATAAAACGCCGACTATAAATCGAACCGAACCCGCATTCAACCCCTAATCCCTCTCCCGATTCGAATGGATGTTCACCGGGCGGTGAAAGCGTACACCCCAATCCATACCCGAATCACTGTTTCGAAAGGAGGCATCCATGCATCACCGTACCAGATATGCCGTCACCGTTTGGGTCTTGGTATCCGTCCTCTTCCTTCTCCCGGCGACATCCGCCCGGGCTCAGGACCCTTTTGAGCAGCACAAGGAAACCACCGCCGGATTCATGATCCTCGACCTGTTATTGGTCCGTCCGGCCGGTTTGGGGGCGACCATCATCGGGTCCGCCGTCTGGTTGGTGGCCCTGCCCTTTACCGCACCGGCCGGAGAGACCGGCTATTCTCTGGACAAGCTGATCAAGGAGCCCGCCAAATACACCTTTACCCGCTCCCTCGGCTTTTTTTAATTCCATCGTTTTCGCTCATTTTCCTTCACCAGCCGTCACGTTAAGGAGGCACCGTGTCCGTCATCGTCGCCGATCATCCGCTCATCAAGCACAAACTGGGGCTCATGCGAAAACACGACATCTCGACCAAGGATTTTCGGGACCTCTCATCCGAAGTGGCCCGGCTGCTGACCTATGAAGCCACCAAGGACCTGGAAACCGAAACCACCACCATTGCCGGGTGGGCCGGGCCGGTCGAGGTTCAGTCCATCAAGGGAAAAAAGATCACCGTGGCGCCCATCCTTCGGGCCGGACTCGGCATGATGAACGGGGTGATCGACATGATCCCGTCGGCCCGGGTCAGCGTGGTCGGCCTCTATCGAAACGAGGAGACCCTGGAGCCGGTGCGCTATTTCGTAAAGCTGACCAGCCAGATGGAGGAGCGGATCGCCCTGATTCTGGACCCGATGCTGGCCACCGGCGGCACCCTGACGGCCACCATCGACCTGATCAAGGAGTCGGGTTGCAAACAGATTCGGGGAATCTTTCTGGTGGCGGCCCCCGAGGGGCTCAAACGCCTGCAGGAGACCCATCCGGATGTGGATATCTATGTGGCGGCGGTGGATGAAAAGCTCAACGACATCGGCTATATCCTGCCCGGGCTCGGCGACGCCGGAGATAAAATCTTCGGAACCAAATAAGGGGGAGTTTCATGTCCCATCGCATCTCCTCCCCCGACTATCATTTTTCAGTCAGAGACAGCCTGATCGGCGCTCAGATGCTGT
>CAZNLT010000323.1:0-2587 GCA_964573705.1 uncultured Desulfobacterales bacterium
GCCCGACAGCGATGTCGAGGAGAAGTGGCAGATCGGCTATATGTCATCCATCCCGGGAACCCCTTATGTCATGGTTCCGCTGAACTCGGATCAGCGGTATGCCCAGTCCTACTACAGCAAATCCGCATCTTCCGTGCGGAACTATCTCTTCATCAATGGCCAAAACAACGAAAAAGACTGGCTTTTCGACACCAATGCCTACCTGATCATCGAGATGGATCTCCTTTCGGGAGGGGCGGTTCGATCGGATAAAGATGTGGTTCGGGCCATCCTGTACAGAATCGTGAAATCCGATACCAACAAAGATGAGCGGCTGACCCCCGATGATCTCCAGACCGTGGCCCTCTCCGCTCCGGACGGAAGAAATTACAAGGAGATTCTGGACCGCATCGACCGGTTCCTGGGCCACCGGCTTGTGGATGAGAAGACCCTTCTCCTTCTCTATCAGCGGAAGGGGACCGCGTTTTCCGCGAATGTGGATTTGACAGGCTTTGCGGTCTATAATGAGACGGAGCTGCCCAAAGTCGGCTCCGAAAAGATCACCCCGTAAAGGAGCCCTCCATGCCGCTCTCCATCGTCGATATCTACCAGAAGCTGCTGCCCAAAACCAACTGCCGGGAGTGCGGCTTTCCCACCTGCCTGGCCTTTGCCAGCATGGTGGTCTCGGAAAAGCACCCGCTGGAAAACTGCCCCCACATCCCGCGGGAACTTCTGGAACCGGCCAAAAAAGAGCTGGCGGCACAGTATGCCGAGGGAAAATGGCTCAAAAAGGACCCGGCCCAAAGCGCTCTGGCCTGGGCAAAGGAGCGGGCCGCGTCCATGGCCGTCGAGGATCTGCCGGCCCGCATCGGCGGCGAGATCATCGAGACCGATTCCGGACCGGCACTGCGGCTCCCCTATTTCACAGAGACGCTTCTCATCAGGCCCGGGGCACTGGAAAAGGCGGACGGATCGCCCCTGAACCGATGGGAGCAGGTCTTGATTTTCAATCACCTCTCCCAGGGGGGCGATGTAATGCCCAAAGGGGACTGGAAAGGTTTCCAGGAGTTTCCCAACACGGTCTCCAAGGTCAAATCCATGCGGGCCCATGTGGAGAAACCCTTGTCAGAACATTTTGCCGGAAAGCGGGAAGAACTCAAGTCCGCAGGGCAATCAGCCGGCGGTGAAGATGTGACGGATCAGTATCCTTGGGCCGATCTGGCCATGAAATTCACGCCCCTGCCGAGGGTTCCGGTACTGCTCATGTACTGGGCCGCGGACCCCGGCCGAGGGGGTGGCGGCGAGAATCAAGCTACTCTTTGACGCGACCATCACCCGGCATCTGGATATCGAGTCGATCCTCTTTCTGAGCGAACGGCTGCTTCAACTGCTTCGGGGAGATGAACCGGAGCGTATATAGTATCGTCGCTTTTGTTAATCAGACCAATTTACCATCAGGAGATTCATAATGGATTTTTACACATATTACCGCTCCGATTTCCATAAAGGAACTCCACGAATTTCTGACCATCCCGGAAATAACCGCAGCATCGGTAAATAGCGCGATAGTATCGGCATCATCTTGCGTTACCGAATGCCCGAAAGGATCTGCAGCAGCATCAGTGCATCTGCCATGTCGAGGCGCTGGTTTTCGTTCTTGTCAAGATCCATGAGGTTATCCGTTGAAACCGAAATCCCGGCCAAGGTTTTCAGCACTGTGATGACATCATTCAGATCCGGCTTCGGGATTTCCAGATCCTCCTGAAGCCGGAGCATCAGCTCGGCCGGCTGACCTATCCGATCCGATTTCAGATCCCAGTGGTCGAAGCCTTCGAACCATCGGGTCTTTCCAACGCCGCCGTCTATGTAATCCGCGCTGTCCGTCGGCACGAGGCCGTCGTTGTTTTTGTCGTACATCTTTTCCAGCAGAACCCCGCAGAAGCAGAGCTTCATCCGAAAGGTGAAGGGGCGGTCCGAATCATAGGGGCCTTTGAAGGGGTAGATCCAATTGTTCTTTCCGGGGAGAATTCCCGATGATGTGCATACGCTGTACAATCCATTGAACTGGGTGGGCGTACTGTTTCGAAGTTGCTCCCACAGCAGCTTCAGGGAGTAGCGGTCGCTGATCTGGCCGGAGACCAGGCCCTCGACGCCCCCGGCATAGGCGATAATCTTCTCCGAATAGACGCTGTTCTGATTCAAGGCCGAAAGCCAGGTATTCTTCTCCCCTTCATATCCCGGGGAAAGGCCTTGCATGTTGTTGTAGTTGTCCCAGCGCAGATCCGATCGGTTCGGATCCTCAAGGCCGATTCCCTGCCAGAAAATCAGATCGACGATCTCCAGCATATCATTCCAGCCCTCTCCTGCATCCCGGGCCGTATCGTTTGCAGCCTGTGAGCCGTGGTGCGGCGTTCCGAGGGTGATCAGTTTTCGAACCCGCTCCCCGCCCTTGCGGTCGGCAAAGCTTCCCATAAGATGCTCCTGCTCCTCCATGTATGCCCGGGAGACCAGCCCGCCCATGCTGTGGCCCATGAGAACCAGCTCCGTATCAACCATCTGATCCGAGGTGGAGGTGATCGCCTCATCAATCCAGATCCGAAGGTCTGCT
>CAZNLT010000324.1:0-2527 GCA_964573705.1 uncultured Desulfobacterales bacterium
AAGCTCTACGACACCTTCGGCTTTCCGGTGGACATCGTCCGGGACGTCGTCCGGGACCGGGAGATGACCCTCGATATGGACACCTTCGATCAGAATATGGCCCGGCAGCGCGAGAAATCCCGCCCCACCGCCAGCTTCACCCAGATCAGCGAGGCCTATAAAAACCTCTCGGCCCAGGGCATCATTCCAGAATTCGTGGGATACCGGACCCTCTCCTGCGAATCCGACATTCTGCTTCTGGTCAAAAACGGGGAGGCGGTTTCCGAGGCCGACACCGGAGAAGAGATCGAGGCGGTCACCGCAAGGACCCCCTTCTACGGCGAATCCGGCGGGCAGGTGGGGGACGTGGGCGTCATTACCGGTCCGGGGTTTGAAATGAGGGTCACCGACACCATCAAGGATCCCACCGGGCTGGTCATTCACCGGGGGAAAATCGATTCCGGCACCGCCCACAAGGGCGACATCGTCACCCTGACCGTGGACCCGGAAGCCCGCCAGGCCACCGCCCGTCACCACACCGCCACCCATATTCTTCATTCGGTGCTTCGGGAGGTGCTGGGAGACCATGTCAAGCAGGCCGGCTCCCTGGTGGCGCCGGACCGGTTCCGGTTCGACTTCACCCATTTCTCTCAGGTGGCGCCGGAAACACTCGAAGAGATCGAAACCCGGGTCAACGCCCGGGTGCGCCGGAACGTGCCGGTGGAGATCAAGGAAATGGACGCCGAAGAGGCCTTTCAGTCCGGCGCCACCGCCCTGTTCGAAGAAAAATACGGAGACCGGGTCCGGGTCATCTCCCTGGCCGATTTCAGCAAAGAGCTCTGCGGCGGCACCCACATTCGCATGACCGGCGACATCGGCCTTTTCAAGATCGTGGGCGAGTCGAGCATCGCCTCCGGGGTCCGGCGCATCGAGGCCATGACCGGGGCTGCGGCGGTGGCCCATGTCCAGCGCACCGCCCGCACCCTGCGGGAAGCCGCGGGGCTTCTCAAGGATCGGCCGGAAAACCTGGTGGAGCGATTGGAGAAACACCTATCCCACCAGAAAACCCTGGAAAAAGAAGTGGAGCGGCTCAAGGCCAAAATGGCCACCATGTCTGCGGCCTCCATCGAGGATGAAATCCGCACGGTGGGGGATGTCCGGGTGCTGGCCAAAAAAGTGGCGGCCGATACTCCGGCGGCCCTGCGGGACGCCGCCGACAAGTTCCGGGACAAGATCAAATCCGGCATCCTGGTCCTCGGCAGCGGTTCCGACGGCAAAGCCATGCTCATCACCGTCGTCACCAAAGATCTCACCGGCAAATACCACGCCGGCAACATCATCAAACAGGTCTCCGCCATCGTCGGCGGCGGCGGGGGCGGACGGCCCGATATGGCCCAGGCAGGCGGCTCCAAGCCGGAGAAGCTGGATGAGGCGTTGGCGGCGGTTTACGGGATTGTTGAGAAGGGCTGATCCGAATCTGCTAAAAGAATCTGCTTGGGACGGGCAAATCTCTTTCGTGGGATTTGCCCGTCCCCTTTTGAATGGTCATCATGTAAAAATGCTGTCCAGGTCTCGTGAACCATGAAGCACACGGACGATTTCCACTCCCCAGGACACTTGACCACGACCGGCATTACGTCGCCGGCTCTTCTTTTTTCAATGCCATACGTCTTCGTCGGACTTCTTGTAGAAACTCATCCAGATTCCAAGGCGTAGGATCGCCGCTCTCCAGCCCTTCTCGAATATCCCGCCGCAACAGCTCCAGTTTCTTTTCCTGGATTTTAGCCATATCGCATCTTTTGCGTGAATTTATCACATACAATATAGATCCCTCCGGTTTATATAACTCCACAATTCTCGTTTGTAAAAGGCAAACCTGCCGCAAGGCAGGGGCGCAAAGCTTCCGGTCCGATCGCTTTCGGGCAGCGGGACTGCCGAACGTAAAGCCTCCCGGGCGGTCCATTCGCCATCTTCTTTATATAGCGCTTGCCTTCGGCCTCTTTCTTCTCATGGTTTGATCTTTTTGTCACCCACCCCTATCGATGTATATGGAGGTACTGTCAGGATGCGAATGAAACTCGAGAATTCCTTTTGCCCAAACGGAATTAATCTACGGTTCTTCAGATGGATCGGTTTAATGATCATTCTCCTCTTTTCAGCAAATGCGCTTACTGCTTTCGGGGCCGACTGCGACATCAACGGTGACAGCAGAATCGATGAGACGGATGCGCAATTGTGCCTGGAATTGTACCTGAATGTCTGCCCCACAAGCTTTGGCGCCCCCTGCGGTGAATTATCCTGTGATGTTAACGGGGATGGTGAAACGACACCTGCGGATGCGCAGCAGATTTCCTGGCATTATCTGGGGCGGGAAAGCCTTTGTCAAGACATGACGCCATGCAACCAGTGTCGTTCCAAACAGGATCGCGCCAAAGATGCTCTCGATATTATCATGAGGAGCATGGAAGGTTTTTTCGCAGAAAACGACTATTATCCCTCATCCCTTGATGAACTTGGTATCTTGATCGATTATACTGCCGAATATCGA
>CAZNLT010000325.1:0-2524 GCA_964573705.1 uncultured Desulfobacterales bacterium
CGCGACAGGAGGACACAATGGCGAAACGCATCCTTGAACGGCTGATGATTCTCTTTCTGATCTCGGTCCCGGCAATGGCCGCCGCGGAAAGCGGCCGCGACATCATGATCCGGGTGGACCGGGTGGACACCAGCGAAGACGCCTCCCTTTCCGCCGCAATGGTCATCGAGCGAGGCGGTCAGAAGCTGGTGCGGCGCATGCAGGTGATGACCAAGCAATACGGCGAAAACCTCAAGGACGAGCGGACCCTCATCCGCTTCATCGAACCGGCCGACGTGCGCGGCACCGCTTACCTGACCTGGTCATACGACGATCCGGCTCGGGAGGGTGACATGTGGGTCTATCTGCCCGCGGAAAGCCTGGTGCGGCGCATCAGCGGCGGCGGCAAAAAAGGGGCCTTCATGCGCTCGGATCTGTCCAACGAGGATATCGAAGACCGGGCCGTGGATGACGATCTGCACACCCTTATGGGCAGCCAATCGGTTGCGGGGGCCGATTGTTACGTCATCGAATCGGTCCCCCGCCCGGAACTGAAAAAAGACACCAACTACGCCAAGCGGGTTCAATTCATTCGCAAGGACATCCTTTTGCCGGTCCGGGTCGACTACTACGACAAGCGGGGAAAACTTCTGAAAACCGCCACCCACGGCGGGTTCGAACCGATCGACGGCATCTGGACCATCACCAAGAGCATGTTCGAGACCCCCCGGCGCAAAACCCGCACCCTGTTTCAACGCTCGGATATCGACTACAATCAGGGGCTGGACGACGCCCTGTTTCTGCAAAGCGGCCTGAAGCGCTGAGCATGGGGTGCTGGAGCGGCGAATGGCCGGCCGCGCTGCTGGTGTTCCTGGTGCTGGCGGCGGGCCTCGCCCATGCCCGGCAGGGGGATGCCCCCGGCGCCGCGCTTTCGGTGAAGCCGTTGGCGGGCGGCGATGGCGAGCCGGGGGTTTACGAAGGCATTGAGGGCGACCCTTTCGGATCGGAAACCGACCCGTTCGCCGATGATCCCGTGTTTCAGACGGGGCCCGAGGACGCCGCCGCGTCCGGGATTGGGCAAAACGGCGCCCGGAAAGGGCTCACCGCCGGGCTTCACGGCTACCTGGAAAGCCGCAATCAGGTGCGGACCACCGACGGCGACGCCATATCCACCCGCCAGCGGTTCTGGCTCGAAGCCGAGGGCGGCCTGTTCCAAAGCAGTTCCCCACGCAACGCGCCGTCCCGGCGGTTTTTCGCATCGGCCGCCATCGATATCGATCCGGCGGCGGCCGATTTATCCGACGACCACAAGCCGCTTCGCGTTCATCCGGAGGAGGTCTTCGTCACCCTCGACACCGCCGGCATCGATGTCGCCCTCGGGCGCAAGATGCTGCGCTGGGGCACGGGCGACGGCATCAATCCCCTGGATCTGATCAATCCGCTCGATCATCGGGACCCGGTGGCTTCCGGCCGGGCGGATTCCCGCGTGCCCATTCTCCTCGGGCAGAGCATCGTCCGCCTTCCCACGGCGGGGGCGGTGCAGGAAGCCATCTTGGAGACCGTCGTGATTCCGCTGGCCCGGGTCAACGAACTCAATGCCCCGGGCTCGGCCTGGGAAAGCCGGGGACTGAAGGCGCTTCGTGAAGCCGACGCCCGGGGGCTCCTTTTGCTGGAAGAACCCGAAGAGCCCGATGCACTGTTCAAGGATGCGGAATTCGGCCTGCGGCTGGCCGCAACGTTTTCCGGCTGGGATCTGGCCCTGATCGGCTTTTACGGCTACCTGGATGCGCCCGTTCTCAAGCGGGAAATCATCCAGAACGAAACCGGGGATGCGATGCCGCGGCTGACGCCCGTTCATCCCGTCTTTTCCGCATTCGGCGTCAACTTCGCCAAGGGGCTTAGCCGGTCCACCATCCGCGGGGAGCTGGCCGTCAAGCCGGATCTGCCGGTGACGAGCGCCGCTCCCGACGCCCTGCCGGGCTACGAACGCCGGACGGCGGTGGAAGGGGTGGTGGGAATCGACCGGACCTTCGGCGCCAACCGCTACGCCAACATCCAGTATTTCGGCACCTTCACCCATGACGCCGGCGATGTCGTCCGTGAGCGCTACGACCATGGCATCACTTATGAAATCAACGACCTCTTCTGGCGGGACGATCTCAAAGCCGGGGTGCGGGGGATACTCTCCTTTTCAAACCAGGGCTGGACGTGCGAGCCCTATGCCGAATACCGCATCGGCGACGACTGGCTTCTGGCCGCCTCCTTGCTCGTTTTCGAAGGCCCTGAAAACGGCCGTTTCGGCCAATATACCGCCAACGACCTGCTGACCGTACGGCTGCGCTACAGTTTTTGATCAGCCCTCTCTTTGAACCCAGGGCACTGCTCGACGCCGGATGGTGCGTAAGTTCGGAATCGTTTGTGATCTTTTCCGATTGTCATATCCGTCAAGGTCGCCCAGATCGCCGGCCGTCGAACCGAATTCGGACGGGAGATTCCGCGGCGAAGAGGATTTCGGCGCCGGCTCGCCGCGCCGGTTCGAGTTCGT